>CAZANP010000057.1:0-10237 GCA_964486555.1 uncultured Thermotoga sp. | reverse complement strand
GGGGATGTTTCAAAATTCGGTAATCGTGATCGTTCATTGGTGTTCGTTGACTGCTATTCGATAATCGCTGATTGGTGTTGGATACCAGGGAATAGGATACAGGGTATAGAGTAAAATCACCATCGAACATCGATCACCGAACCCCTATCAGCTAACAACTAGCATATTTTTGGAACAACCCCACACCTATTTTCCATCAGATCGAAATTTGTGATAATATCTTTTCCAAACAACCATGAGGTAGGTGATGAGGCTTGATCCTGACGATATTTCTACCTTTACTCTTTGGTTTCATCGTGGGTTACATCCTTAAACACCCTCCAAAAAGTTTTTTCTTCTGGATTTTCCTGCTTTTGCTTCTCTTCTTCGTGGGTTATAAGACGGGAAAGTCGGTATCCAATCTGACAGAACTTGGAAAGATTATAGGTGATTCGCTGGTGATATCCCTAGCTTCTATAGCTGGGAGCATTGCTTTTGTCGTTCCGTTGTGGAGGAGGATAAGATGATCCTGTTAGTATTGATGAGTGTTGGAGCTGGAATGATATTTGGAATATTAGGATTTGGAAACAACTGGATCTTTTCGAAAGGTGTGGATATATTTCTTGCCCTCCTCATATTCTTCGTTGGTTGGGAGATGGGATCGGATGTTGAGAGGGTACGAAATGTTCTGAAGAAAGGTTACAAACTCCTCCTCATACCGTTTTCCTCTATCTTAGGCTCCATCGTTGCGGGTTTTACCATAGGGTTATTTTTGAAAATGGGGCCAAAGGGGGGCGCAGTTGTGGCTTCTGGTATGGGATGGTACAGTTTTACAGGATCTTTCCTTACTTCCCAAGGTTATGAGACACTCGGAGCCATTGCTTTCACCGCCAACATTCTGAGAGAGATTCTGACGATTTTCCTCGCACCTCTTTTGGCAAGAATCGATGTTCTGGCTCCTGTAGCTTCCGGTGGTGCAACCAGCATGGACAGCACCCTTGGCATCATAAGACTCGTCAGTGGAAGGGAAATCGAGCCCATTTCCTTTTTGAACGGTTTCGTCATAACCCTTGTAGTTCCCATCGTGTCTCCTCTACTCGTTGAAATTCTTTTAAAGTAATAAGGCTTCCATCTGATCTATGAACAGCTTCGTAAAAATGTTATAATCGTAACGAGCCAGATCGTGAAATTTTTATCAGGAGGTGAGGTCATTGCAGAAAACAACGTTCGATGAAGCACTTTTCGATGAATTATCATCCTACATCGAATCCATCAAGGAAAAGAAAAATGCTCTGATCGATGTTCTACATAAAGCTCAGGAGATCTTTGGATACCTACCACCCGAGGTTATGGAATTCGTTGCTGATAAAATGAAGATACCTGTTTCCAAGGTTTATGGTGTTGTCACCTTCTACAATTTCTTCTCAACTAAACCAAAAGGAAAGTATCAGATAAAGATTTGTCTGGGGACAGCCTGCTACGTTAAAGGCGGAGATAGGGTATTTGAAAGGTTCCTTGAAGAGCTAGAAGTTGAGCCTGAACAACCCACCAAAGATGGCCTTTTCTCTGTCCATCCTGTGAGGTGCCTTGGCGCTTGCAGTATGGCACCAGTCGTTCTCATTGGGGAGAGAGATTTCTACGGTAAAGTCACACCAGACATGGTTCCAAGAATAATAGCGAAGTACAGGAAGGAGGGGTAAGAATGGCGAAGGTTAAGAGTTTGGAGGACCTTTTGAAAATAAAGGAGAAAACGTTGCAGGAGTTGAAAATGAGAGGAGAGACTGGAAAAAGAGGCAAGATAACTGTTGCCATGGGGACGTGCGGTATAGCTGCTGGCGCCAAAGATACTTTAAAAGCAATAGTTGAAGCTTTGAACGAGAACAACATAACGGATATCGCCGTTGTTCAATCTGGATGTATGGGACTTTGTGAAGTCGAACCCACGATAGAGGTGAGACTCGAAGGTCAGGAACCCGTGGTTTACGGTCATGTTAATCCAGAAAACGCAAGAAGAATCGTGAAAATGCACATAATGGAAGGAAAGATAGTGGATGATCTAGTCGTGAGAAGGGGAGAAGCATGAGGGAGGGTGGTACGAATGCCCTTAACAACTAACACAGTCTTGGTGTGCGCAGGAGGAGCGTGTATCTCAGCAGGTGAGAAGAGTGTGAAACAGGTATTGGAGGATGAAATAAAGAAATACGGTTTGGATGAGGTTGTAAGGATCGTTGAAACAGGATGTATGGGAGCCTGTACTCTGGGACCTATAGTTGTAGTGTACCCAGAAGGTGTCTTTTACAAAAAAGTCACACCTGAAAGCGCCAAAAAGATCGTTGAGGAACATCTCTTAAAAGGAAGAATCGTTGAAGAGCTTCTATACCAAGGACCAACGGGAGAGGTACTTCCGAAGGTTCAAGAGGAATTACCCTTTTTCAAAAAACAAGTGAAAATAGTAACAAGAAATCTGGGAGTGATCGATCCAACCAAGATAGAGGAATACATAGCAAGGGATGGGTACTTTGCACTTGCCAAGGTTTTGAAGGAGATGAAGCCAGAGGATGTGATAGATGAGATAAAGAAGAGTGGTTTGAGAGGAAGAGGTGGCGCAGGTTTCCCAACAGGACTGAAATGGGAACTCGCAAGAAAACAGGAAAGCGATGTGAAATACATAGTCTGTAACGCAGACGAAGGTGATCCTGGTGCTTTCATGGACAGGGCTATCTTGGAGGGAGATCCACATTCTGTCCTTGAGGGTATGGTTATAGCGGGATACGCCGTCGGTGCTTCAAAGGGTTTCATATATGTAAGGGCAGAGTATCCTCTTGCTATAGAAAGGCTTGAGATAGCGATAGACCAAGCAAGGGAGTATGGATTCCTCGGTGAAAAGATCATGGGAAGTGATTTCAATTTCGATATTGAAATAAGGATAGGTGCAGGAGCTTTCGTGTGTGGTGAAGAAACTGCCCTTATGGCTTCAATAGAGGGTGAAAGAGGACAGCCCAGAGTTAAACCACCATATCCTGTTGAAAGAGGGCTTTGGGGTTATCCAACTGTTATAAACAACGTTGAAACCTTGGCAAACGTTCCCTGGATCATAAGAAACGGAGCAGACGAATTCAAAAAATATGGAACGCCTTCTTCACCCGGAACCAAGGTGTTTGCACTCGCTGGAAAGGTCAGAAACACAGGTTTGGTGGAGGTTCCCATGGGTATAACCCTGAGGGAATTGATATTCGAGATAGGTGGAGGTGTCCCAAACGGTAAAAAGATAAAGGCAGTTCAGACAGGTGGCCCAAGTGGTGGATGTATTCCAGCAGAGTACCTTGACACACCTGTTGATTATGAGTCCTTGCAGAAACTCGGAGCCATCATGGGATCGGGCGGAATGGTGGTCATGGATGAGGATGACTGTATGGTCGACGTTGCAAAGTTCTTCCTGGAATTCACGGTAGAGGAGTCCTGTGGAAAATGTACTCCATGTAGAGAAGGAACAAGAAGGATGCTGGAGATTCTGGAGAGAATAACCCAGGGTGAAGGAACGATGGAGGATTTGGAAACACTGGAAGAACTGGGAAACATTATAAAGGAAACCTCTCTATGTGGTCTTGGACAGACAGCTCCAAACCCCGTTTTGTCAACGCTCAAGTATTTCAGGGAAGAGTACGAAGCCCATGTCAAAGAAAAACGCTGTCCATCCAAAAAGTGTAAAGCCCTCATAAGGTACGTGATCGATCCTGAAAAATGTGTCGGATGCACAGCTTGTGCGAGAGTGTGTCCTGTGAATGCGATATCGGGAGAGGTGAGAAAAGTTCATGAAATAGATAACGATGTGTGTATAAGGTGTGGAAGTTGTATGGAAGTCTGTAGATTCGGTGCAATAAGTAAAGTGTCACCTTGAAGGGGGTATAGAAATGGTTTCTGTAGAAGAAGTGAAAGAGATAATAGAGAGTGTTAGGAAAGAAAGACTTGAGGAGAGAGATATCCTTATAAACGTTCTCCACGAAATTCAGAAGCACTTCAACAATTTCATACCACCAGAAGCTGTGGAGATAGTTGCTAAAGAGTGCGAAATTCCTCTATCAAAAGTGTACGAAGTTCTGACCTTTTACACCATGTTTTCAACGAAACCCAGAGGGAAATACGTAATAAGGGTTTGTACGAGTCTGCCGTGCCATGTAACGGGTGGGAGAGAGATCGTAGAAACACTGAAAGAGGTTTTGGGAATAGACTTCGGAGAAACGACAGAAGACGGATTGTTCACTCTAGAAAAGACCAGTTGCTTGGGGCTTTGCGGAGTATCTCCTGTCATTATGATAAACGAGGATTTCTACGGTAACCTCACCCCCGAGAGAGTCAGGGAAATAATAGAGGAGATCAGGAAAAAAGAAAGGGGTGAGGGTAAATGAAACCGATCGTGGTTTTGGTTTCTGTCGATTCCAACAGCATCCTTCTTGGAGCAAGACACTTCCTCAACTATCTCAAGGATCTCGTCAAGGAATACAATCTGGAAAGTACCGTGGACGTCCTGGAAACGGGTAGCATGGGTGTGTACATGGAAGGAGTCATATTCACAATACTTCCGGATGGTGTTCACTACCTTGTGAAGAAAACAGATGATGTCAAGCTGATACTCGAGGAGCACCTATTAAAAGGAAGAAGAGTTCTATCCCTTGAGATACCACCTGAGAAGATAAAGAAAACCGTGGAAGTGGAAAAAGTCGCTGAAGAGACAAGAATTGTCCTGCAGAACGTTGGAGAGATAGATCCAATGAACATTGAAGAGTACATAGCAAGGGATGGGTACTTTGCACTTGCCAAGGTTTTGAAGGAGATGAAGCCAGAGGATGTGATAGATGAGATAAAGAAGAGTGGTTTGAGAGGAAGAGGTGGCGCAGGCTTCCCAACAGGACTGAAATGGGAATTCACTGCAAAAGCGAGTGGAGATCAAAAGTACGTTCTTTGTAACGCCGATGAGGGAGAGCCAGGCACTTTCAAAGACAGATTGATAATGGAAGGGGATCCCCACTCTTTGATAGAAGGTATGATCATAGCAGGATACGCTGTTGGTGCAACAAAGGGGTACATATACATAAGAGGGGAGTACTACGGATCGATAGATACCATCAGGAAAGCTATAGAAGATGCTTACGAGTATGGATTCCTCGGTGAGAACATCCTAGGAAGTGGATTCAGCTTCGATCTCTCTGTAAGACTCGGAGCAGGAGCTTACGTAGCAGGTGAAGAAACCGCTCTCATCGAATCCATAGAAGGAAAACCCGCAAAACCGAGACTCAAACCACCTTATCCACCAACGTTTGGTCTTTTTGGAAAACCAACTGTCGTCAACAACGTGGAAACGTTCGTCAACGTTCCTCGCATAATATTGAAGGGTGCTGATTGGTTCAAGAGCTTTGGAACCGAATCATCTCCTGGAACGAAGGTGTTTTCCCTTGTTGGAAATGTTGTGAAGAAGGGGATAGTGGAAGTTCCTCTTGGTACCACCGTTAGGGATCTTATATTCAAATTCGGTGGAGGAGTGGAAGGTGGAAAGAAACTCAAAATAGTCCAAACAGGAGGAACTGCTGGTACCTTCATAGGTCCCGATAAACTGGATGTGCCACTGGATTACGACTCCTATCAGAATTATGGGGTTTCCCTTGGGTCTGGTGTCATACTCGTAGCTGACGAGACGCATTGTGCTGTTGATCTTGCACTGAATACGATGAGATTCTACGAACACGAATCCTGTGGAAAGTGTACTCCATGCAGAGAAGGAACGAAACTTGCAGTTCAAATACTTGAAAGGATAAGTAAAGGTCAAGGAAAGAAAGAAGATCTGGAACTTCTGAGAGAAATTGCAAAAGCAGCTGGTGAAACCTCCTTCTGTGGACTCGGACAGAGTATACCTGTTCCTCTCCTATCGATACTTGAGAACTTCAAAGAAGAGTTCGAAGCCCACATCGATGCCGAGAGATGTCCCGCTGGTGTATGCAAATTCGAAAAACCGAAAAAGAAGAAAGTGTATAGTTTTAGAAAGTTTTAAAAAGAGAGCCCGGAATTCCCGGGCTCTTCTTATTCCTCTATACAAAGCATTTGGAGTCTTTTCTTTCTATCCTCAACGAATCTTTTTATTCCTTTCAACAAGTTCCCTGGATCGAGGTGTGCTTCTTCTATAACTTCATCGACCGTTCCTCCTGTTCTCCACCTGTCGTCCCAATCGCTCGTCAAGGAATACATCCTGGACACGTCACTGGAAACCCATGCTTCCGTTGCAACAAGAGATTCTGTGCTTATAACCATAGAATCCATCCAATCCTCCCATGGAAGGACTTTGCTTTTGTAATCATCCGGTTGTAAGTCGAAAAGTTCCCTACTTATCGCAGCTATTATCTTCAAATTGTACTTTTCATCGAGTTCTGGCAGTATCTTCAAGAGATTGTAGGTAGCCATGGTTCCCCTCACGAATATGGTACCGTCCTTTTTTTCACCTTCCTTGAAGTCTCTGATAAGGTAAGCCCCCTTTGCTGCTTCGAAATGTGACGGTATGTTCAACTTTTCTCTGTCAGGTATCTCTATTGGGGGTCTTGTCAGATGAAGTATTACGATCGGGAAGTCGTGTTTGAAGGCTTCTGCAAGGACAATTGGTACTTCATTAGCCTCCCATGGATGAAGATTCACAACCTGATTTTTTGGGAAAAGCCTTGTAACTCCTGGTGAGAATATTCCAAAATGTGTCCTTGAATCATCTGCCGTTTCAGGACCACTGTGACCAGCGATCCAAAGAACCTTCCCGAGTTTCAACGGACAATCCTGGGCAAGCTGGCTGAAGAGTCTGTACGGACCGTATTTCAGGTAAGCGAACGAACCGTAGGTACTCGTCGCCATGTAGAAACCGTTGAACTCTTTGTAAGGATCTTTTGAAAGATTTACAACGGCAACTCCAACCGATATTCCTGCGTTGGCCATCTCGGTTATCCCCTGGGGAAGAAGTACTCCGTCGGGATTTTTGTTTCTATCGTACCAACCGTATCCTTTAGTTTCTCCAAAATCTTCTGCGAATCCACATATGTTGGTGGATTCAGAAAGATCTGCAGAAGCTGCAAGGAAAAGGGGTCTTCCATATTTTTCCTTCGTCTTCGCGTTTATGAAAGCCCCCCATCTTCTCAGAGCATGCCTGTTAGCAGCTTTTTCTCCAGGTTTGAAGAAAATGGAATCGGGATATTTCCTGTAATCCCAAAGGTCCTGATCGTTCTTTGGTATCGGGACTATTTTCAGGTTCAGATCATCTGGCACAGTCCCAGCTATTTCAAGAAGTCTCTCCACGACGAATTCCACCATTTCCTCATCTCTCTTCAGAACGCTGAGAGCAATCTCTATGTTCTTCATGGTCTGCTCCTTGAATTCATCGTAGTCCCTTGGTGCAGGTTTCATGTACCCCACGAATTCAACGCCGTACTTCTCCATGAAAGGTTCCTTCGTTTTCCAGAAAATCTCGCTGTTCGCTTTGTGAGGAGTTCCATGGGACTTGTTATCGTAGACGAGATATCCTCTTCCCTTTCTGTTTCTGAACCAGCCGGCGTTTGGAACGTTCTTTATCTGATAATCTCCCAATTCGTTTATCACTCTCAAAACTTCCTTCCAGTTTTCCCCTTCAGGAGTTCCTATAACTCTCCAACCATAAGATTCGAACCACTCTTGAGGAGTTCCATGAACTGTGGCACTTAGAGGAGGATCATCTATTCCGTAGTTGTTCCAGTCTATCAGCCAGAAGAGATTATCCAGTCCCAAAGCGTACGCACTGTTTTTCGATTCGTGGGTGACACCAGTTGTCAAAGCTTTGTCTCCCTCTATAACCCAGACTCTCACATTACCAGCACCTGCTCTCTTCAGAGCCAAAGCCTCTCCAACGGATGCTGGAAGGCCATGGCCAGAAGGACCCGTGTTGAATTTGAGAATGAGAGTTTTCCCTGCAAATTCAGCATGACCCGGTAGCCCCCCGCGTCTTCTGAATCTTATAAGATCTTCCGGAAGAACTATCTTTTCAGGGTCTATCCAGTATAACCTATTTCCTGTTTTTTCATACTTGTATCTGAACAGATCTCCTACAATCGTTAAAACGGCGTAGACCAGCGGTATATTATGTCCAGCCGAGAGTATGAACCTGTCGGCAAATGGATGCTCAGGTTTCCTTATATCGAATCTCATCTGCCCTGAAAACAAAAGCGACAGAAGCATGTAAACTTTCGAGCGCGAACCACCAGGATGGCCACTCTGCCTGAAATTCAGCATTAGGTCTATCAGCTGATCTGTGACGTCCTTGAGAATTTCCAGTTTATCTACAGGAACTTCCATATGATCTCCTCCTTTCGTTTTCTTACTTTTGTTGAAAAAATTCTAACATTTTCTCTCGCTTATTCAAAAATTCGAAATGAATAGAAAATCGATTCTATTCTGGAAAGATCCCGATTCATCAAAGAATCTCGACCGTATAGGATTCCTATGTAATATTATTTAGACCTAATTAGTCTATTTTTAAAAGGATGTTATTTCATGTTAATGATAATTATGGTATATTTAAGAGCAGATTAAAAAGAAGGGATGTGAATGATTTGAAGCGTATCGTACTGATCCTGCTTATAGCTTCATCAGTTATTTTAGGCTTAAACACGAAATTTGAGGATGTTGGAACTGCACATCGAATATCCGTCATAGAAGATAAGATTCTGCTCATGGAGTTTTCATCGGAAACATGTGGGTACTGTGTAAAGTTCATGAAAGAAGTCTTCCCCGATGAAACCGTCCAAAAGCTTCTGAGAAGTGCCTACATTTTCGTGGAGATCCTTCCAAATGACAAGAAAACAACGTTTTTAGAGAAAGAATACACAAATTCTCAACTCTTCGGAGCTTTCGGAATCAGAGGAACACCAACTTTCATTTTTTGGAAAGGTGACAAGGGTATAACGAAATTACCAGGATTCGTTCCTTCAGAAACCTTTGTGAAGGTTCTCATGTACATCTTGAGATACATGGAGGAGAACATCCAGGAAAGTTTTGAAGAATACATGAAAAAGAAGGATACATTCTTTGGACATCCGAAAATAGTCACTGTATCCAAAGAAGAAGGAGATTTCATTTTGAAGAATGATCCAAATTCCACATATGTTGATAAATTCCCTGAGAATCTGGATGTTTTCAAAGTGTACATAACGAATGATAAAGAATTGGCGAATAGTTTGAAGGAAAGAGGTGTCTACAGAGTTTTACTGATTCAGGAGGAGTGAACATGGAAATAACTCTTGTAAAGGATGTTAGCGTATGGATCGCCTTGGGACACGGCATTTTAGCGTTCTTCAGCCCCTGCGTTATCCCTCTGATTCCAGGATTTTTAGGAGTTCTCATGACAGCAGGAAAGAGATTTTTCAAGGTTTTGGGGTTCTTTCTGGGACTTTCCCTCCTTTTCTCCATCATGGGAGCGCTGTCTGGCAACATCGGTCCTTTTTTAGAAAGATATGGACAGATAGTGAACATCGTTGTTGGCTCAGGTATCGTACTGATGGGAGTTTTATACCTTTTTGAAGCGCAAATTTTCAAAGCCAAACAGGTAAACGTTTGGAAATATAAAGGTGGTGGATTCTGGAAGGGTTTTCTGCTTGGAATGGCCATTGGTTTTGTATGGATACCTTGCAGTAGTCCCGTTCTTGCATCCATTTTCATGATAGCTTCCCAAACAAATCCCATGAAAGGTGCATTTTTGTTATTCATTTTTTCGCTAGGAATATCCATTCCCTTTCTCACCATAGGTGGATTGATCGCGAAACTCACTTCCAGAGGTTTCGGGAAACCTAAATGGGAAAAAGTTTTGAGAATAGCAGGATCAGCTTTCATCATCACACTGGGAATATTGGTGATACTTGGGAAAATGGCGTGGTGAAAGGGGTGGTAGCTATTCCCAAAGCCACGATGGAGTGGTTTGGGAACATGTTGTTTCACTCCAAAACATCTTCTGGGCACGATATCTTCTTCGATTCGAACGAGAGTGAAGGAGGTAAGAACTCTGCACCGAGACCTAAAGAAATGCTACTCTACTCACTTATGGCATGCACAGGTATGGATGTTGTGGCGATCTTGAGGAAAATGAAAGCACTCGAAGAGTTGGAAAGTTTCAGGATGGAAGTGGAATACGAGATGACAAGGGAACACCCAAGAATTTTCAAGAAAATCATACTGATGTATTTTTTCAAATTCAGAGGGGATCCTC
>CAZANP010000056.1:0-10394 GCA_964486555.1 uncultured Thermotoga sp. | reverse complement strand
AAAAGAATGAAGAGTTTTTTCATACCACCTCTACCTCCTTTCTTCGTTTTAAAGAGACCTTATATGATTATACACACTCTCTCACATATCGGTCAAGAAAATGCAACTCAAATGTTAGGGTGAGGGGTATGAAATAGTAGGGTATAGGGTACAGGGTGTTAAGGTGGTTGATGATCGCTGTTCGGTGATCGATGATCGAACCCCACACCCTTCACCCCATACCCCAGTAATGTATAATTTTCCCGGAGAGGGACGGGTGGTCGCGGGCACACGCACGTGTGTGTTCTGAGGAAAGTCCGGACTCCGAGGGCGAGGTGCCGGGTAACACCCGGAGGGAGCGATCCCTGGAAAGGGCCATAGAGAAGAAGACCGCCTGAGAAGGCAAGGGTGGAACGGTGGGGTAAGAGCCCACCAGGATCGGGGTAACCCGATCGCTTGGCAACCCCCACCTGGAGCAAGGCCGAGCAGGGGAGGGTGGCCCGCCCGAATCCCCGGGTAGGCCGCACAGATTGATGACCACCCCCGACAGAATCCGGCTTACAGTCCCTCTCCTTTTTTTAAATCTTGTGATATGATTTCTTTGAAGGTGATATACATGGAGAGACTAAAGATACAAAGGGAAGCCGAGGAATTTGTGGATGAGCTTGTCTCGATAAAAGGTCATGGATTCCTTCAGAAAGAAAGAGATCTAATCTCAAAAGCCTATGTTGTGGCTTCAAAGGCTCATGAAGGAATGATACGTTTTTCAGGAGAGCCTTTCATCAATCATCCAAAAGAAGTTGCAAGAATCTTAGCATCCCTCGGAATGGATGCTGTTACTATAACAGCCGGTCTTCTTCACGATGTGGTTGAAGACAGCGAAGGAAAGGTGACATTGAACGACATCATTAAAATATTCGGGAAAGAAATCGCAAGGATTGTGGATGGTGTCACAAAAGTTAGTAGTATAAATCCCCCTGTTGGAATGAGTGATATGAAGAGAAAGATAGAAACTATTCAAAAGATGTTCCTCGCTATGGCCGAAGACATGAGAGTTATATTCGTGAAACTCGCTGATAGACTTCACAACATGAGAACGATACAGTACGTCAGGGATGAAGGGAAAAAACGCTATAAAGCGCTTGAAACCCTTGAAATATATGCACCGATAGCTCATAAACTTGGTATTCACTCCATCAAATCCGAATTGGAGGATTTGGCTTTCAAAGTTCTTTATCCAGAGGAATACTACATGTTGAAAAGGCTGGTAGCGGAGAAGAAGAAGGAGAGGGAAGCAAGGACGAAAGAGTACATGGATATATTGAAAGCTGCTTTAGAAGAACATGGGATAGAAGCGAAGATAGAAGGACGTTACAAGCATTATTACAGTATCTGGAGAAAGATGAAAGAGAGAGGGAAAAGGTTCGAAGAAATCTTCGATCTCATAGCTGTCAGGGCGATCGTGAAAGATGTTCCAACATGTTACAGCGTCCTTGGTATCGTTCACAGCATTTGGCCTCCCCTTCCAGGAAGGATAAAGGATTACATAGCCGCTCCAAAATCCAATGGTTACAAATCACTTCACACGACAGTGATAACACAATATGGAGAACCCCTTGAAATTCAGATCAGAGACGAGAGGATGCACGTGGAAGCAGAGTACGGTCTGATAGCTCATTGGATATACAAAGAAAAACCTGATTTGAAATCAGCTCAAGAATGGTTTGAAAGGCTTCTGGAATGGAGGAAAGAGATATCTCAGGGAATCGTTGGGATAGATGACATAAAGAAAGAACTTCAGATGGATGAGGTCTTCGTTTTCACACCCAAGGGTGAGATAAAACATCTTCCCAAAGGTGCTACTCCGATAGATTTTGCTTACACCATTCACACGGAGATCGGTCATCACTTTGCTGGAGCCAGGGTCAACGGGAAGATGGTTCCAATAGATTATCAGCTCCAAAATGGTGATGTGGTTGAGATCATAGTCAACAGGAACTCTCCTGGTCCAAGTCTCGATTGGTTGAAATACGCAAAATCTCCTAGAACAAAAGCAAAGATCAGAAGATTTTTCAAGGAGAAATTTGGAGGAGAACTGGTAGAACGAGGAAAGGATATACTGAGGAAGATCAGCAAAAAACTCGGAAAATCTCTGGAAGAGATTCTGGAAATAGATGGGTTGAAAAAGATGCGAGAAGGGCTCTCGGACAGAGAGTTCTTCATGAAGATAGGGGAAGGAACGATAACTTTCCAGGATCTGCTTGAAGCGATCACCGGGGAGAAAACGCAGACAAAGAGAAAGAGACGGAGGAAAATTTCTACAAGTTCTTCACCTGTGGTCGTGGGTAATTTGAAAAACATAGAAGTTCATATAGCGAAATGTTGCAATCCCATCATGGGTGATCCCATAGTTGGTGTTGTTAGCAGGAGGGGTATCACAATCCACAGGATCAACTGTAAGAATTTGAAAGGGATAGATGAAGACAGAATATTCGATGCACAGTGGGTCACGGATGTAGTGGGTTCCTTCGATGCCTTTCTCAGGATAGTTGTTGTCAAAAAGAGTGATATTGGAAATCTGATAAACCACATAGGAGATCATGGAGTGGATTTCGTATCTGCTAAAATATTAACCCCAAACAGGGAACCAACAGTTGTGAGAGTACATGTGAAAGTAAGAGACACAGAGGAACTCTCAATACTCATGAGCAATCTGAAGAATCATAAATGTGTTATGAGTGTCGAAAGGGTGGTAGGGTGAGAGCGGTAGTTCAGAGAGTCAGAGAGTCAAAGGTCGTTGTGGATGGAACGGTTGTTGGAAGTATAGATAAAGGGCTTCTCGTTCTTCTTGGAGTGGGTAAGGAAGACTCTGAGGAGGATTTGAAATGGCTGGCTGACAAAGTGGTGAATCTCAGAATCTTTGAAGATGATGAGGGTAAGATGAACAAGTCCGTGAAGGATGTTGGAGGTAAGATACTTGTTGTCTCCCAATTCACGCTCTACGGAGACTGTAGGAGGGGAAGGAGACCTTCTTTCACACAAGCTGCTTCTCCTGAGAAAGGAAGAGCCTTCTACGAAAAATTCATAGAGATCCTTAAAAAAGAAGGAATTGAGGTTGAAAACGGTGTCTTTGGGGCGAAAATGGAAGTTCATTTGATAAACGATGGTCCCGTCACCATACTGCTCGATTCTAAGAAAGTGTTCTGAGGTGTCTTCCATGAAGATATTGGTTCATGTATGCTGTGCTCCCGATTTGATAGCGACTTATCACCATTTGAAGGATCACGATTTGACTCTTTTCTTTTTCAATCCCAACATACATCCTCTAAAAGAATACGAAAAGAGATTAGAAAACGTTGAATTTCTCGCAAGGAAATGGAAGTTACCGCTGATAAAGGGAGATTACAACATAAAAAAATGGTATAAGGTTGTGAAGGAGTACAAGGAGTTAGGTGAAGGAAGCAGAAGATGTTATGAATGTATCAAATACCGGTTGGATGAAACCGCTAAACTTGGCAGGAAAGGATTCGATGCTTTTACAACCACTCTAGCAGCAAGCCCCATGAAGGATCTTTCCTGGATAGAAGAGATAGGAAAAGCTTTAGAGCGAAAATACGGTATCAAGTTTTATTTCGCGGATTTTAAAAAGAAAGGGGGACAGGAATTCAGCATAAAGGTTTCCAGAGAGCTTGGTATCTACAGGCAGAATTACTGTGGTTGCATCTTCAGCAAAAGAGAGACTGAGGAGAAGAGGAAAATATCACGAATGAGAAGAGAAGAAAAACTGAAAAGGATCTTGAATTTGTACGGTGTACAAAGAAAATTCGAATTGGATCCTGAAACTCTCGAAATCGATGAAGAACTTCTCAAACTAGGAGAAGAATTTTTGAAAGAATTGATACTTGTCTTGAGACCTCGAAGGGTTCTCTTACCGGAAAATCTATGGGTTGGTAAGAGAAATTTGAAAATCGGCAGGTATAAGGTGAGAATAGTCAGGAGGAGTAAAGATGATTGATTTTGAAGGAGCTAAGATGGCGTTGGTTTTCGGAGACAGAATAATGTGGTCGAATATCGATATGGAAGAATCCAGAATTTTGGAGCTTTCCAGGATAGTGGATGAGGTCGGAACGACTTTATCGGGGAACTTCTACGGTATTGATTACACCATTTCGAAGATAGAAACCGTAATTGGTGAATGCGTTGTTTTGATACCTTCTGATGAGAGAGAAAATCCTGTTTATTTGAAAACATACATAGATCACGTTCTGTGGGGTTATAGAGAATATCCTGATTTCATAAAAAACCTAGAAAAAGAGAGCCCTGAATGGAAAGCAAGAAGGCGAATAGCTCTTGTAAAAATGGAAAATATGGAAGAACGTTTCAATTTAAGAAAAGAACTCTCAAGAGTAGCGGATTGGATTTACAATTTAGGTTCCATGGATCTCTACGTTATCCTGGACTTCCCAGATATGAGTTTCGAAGGATCTGTTTATATATCATCCAAAGAAAAAAATTTCTCGGAAGCTTTGAGAAAAGCCTTATTACTTGAGAGATATTCAAGAGAATCTGGAAAATTCTTGTATGAGGAGATACCAGATATTGTTTTCAAGGGTAGCATATCTTTCGATCATGAAGTACCGGGGGATATAAGAATCTTCTTAGAAACGGGGGATATCGAAGAAACAGCCAATATGGTTGGTAAAAAAGCGCATGATATTTTTCTTTCCATATTGAATTTCGAGAAGGAGTATCTAATATCCCCAAGATTGTATATGGAATCATTGATACTATTACTCTCCGAAAGGACGGGATGGTAGATGGAGGTCATCTCTCTTTCCTTTCCAGCCAAAGCTGAAAACATCAGAATAGCCAGGACTGTTGTGAGAAATTTCCTCCTTCTCAAAAAAGTTTTCGAGGAGGATATATTCGATACAGAGCTCGCTCTGGATGAAGCGGTGTCCAATATAATAGTTCATACATATAAAAAAGACGAGAGTAAATACATAGTCATGACGCTCACATGGAAGGACGATACAAACGAACTGGAAATTCTTCTGAGAGATTTTGGCCCCAAGGTCGATCCTTCTAAGGTAAAACCCAGGCCTTTGGAAGAAGTAAAACCCGGTGGATTGGGGGTTTACATCATTCAGAAGATATTCGATGTCATGAAGTTCAAGGATGTCGATGTGGGAAATCTTCTGATCCTCAAAAAGAAATATCAGGTACCTCCCAGGAGGGATGATGAAAAAGAGTGATAGTTCACGTTGTTGGAGCAGGGCTTGCTGGATCGGAGGTTGCCTATCAACTGGCCATAAGAGGCATTAGAGTCGTCCTTCATGAAATGAGGCCAGTTAAGATGACAGAAGTGCACAAAACGGATCTGTTTGCAGAACTCGTCTGCAGCAACTCTTTAAAGTCGGAAGATCCGACCAACGCTGAAGGATTGTTGAAGAAGGAAATGGAGTTGTTAGGCTCCTTGATTCTTGAAGAAGCCTACAAAGCAAAGATACCAGCCGGAAAAGCTTTGGCCGTCGATCGAGAAAGGTTTTCAAAAGGTGTTACTGAAAGAATAAAGGACCTCTCCAACGTTTCTATAATTCGCGAGGAAATAAAGAGTTTAACCCCTTCTTCAGATGAGATCTGGGTCGTAGCGACTGGACCAGTGACTTCCCCTTCCTTAGCAGCTTTCCTTAAGGAACTATTAGGGGAGTGTTTCCTACACTTCTTCGATGCGGTGGCACCTATTGTAATCTACGAAACTGTAAATCTATCGAAGGTCTTCTTTGGAGACAGATTCGAAAAAGAATCAAAAGATTACATAAATTGTCCTCTGGGCAAGGAAGATTACGAAAGATTGTGGAAAGCATTGGTGGAAGCGGAAACCATAGAAATAGAAGATTTCGATAAGAAGCTCCTTTTCGAGAGATGTAAACCTATAGAAGAAATAGCGAAAAGTGGAAAAGATGCCCTGCGCTTTGGCCCATTGAGACCTACAGGTCTTGTGGATCCGAGGATAGGAAAGGAACCTTATGCTGTCGTTCAACTCAGAAGGGATAACATGGAAGGAACATTGTACAACCTTGTTGGATTTCAGACAAGATTGAAATGGAAAGAGCAGAAAAAGGTTATAAGAATGATACCTGGCCTCGAAAAGGTTGAGATAGCTCGATATGGTGTCATGCATAGGAACATCTACATCAACTCTCCAAAGGTTTTAGATCCTTTCATGAGGTTGAAGAAGGACAAAAGGATATTTTTTGCAGGTCAGATAACTGGAGTGGAAGGATACGTGGAATCTGCTGCTTCCGGGATATATGTGGCGTACAATATATACAGGATACTGAAGGGAAAGGAACCTGTCAGATTTCCAAGGGAAACGATGCTGGGTTCTCTATTCCACTACGTGATAGAAGGATGCATGGGAGATTTAAAGCCAATGTACGCGAATTTTGGGCTCCTTCCAAAAATCAGGGTAAGGGATCGCTTCGAAAGGAGGAGGAAATTATCTGAAATAGCCATCAAGTCATTGAAGGATTTCCTCAAAGAGCACCCTTGGTGAGGTGATATTTCGTGAAAGTGGAAGTATCCGTCAGCAAAGATAGAATGTCAGCATACGTCACGCTCATACCCGATGAAGAAGGTGAAACTATATCTCAGAGTGATATTCTAAAAGCTCTTGACAATGCGGGAATAAAGTACGGGATTTTAAAGGATAGGATCGACCAGCTAACGGTAAATCCTATTTACAGAGTGCCACAGCTTGTGGCAGTTGGGAAGCCTCCAGTTGACGGTAAAGATGGTGAAATTGAGCTGATAAAGAAAGTGCCAGAATATGAGGAAATTTTGGGGGGCAAGGTCGATTTGAAATCCATGCCTTCGAGGAAAAGGATCCTTGTGAAGCAAGGAGAGAAAATAGCAAGAATCATACCACCAACGAAAGGACATGAAGGGAAAGATGTTTTTGGATTGCCAGTCAAACCAAAGCCAGGGAAGGATCCACAGTTGAACCTAGGTAAAAATGTCAAAAGGGAAGGGAATGTTTTGATAGCCGTACAAGATGGTCTCCTTGTGGTTAAAGACGACGGGACCATTGATGTCGAGGAGACACTTATTGTACCTGAAAACGTGGATTACTCTGTTGGGAACATAGATTTCCCAGGTTCTGTGGAAGTAAAAGGTGATGTGAGGCCGGATTTTGTGGTTAAAGCTAAGGGAGATGTGGTTATAAAGGGTGTTGCAGAGGCTTCAACTGTGATATCGCTGAATGGAGACGTGGAAGTGCATGGAGCCAAGGGTAGAGGTAAAGGACTCATCAAAGCCAGGAAAAACGTCAAAGCGTATTTTTTAGAAAATGTCGAGGTGGAGGCTGGTCTGGACGTTATTGTCGATAGATCCATAGAAAACAGCAAAATCAAAGCTGGAAGAAGTGTGGAGGTTACAAGAGGTATAATAGTCGGAGGTGTGATAACTGCTGGCTACAGTGTCATAGCCAACGAGATCGGATCGAATCTCGGTGTGAGCACAAGAGTAGAGGTTGGGGTTGATCCTCTTGTGAGGGAAAGGTTGAAGGTACTGGAAGCTCAGATAAAGCTAGATGAAGAAAACATTAGAAAACTCACGAAAGTTCTCATGGAACTCAGAAAATTGATGGAAAGAAGTGGTGGAAAATTACCACCAGACAAACTCGAGATGCTCATGAAGGTCTCCCAGACTCTGATAAACCTGAGAGAGTCATTGGATAGAAACAGAAAAGAGTATGAGGCTTTGAAGGAAGATAGCGAAAAGAAAGCGAAAGGTGCTCAAATAATAGCAAGAAGCGTTTTGTATCCTGGTGTTGAGATATCCATATTCGACAGAAAATTCTATGTGGAAAGGATTCTAAAAAAAGCGATCGTTTTCTATCAAGATGGTGAGATAAAGATAGGAGGATACAAAGAATGATAAAAGTTCTTCCAAAACTCAGAGAAATGATATGGGGTTCATACGAACTTGGGAAGCTTTTCGGTACCGATAAAAAGATAGGCGAAGTATGGCTCCTTTCAGGTCATCCGATGTTTGTGACAGAACTCGAAGATGGTAGGAATGTGAACTCGGTTATGGAAGAGATCGTTGGAAGGGAATATCCAAGGTTTCCCTTGCTTGTGAAGATCATCTCATCTTCACAATGGTTATCAGTACAGGTTCATCCGAACGATGAAGAGGCTTTGGTCTTGGAAGCGAACGAACCCTGGGGTAAAACGGAAGGATGGTTCTTTCTGAAAGAAAGCGAGGTAGCCATAGGAGAAAATGATGAAAAGGTGAAAGAAGCCATTGAAACGAACAATTGGAACGATGCTTTAACCTTTTTCAGACCGTCTCCAAAAAGCTTTCTCTTCCTCCCAGCTGGAACTGTACACGCTCTAGGACCTGATTCCTTTCTAATCGAAGTGCAGGAATCCTCTGACCTCACATACAGAATACACGATTGGGGGAGGGGAAGAGAGCTTCATTTAGATAAAGCCCTTAAGGTTATCAAGAAGGTGAATATAAAGGATATCTATCATGAAAACGTCAAAAGGTTCGATTGCGAACATTTCAGAATCAGATTGATGAAAAATGGGACATCAGAGGGATTTTCTGTGCTGATCACTCTGGAAGGTGGAAGGATAAATGGAAAAAGTGTTGGAAAATACGAAACTTTTATAGTTCCAATAGGAGAAAAAGTTGAAATTGAATGTAACGTCCTGGAAGTGAAACTCGGAGAGTTCTTCCTGAAATATCAATCGGGGGATCGATCATGAAGAAAGTTTTCATAAGCGATCTTCATATAGGAGACGGATCGGCAAAGGATGACTTCGTGTACGATGATGAATTCGTGAAATTTTTGAACACCATGTATGAAGAAGATGACATAGAACTGGTTATCGTCGGGGATGGCTTTGAACTGTTGGAAAGCAGGGTTGTGAAGGAATGGGGATTGATTCCCTTCGAAACTCTTTTAGAGAAACTGGATGGATATATTTTCGAGGATATAACGCGAAAACACGAAAAGGTTTTCAGCGCTTTGAGAAGATTCACGAAAAAACATAAACTGGTATACATCGTGGGAAATCATGATTATTATCTGCTAAAAAATCCAAAACTTCAGGAAAAACTGAAAGAAAAAATCGGAGATATATCGATCGTTCCATATTATCTCGATGAAAAGTTTAAGATCCTAGCCATCCATGGTAATCAGTTCGATGTTATAAACAAGTTCGTTAAGGATAAGAGATCTGGTAGGCTCATACCACCTCTTGGAGATTTCATGACAAGGTACATGATGGTGAGATTCGATGACAACATACAGAGCCTTGTTCCCAAAGAAATCATCAGGGATTATGATAACGTCAGACCAGCTATGGATGTTTTTCACTGGTTCGAATACGTGATGGAGGCGTACGATATAGGAGTGGATATTCTGGAACTTTGGATAAAGTCCTTCGTTGAGATGTTGAGAACAACTGAGGTGAAACTCTGGATAAAAAAGAATTTCCCGAAGACTCACTGGTTATCTAAGGTCTTTGTCAACAGATTCGGTGGTATGAAGCTTGGAGAGATCCTCGTCAGAGTGACTATGAAACTAAGGGAATTTAGAAAAACGGATTATCTGTACAAAAACGCCAAAAGAATATTGAAAGGAAAGAGTTTAAAAGAAGCGGATTTTGCAGGATACATAGATGGAGAAAAACCTGATATACCGGAAACGGATATCGTGATATTTGGTCATATACACCATCACTCTTTAAGAATCGTTCCCGTTGGTGAAAAAAAGAAGGTTTATATAAATTGTGGAACGTGGAGACCAGTCCTTGAAAAAGTGAATGGAAAGAAAAGGTACGGTTTCCAAAGGAAAGCGGATCTCTTTTACGCTGTGATAGCACCCTCTAAAGATGGGGTGGAGATAACGACGAAAGTGACCAGTAAACTGGAGGATATAACTATTCCAAAGTGATATCATTCATTTGGATTTGGTACCTTGCCCACGATCTTGAAAACTTTCTTTTTATCGAAAAATCTAAGAAGGGTGTAATAAATAAAAACGGAAGATATTCCCAACAAGAAAGAGTATACATCCTTCAATTTCAAAACGCTGTTTCCAAATATTATTCCGAAAACAAAGAGTATCAAAGGAATGAGATAAACTTTCACAGATATTTCCAAAGGCCCCGTTCTTGGAGATTCCACAAGAACAATATCGCCTTCCTTAAGATCACCATCCTCATAATCTATTTCGATTCTGATATCCTCATCCACCGCTGTACAAACATTTTTCAAGGAGCAGTGACCACACAACATATCCCTTTTCTTTCCAACAACAACGCTCTTTTCTTTAACATCTATCACCACCATCTTCTCAACCGCCACCTTCTCGCCTCCTCTATTTCTCTCTTCCT
>CAZANP010000055.1:5993-10502 GCA_964486555.1 uncultured Thermotoga sp. | reverse complement strand
GTTCCAAAGGAAGCTGAGAGAATTCTTCTTGAAAGCGGTTTGAGGGTTTTTAAAGCATGAACTTGAGATTTGGATCTTTATTATAGAAAGTGATGAGAGAAAGAGATTTGAAAAACTCTCCATGGATAATTCTTTGTGATCGATATTTATTGATTATTGCAAGTTATTTTGAAACTTGACAGGGATTGAAGATTTAATTATATTTTTACCGTGTGAGGAAAACGTTTTCGAAAACGTTTACTTGAAAACGGAGAGGATAAAATGAAGAATAAGAAAAAAACCGTCAGTATAAGAGATGTCGCAAAGTTGGCAGGTGTTTCCATCTCGACAGTCTCCAGGGTCATAAACAATTCCGATTCTGTGAGTGAAGAACTAATAGAAAAAGTAAACAAAGCTATACAGGAGTTGGGATATCAGCCCAATCGAATCGCTCGGAGTTTGAGAACGGGATCAACGAAGATCGTGGGTTTCGTTATACCGGACATCACGAACCCCGCTTTTCTTTTGATGGTGAAGGGAGCCGAGGATTATCTGAAGAGAAAAGGATATTCCTTCATTCTGGGTGGAACGGATCACAGCGTGAAGGAAGAATCGAAACTTTTGAGCACGTTGCTCTCTCAAAGAGTCGATGGACTCATATTAACATGCTCAGGAGGTCACAATCCTTATCTGAGCGATCTTTTGATGTCCAGAAACATCAAACTGGTTTTTATGGATAGAAGATACGAGAAGATAAAAGCACCTTACGTGGGAGTGGACAACAGTGGAGGCGTTGAAAAAATGATCGATTATCTGGTACAAACGGGTCATAGATCCTTCGCTTTTCTAAGTGGGGAAAGACAAACTTCGAGTGCGAAAGAGAGATTACAAGGGTTTATAAAGGGTATTCAGAAGTATCGGATAAAAGATTATCAAATACTCTACGGTGAATTCACCTTTGAAAGTGGTTACTCATTGACGAAAAAATTGGGAAGAATACCAGACGCAATAATAGGAGGAAACGATCTGGTGGCTTTTGGAGCAATAGAAGCTCTGGAAGAAATGGGGTACAGAGTTCCCGAGGATGTGAGCGTGGCGGGATTCGATGATATGTTCTTCAGCAAATATTACAAACCGGCCCTGACAACGGTGAGACAGCCCATTTACGACATGGGGAAGATGGCAGGTAAGGTCCTTTTTCACCTGATGAACGGAAAGAGGTTGAAGAGAGAAACCATAATCCTCGAAACGGAGATAATTATAAGGGAATCCACAAAACCCAGGGAATGATGATCCCTTTGAATAAGGGGAATCCTTAAAACGGGGGTGGTGTGTATGAGGAGAAGTCTTGTAGTGTTTCTACTAATCTCAGCACTTCTGGTACTATCCGTCGTCGCATTCGGTGAAACACAGCAGCCGAAAGGAAAAATGGCCGTTGTAATTTCTACTCTCAACAATCCATGGTTCGTTGTTTTGGCGAACGCAGCAGCTGAAAGAGCGAAGGAGCTAGGATACGAGGTCACGATCTTCGATTCACAGAACGATACAGCAAAGGAATCCGCTCACTTCGATACGATCATAGCAGCAGGTTACGATGCCATACTCTTCAACCCAACCGATGCCGATGGATCCATAGCCAATGTTAAAAGGGCGAAAGAAGCTGGCATACCTGTGTTCTGTATCGACAGAGGAATCAACGCCAGAGGTCTTGCAGTGTCTCAAATTTACTCGGACAATTACTACGGCGGCGTTTTGATGGGTGAATATTTCGTCAAGTTCCTCAAAGAGCACGTAAAAGCCGATAAGATACCATACGCGGAATTACTGGGAATACTGAGTGCACAACCAACCTGGGATAGATCCAACGGTTTCCACAGTGTCGTTGACAACTACCCAGAGTTCACGATGGTAGCTCAGCAATGCGCTGAATTCGACAGGGATACTGCTTACAAGGTGACAGAGCAGATTCTTCAGGCTCATCCCGAAATCAAAGCCATATGGTGTGGAAACGACGCAATGGCTTTGGGTGCTATGAAAGCGTGCGAAGCAGCTGGAAGAACGGATATATACATATTCGGTTTCGACGGAGCTGAAGACGTCATATACGCTATAAAAGAAGGAAAGCAGATAGTTGCCACGGTCATGCAATTCCCCAAGTTGATGTCCAGGCTCGCAGCTGAATGGGCCGATCAGTACCTGAGGGGAGAGAGACAATTCCCGGAGATAGTGCCCGTGACTGTTGAACTCGTCACAAAAGCTAACATCGAAAAATATGCGCCTTATGGAAGAAAAGAAGAGAAGAAAGGAAAATAAAAAGAGGGGCCACCTTACGTGTGGCCCCCTCCACGCTAGGAGGATATCAATATGAAGGGGAAGGTTTTTGTAGTGATAATTATCGCTATACTTGGTTTTATTATATATCGATCCTGCAAAGTTGTTCCAATAGAGCAGGCTGAAAAAGGTTTCAATCCGAGAAAATACGCTCAGAAAGTCTGGGTTAAACTTCTCGAAAATATGGATTCTCTACAGACAGTGGATGCTGTAGAAGTTCTGAACGCTTTGGATAAGGATCCTGAAAAAGCTCATGAAAAATTCGCAAAGATCGTTGGTGTATCGAATTACAGATACTACCTTGTTGAAGGGACCGGTGAGATTGTATCCATCCAAGATGATGGTTTCACCCTAAAAATTCGAGAGAATAGAGACAAACCGGATTTCTTCGTGACGACACACATATTTGGAAACTCCATAGCGAATTCCACTGGAATAATCAAGATGGAGGATTTCGACAGGATAAACGATTTCAACCTCGTATCCACAGCTCTAAATGGGATCGTAAGAGAAGAGGTCGCTCTTTCCTTTCTGAAACAATTGAAAGAGATGGCAAGAGGAGAAGGTTCCTTCGTCAAATTTCTGGGAGTGTTTACCCTTCTGAGGGATGAAGAAGTGAAGTATCCTCTGGAACTCATTCCCCTACGCTTAGAATTGGTACGAGGAGGTTTTTAAAGTGGAGGGCTCCATCATTCTTGAAGCCAGAAACATCACAAAAACCTTCCCTGGTGTTGTGGCTGTCAACAACGTAACTTTCCGAGTCTATAGAGGGGAAGTTAACGCTCTTGTGGGAGAAAATGGAGCGGGGAAAAGCACTCTCATGAAAGTTCTATCAGGGGTTTATCCAGATTACGAGGGAAAGGTGATACTCGAAGGCAAGGAAGTTCATTTCAGAACGCCAAAAGAAGCTCAGGATAACGGTATTGCTTTGATTCCACAGGAATTGGATCTGGTGCCAAATCTGAGTGTTGCTGAAAACGTTTTCCTATCTCGAGAACCTGTTGATGCTTTCGGTTTTGTCAATTATAAAAAGATGTATGAAAAAACATCCGAAATATTGGAAAGGTTAGGAGTACCGATAGATCCCAGGGAAAAGATCGAGGAGCTGAGTACCGGTCAACAGCAGATGGTCGCAATAGCAAAAGCTCTGTCCTTGGACTCGAAAGTGATAATCATGGATGAGCCAACTTCTGCTATCAGTCAGCATGAGATAGAGAATCTCTTCAAAATAATCAGAATATTGAAACAAGAGGGGAAATCAATCGTTTATATTTCACATAAACTGGATGAGATCTTCGAAATAGCCGACAGGTTGACCATAATGAGAGATGGGAAGATCGTAGGGGAAGGCTTGGTCAAAGATTTCTCGTATGACGATGTCGTCAAATTGATGGTTGGCAGGAGTATCGACAAATTCTTCGTGAAGGAAAAAACGGAAATCTCTGACGAGATCTTTAGAGTGGAAGATCTTTGTCTTTGGTCGGCCGATCGGCGAAGATTAATCGTCGATCGTGTTAGCTTCTACGTGAGACACGGTGAAGTCCTGGGGATCTACGGACTGATGGGAGCTGGTAGAAGTGAAACACTCGAAGCGATATTTGGAGTTTATCCCAAAAGAACAACTGGTAAATTGTTCCTCGAAAAGAAACAGATCGAAATAACATCGCCTCAGGATGCTCTCAGATTCGGTATAGGTTTCGTACCTGAAGATAGAAAACTGGCGGGTTTGATCCTTCAGTTGGCAGTTGTGCACAACATCAGTATAACCTCTCTGGATAAATTGGTGAAGCTCGGCATGATCAGCAAAAAATTCGAGGAAAATTTGGCCGAGGAATACGTGAAGCGTTTGAACATAAGAGCCACCTCCCTGTACCAAATCGTTGAAAACCTTAGTGGAGGCAACCAGCAGAAAGTAGTTCTTGCAAAATGGCTTGCAATAAGGCCAAAGGTGCTTCTACTAGATGAGCCGACGAGGGGAATAGATGTAAACGCGAAGAGTGAGATCTACAAGCTCATCAGTGAACTTGCAAAATCCGGTATGGGAGTGATCATGGTTTCTTCGGAACTTCCAGAGATACTGGCGATGTCTGATCGTATAGTCGTGATGTCCGAAGGTAAAAAAACCGGAGAGTTCGATAGAAGTGAGGCCACGGAAGAAAAACTATTGAGAGCTGCTATTCCAAGAAGCATGAGGCGAAT
>CAZANP010000055.1:0-5893 GCA_964486555.1 uncultured Thermotoga sp. | reverse complement strand
CGTTTTTTCACCCCGAACAATCTGTGGATAATCCTGCGACAAACTTCCGTGAATCTGTGTATAGCAGTTGGTATGACTTTCGTTATTTTAACCGGTGGTATCGATCTCTCCGTTGGTTCGATTCTGGGATTCTCGGGAGCTGTAACGGCGAAACTGCTCAAGTACGGTATCACACTCACAGCTTTCGGAGTGGTACTGAAATTCGACCCTCTTGGGGCTTCTATACTCGGTATACTCGTAGGCTTTGCGATAGGGCTTTTCAATGGATTCATAATAACCAAATTCAGGGTACCACCTTTCGTTGCAACTCTAGGTATGTTAACAGCTGTCAGAGGATTCATAATGCTGTGGACGAAAGGGCATCCTATAACCAAGCTGGGCGAAAACTTTGATTACATAGGTTCAGGTTGGTTTCTGGGAGTTCCAATGCCAGTCTGGATAGCGGCTATCGTTACTCTAACAGGAATACTTATTCTAAGGAAAACGAAGTTTGGAAGACATGTCTATGCCGTTGGAGGAAATGAACGCGCTGCGATCCTATCGGGTGTGAATACAAACAGGATAAAGCTATGGGTGTATGCGATATCAGGAACGTTATCCGCTATAGCCGGTTTGATAGTAACGGCAAGGTTAGATTCCGCTCAACCCAATGCTGGTATGATGTACGAACTCGATGCCATAGCAGCCACTGTGATAGGAGGGACCTCTCTTTCTGGTGGAAAAGGGACGATTACGGGAACCGTAATTGGTGCCCTGATAATGGGAGTTTTGAACAATGGACTCGTTCTTGCAGGGGTTTCTCCTTTCTGGCAGCAGGTAGCCAAAGGTTTCATCATAATATTAGCCGTTATAGTTGAGAGACTTGGCAGGAAAGAAGAATAGAGGTGATACAGGGTGACACAGGAGGAACTGATCTTTCTGAAGAAGAAAGCCATCGAAAGAAGGATGGATATCATAAACATGATATACAAAGCAAAGAGTGGGCATACCGGTGGATCTCTTTCCTCAGTTGAGATACTCGTGATTTTGTTTTACAAGATCATGAGGATAAATCCGAAGAATCCAAGATGGGAGCATCGCGATCGTTTCATCCTTAGTAAGGGACACAGTGTAGAGGTTTACTATTCCATCCTCGCCGATCTCGGTTTTTTCCCGAAAGAAGAATTGGAAAATTACTGTAAATACAGATCGATGCTAACGGGTCATCCAACAACCAAGGTTCCTGGAGTGGAGGTTAACACCGGCGCCTTAGGGCACGGATTGGCTGTGGGAATAGGAATGGCTATAGCTGGAAAGATGGATAATAAGGATTACAGAGTGTATGTATTGATGGGGGACGGGGAGTTGGATGAGGGATCTGTATGGGAAGCAGCTCAGATAGCGGCTCACTACCAACTGGATAACCTGGTGGGGATTGTGGATAGAAATCGTCTGCAGATATCTGGTGATACAGAGGAGGTTTTAAAACTCGAAAATCTTGTGGATAAATGGGCGTCATTTGGATGGCAAGTGATCCAGGTGAACGGTCATGATATAGAAGAACTTGTCCGAGTGTTCGAAAGGATTCCTTTGGTTGAGAAGAAACCCCATCTTGTGATAGCCAGGACAGTGAAAGGAAAAGGAATATCTTTTATCGAAGGGGATAAAAGTTGGCATCACAGGGTACCAAACGATGAGGAGTATGAGAAGGCATTGGAGGAGTTAAGACAACAGCTGAAAGAGGTAGTGGGATATGTTGGAGAAAATTCCCTGTAGGAAAGCCATAGGAGAGAAGATCTTGGAATTGGCTGAAAAGGATGAAAATATCGTTGTCATAACATCGGATGCGAGAGGTTCTGCCACCATAGCTGAATTCCCAAAGAGATTTCCCGAAAGATTCGTGGAAGTAGGGATAGCGGAGCAATCAGCCGTTGGTATAGCTGCGGGATTGGCGCTTTGTGGCAAAAAGCCCTTTGTTTTCGGACCAGCGTGTTTCTACTCTGCTAGAAGCCTTGAGCAAGTGAAAAATGATGTGGCTTACACCGATGCTAATGTGAAGATAATAGCGGTGAGTGGCGGAGTGAGTTATGGACCACTTGGAAGTACACACCACTCTTTCCACGATATAGCCGTGATGAGGGCCATCCCGAACATCGTGGTCATCCTGCCATGCGATGCCACGGAGGCAAACCATTTGCTGGAAAGATTGGTTGAGTTAGAAAAGCCAGTTTATTTGAGAGTGGGGAGGCAACCTGTTCCTATAGTCTACAAGGATGAACGTGATTTCGAAATAGGTAGATCCATTACTTTGATGGAAGGAGAGGACATCACCATAATCGCGACGGGAGAGACGGTATGGCACGCTTTGGAAGCGGCGAAATCTCTAAGAAAGGAAGGTATAAATCCCAGAGTTATAGACATGCACACCGTAAAACCTTTGGATGAGGAAGCTGTTTTTAAAGCTGCCCGTGAAACCGGAAAAATAATCACGGTGGAGGAACACAGCATCTTCGGTGGATTGGGAGGGGCCGTTTCAGAATTCGTGTCTCAGAATTTTCCAGTTCCCGTGAGGATACTGGGGATACCTGATGAATACCCTGTCACCGGAAGGCAGGAAGAGGTTTACAGGCATTATGGTCTGGACGCGGAGGGTATATACAAAGCCGCTATGAAAATGCTTGGGAGGATTTAGGAGGGACCCTCATGTACATTCTCTCCATCGATCAGAGCACCTCGGGAACCAAAGCAATTATATTCGATGAAAAAGGTACCTTGATTCACAGGGTAACGGAGTATCACAAGCAGTACTATCCCAAACCAGGCTGGGTGGAGCACGATGCTGAGGAAATTCTCCAAAGAACTTCGGATGCTATACGGAGGGTACTGGAAGAATCAGGTATCAGCGAGGAAGAGATACACGCTGTAGCTATAACCAATCAAAGGGAAACAACGGTTCTATGGGATAGGAGTGGGAAACCTGTTTACAGAGCCATAGTATGGCAATGTCAGAGGGGAAAGAGCATCTGTGACGATATTAAAAAACGCGGGATGGAGGGTTTTATAAAGGAAAAAACGGGATTGCTCGTGGATCCATATTTTTCCGCAAGCAAGATCAAGTGGATACTGGACAACGTTGAGGGAGTTAGAAATAAGGCGGAGAAAGGTGATATACTTTTTGGAACCATAGACACCTGGCTTGTATGGAATCTAACCAAGGGATCTGTTCACGCTACCGATTATTCCAACGCGAGTAGAACGATGCTTCTCAACATAAGAAATTTGAAATGGGATGAAGAGATTTTGGATATTTTCTCCATTCCACCCTCGATTTTGCCGGAATTGAAGCCCTCAAACTATATTTTTGGATACACGGATCTGAATGGGATACTGAAGAAGGAAGTACCAATAGCAGCCGTCATGGGAGATTCCAGTGCCGCCCTGTTCGGTCACGGCTGCTTCAGGAAAGGAGACATAAAAGCCACCTACGGAACAGGCACGTCCATCATGATGAATACGGGTAACGAATTGATAATATCAAGTGATAAAATCGTCACTTCTGTTGGTTGGAGTATCGATGAGAAGGTCACATACGTTTTGGAAGGTAACATACACTGTACAGGAGACATCATAAAATGGCTGATTGAGAATCTCCAAATCATAAAAGATCCGAAGGAAGCAGAAATACTTGCCAGTTCCATTAACGATAATGAAGGAGTTTACTTTGTCCCAGCTTTCGTTGGTCTTGGAGCGCCTTATTGGGACAACGAAGCAAGAGCTCTGATAACGGGTATGAGCAGAGGATCAGGAAAAGCGCATGTTGTCAGGGCAGCGCTGGAATCGATAGCTTATCAGGTTAAGGACCTCTTCGATGTTATTGTTAAAGAAATAGATATTGAGCCAGATGGTATAAGAGTTGATGGTGGGGCTACCGAAAACAGGTTTCTCATGCAATTTCAAGCGGATATTCTGGGTATACCTGTCTTCGTCAGTGAGATAGAGGAAATCTCCGCACGTGGAGTAGCTCTGCTTGCTTCCTGGAAAATGGGGTTTTTGGAAGGTTTGAACGATATCGAAAATCTCATCAGATTCAGGAAAATCTATAAGCCTTCTATGCCCGAAAATCTGAAGAATGAATATTATTCTGGATGGAAAAGAGCCGTCCAAAGGGCTTTGATGAGATTCTGAAAAGTGAAGGAGGGAAGGATATGGAGAAGATGAATTTCGGTTTGATAGTTGGAAACAGGGAATTTTTCCCAGATAAATTGGTGGAGGAAGGAAGGGAAAGGGTCATAAAGGTTCTTGAAGAGATGGGATACGGCGTTGTCACTTTAACACCAAGTGATACGAAACTGGGAGCGGTTGAAACATGGGAAGACGCGAAGAAATGCGCAAATCTCCTTAAAGATAACTCCGGAAAAATAGACGGGATAATAGTTACTCTGCCTAATTTTGGAGATGAAAAAGCGATAGCACATGCCATAAGGATGAGTGGATTGAAAGTTCCCGTTCTGGTACATGCTTTTCCAGACGATCCTCAAAAACTGGATTTGTCCAACAGACGGGATAGTTTCTGTGGAAAAATCTCTGTTTGTAATAATCTGAAGCAATTTGGAGTCAAATTCTCCTTAACGACCTATCACGTGGAAAATCCAGAGGAAGATGTTTTCAAGAAGGATGTGGAGCGATTTGCGGGGATATGTAGAATTTTAAAAGGGTTAAAGAATTTCAAGATAGGAGCCGTTGGAGCACGTCCCAACGCTTTCAACACTGTCAGATTTTCCGAGAAGATGCTGGAGAAACTGGGAATATCCGTTGAAACCATCGACCTTTCAGAGATATTCTCGAAAATGAGAAAAATACCCGATCAGGATACGAAGGTGATTGAAAAAATCAACGAATTGAAAAATAGGTTCAAGGTGAAGATAGTGCCTGATAAAGCGTTGAGGCAAATGGCAAAGTTCGCTATCGTTCTGGAAGAATGGATGAGTGAGAACGATATAGGTGCAACGGCCATACAGTGTTGGACCTCTATGGAAGAGAACGTTCATATAACACCATGTGCCATTATGAGTCTTTTAAGCGAGAATTTGAAACCGAGTGCATGTGAGGTTGACATAATGGGGGCTCTTTCAATGTATGTATTGCAGCTTGCCTCTGGAACTCCTTCTGCTCTTGTGGATTGGAACAACAATTATAAAAATGAAAATGAAGTTATTCTCTTCCACTGTGGAAATTTCCCCGTTTCTTTCTACGAAGAAGTTGAGATGAGATATGCAGATGTCATAGGTACCATAGTGGGATCCGAGAATGCTTATGGTAGCTGTACTGGAAAGATAAAAGCCTCTCCCTTCACTTTCCTCAGAATCTCTACCGATGATGAAAAGGGTGTGATGAGGGCATATGTTGGAGAAGGAGAGATAACGGGGGAAGATCCCAAAACGTTTGGGTCGAGAGGAGTTGCAAGGATAGACAAATTGCAAGATCTTATGAAATACATTTGCAGGGAAGGTTTTGAACATCATGTTGCCATCAATCTTTCTAGAACATCTGATATAATCAAGGAAGCCCTTGAGAATTATTTGAATATCGAGACTTATCACCATCGCTGATTCGAACTCTTGGAAAATAAAAGGGAGGAATAATATGGCAGAGTTCATGAATCCTTTCAGTGGTAAGGTTCCTGAAAGAAAGCTCACGAAAGAAGAACTAATAAGAGCTATAAGAATGGATCTTGCTGCTGAAGAAGAGGCGGTTCACGTTTACATGGCACATGCGGAAGCAACCGATGATCCTCTCGTCAAAAAGGTTTTGATGGATATAGCCAACGAAGAAAAAGTGCACGCAGGAGAATTCCTGAGACTTTTGCAGATACTAACAGGAGATGAAGACGAATACTTGAGAAAGGGTGCGGAAG
>CAZANP010000054.1:0-10905 GCA_964486555.1 uncultured Thermotoga sp. | reverse complement strand
GCATAGATCCGAGAAAGCTTGATCCATCAACATTAAATGCACTGGCTTGGCTCTATCAACAGGATACACGTACTTTCGCGCTTGTATGCTATGCGTCACGTCAATCCAATATCAATCTGAAGGGTTTCATTCGTAAAACTATTCGAGAGAGAAAATATGAGAACCTCTCTTTAGAAGATGTGGAAAAGGCAACGTCTATTATGGAAGCAGCTAAGCGATTCATTGTTGCTTTTGAAAAAAGTGTTGCTGATTGGCTTAACGAAGTAGGAAGTGAACAAGCCGCGGAGGATCTGTCTCTGCTCTTAAGTCATCCTGTTCTAAAGCATTTGATAACACAAGAAGCTGAGAAGCTCCTGAACAAATTGAAAAATGCTATTGCAAGATACACTTCCATAGATAAGGAATAATATCAGAAAATCTCCCTACTTTCCTACAAAAGCACTCGTGTTCTTCTGGTCACCACAATTGGTAGGTACTTTGGATTCTTGCTCACCAAAATTACGATATTTCCCTGTTTTTGAAACAAACTTCCCTGCTTTTATTTCATGGAATCATACCCCAAGTGGCGTACCTTTCAAGTGAGTCGGGGTATCCTCCAAACTGGAAAGAACCCTTGTTTATGACAAAGTCCGTTATATCGCTTTCATAGTCGCTTGCTTTCATAATGGAAAGTGTTCCGATCCTTATTATGATCCTCGTGCCACCGGCTAAGATTGTTCTCACGTTCAGGTTCATGTCTCCAACGGGGATATAGAACCTCTCGATCATGAAATCTACTGTGCCTATGACACTCCGTCCATCCTAGTCAAACCAGATGCTCTTGAGATCCACATTCACCGAAAACACACACGCAGAGAGGGTGAGAAGATAGAAAATCAACTTAGCTTTTTCCAGCTTGTGAAAGAAAGGGGAACTATCTGACCCTCAGAGGCTATGTAACCCTGTGGAGAAGAAATAGATTCGTCGGTGTATATCAGGACAAAAAAGGTGACAGTAGAAGAAGGAGTAAAGGTCTCAGGACGGACAATGAGATTGAAACCAGACATGGTGCCAAGGAGCTTGGAGGAGCAGACAACAAGGAAAGCAGTGCCCACAACAGTGAGAATTATGATCCCATACCAGCAAACCTGTATGATATACACTTCCCTATATACCGTATATGTGGTGTCAATAAAAAATAAAAAGGGGTGAGGACCCCCCTTTTCTTTGTTGTTAGACAGATTTCTGTTATCCTATGAGATATCTGTGCAGCTTTTCCCAGTCCGGGAGGTACACATGAAGGAGAGTTTTAAACGTTCGACCATGGTTTGGTACTATGCCGTGAAGAAGCTCGTGGACGATCACGTACTCTGTGTACTTTCTGGGTAAGTTCAGCAGATCTTTATTGATCGTGAGAGTTCCCTTTGATGAGAAGGAAGCCCACTTTCTCTTCATTTCTCTTATCTGCACTCGTTTGACGTTGACTTTTAAAATCTTCTGCCACTTTTGAACAAGCCCCAGCACATCTTTTCTGGTGGTTTTGCTCATTCTTCTCCCTCTCTTATGATCCTGTCCATATTGAGGAGTTCCTCAACAAGTTCAGAGGCCTGTTCGATATCCTTCCTCTGTTCTAGGAACTTTCTGTAGAGATTCATTCGTAGTTCTCTTTCGGTTTTTTCGTTGAATATCCAGTGTGCGTGCTTGGTGAATATCTTTGCAACGTCCCTGGCAAGTTCTTTGGGATTCTGTACCTTTTCCCTCAACACCCAGAAGTAACTGAACTCTTCTTTACTCAACCCACTGTTTTTCTGTTCTTCTTCGGATCTTGCAATGTTCTCTGATATATTTATAAGTTCTTTCAGGGCTTTTTCAACACTCATCTGTCTTTCCTTGAGACTTTTAATCACCTCTTCCACTTGTCTGGCGATTGAAAAGAGATACGGATTTTCTTCCCCTTTGTCCCTTATGTGCTTTTCTATGCTTCTTTGGAGATTGATCACCTTTACCCTTTCGGGAATGTTGTCTGACCTGATCACGTTTGCAATGTCTTTGGTAATCTCGTACAGAGGCAGTTCATCAACTATCTGGCGAAGTTCAACGTTTTCTATTATTAGCGTCTCGGTCTTTTTCAAAAGATCTCTTTTTATCTTTCCATTGTCTGGTGGGTAATAAACTTGCCTGACGACCGTGTAGATCTGGACAAGTAGCTTGTACTTTTCAATGTAATCTCTCAAAAATTCATCCGGGGATAGAATTTCATATATTTCTTCGATCTGTTTGAAGAGCTTTATGAAGTTCTCGCGTTTTTCTTCTTCAAAGAAATAGTCAATGATTTCCTGGGTTCGCTCCTTGCTTTCCATATCAATTTCTTTCAGGATTGAATCAGCCTTTTTCATCAGCTCTGTGAATCTTTCTTTCAGTTTTTCAAAATCAATGAGCCCTGTTTCTACATCTTTGGAATAGAAAGCCAGGGCCTTCTGGATGTTATCGAATATACCGATGTAGTCCACCACCAGACCACAGGTCTTTCCGGCGTAAGGCCTGTTCACCCTCGCGATAGCTTGTAACAGGGTGTGATCCTTCAAAGGCTTATCAAGATACATCACATAGAGAACAGGAGCGTCGTATCCGGTCAGAAGTTTTTCGGTGACGATCAGAATTTTCGGCAATCTGTCAGGTGACTTGAAGTCTTTCCTTATTCGCTTTTCTTCTTCATCAGAAATATGATATTTCCTTAGCAGTTCGTTGTCTTTGTAATTGGCAGTATACACAACCTTTGTGTAATCCTCTGGCAGGTATTTGTCCATCGCTTCCTTGTAAAGAGCGCATGCTTCTCTGTCCACCGCCACGATGAAGGCTTTAAATCCAAGAGGCTCAACAAATTTTGTGTAGTGCTCAGCTATATGCTTTGCTATCTTATCGATTCTGTCTTTTGCTTTCAGCACAGCCCTCAGTTTCTCCGCTCTTTCTATAATTTTGTTTATTCCTTCAATGCTTGAAACTCCCTCTTCTTCTACAACCTTGAAAAATTCTTCTTCGAGAGTCTCCTTATCAACATGAAGGTCAGTCTCAGCAAGAGTGTAGTACAGTGGAACGGTTGTGCCTTCCCTTATTGATTCGTCTATGGTGTACCTGTCAAGATACGGCTCATCTGGATATCCGAATGCGACAAATGTTCCTCTTCCAACTTTCGTTCTATCCACAGGTGTTCCTGTAAATCCGAAGTAGTAAGCGTTTGGCAGAGCACCACGCATGTAATTTCCCAGATCACCTTCCTGGCTTCTGTGGGCTTCATCGACGAGCACAATGATGTTTTCTCTCTCGTTCACAGACTTTGGCATATCTTCAAATTTGTGTATCGTTGTAATGATGAGTCCTCTGTAGTCAGTTTCAAGCAGCTCTCTCAGATGATTTTTGCTTTCGGCTCTCACGATGTTTGGGTAACCGTAGGATTGAAAATTCTGATAAATTTGATGTTCCAGCTCGAGCCTGTCAACAACAACGAGGATGGTGGGATTTTCAAGTTCAGGCAGTTTTCTCAGTTCATCGGCGCTGACTATCATTGTAAGGCTTTTGTATGAACCCTGGGTGTGCCAGATCAGGCCTTTCTTTTTCTCTTCCACCAAGACTCTTCTTATGATCTTTCTGATTGCTCTTCTTTGGTGGTATTTCAAAATGTACTTTTGGAGTTCTTCGTCGATGGTCATGAAGACAATGTAAGCTCTCAGTGTGTCGAGCACTTCTTTTCTGTCAAAGAAGGTCTCTATGAGTTCTGCGAAACTTGCACCGTCCTTTGGCCTCCACCTGTAGAACGTTTTGGATTCATATTTCCAGGTTGGACCGTAGAAAAGGTTAATTCCCTCAGAGATGGCGTAAAACTGAAGGTATTTGAAAAGCTCAGGAAGGTCGTTGTTGTAAACTTTCACCTGCTCGAAGGCTTCTTCTTCCGCTTTCCAGACTGTTGGACTTTTAAGCTCAAAGTCACAGATGGGTATGCCGTTAATGAACAGTACTATGTCGAGTCTTCTTTTTGTTCTATCTTCAAACTGGAATTCTTTTGTGAATGCAAAGTGATTGTTCCTCAGGTTGTTGAAATCTATGAGTTTAAAATTTTTCTCTCTTTTTTCTTTCTCCACATAAACGGTCTTCCTACCCCTCAAGTACTCCAGAAACTCTTCGTTACCTTTGAGCGTTGAGGGTATTATTCTCAATCTTCTTATAACGTCTCCAGCGTTTTCGTCGGTTATTATCCCGGGGTTGAGTTCTTTCAACCTGCTTTCAAGAATTTCGACGATGAAGGGCTCTTTAATGTTGAAACTTCTTTTCTCATGAAGATCAACGGGTGGGATGTACTCCCAGCCCAATTTCTGCAGATAATCTATTACCCTGTCCTGGACATCTCTTTTCTCGGTTATGAGCTTCATTTTATTCCCCTTCTTTTTCTAACATCCCTCTTATCTTTTCTTTCAGTTCGGGGATCCTGTTTGAAACAACATCCCATACGATTTCATAATCAACACCAAAGTATTCGTGGATGAGTTTGTCTCTCATTCCAGCAATCTTTTTCCATTCGATCTCTGGGTATTTCCCCCTGATCTCTTCAGGTATTTTCTTCACAGCCTCGCCGATTATCTCCAGGCTTCTTACAAATGCCCTTTTTAAATTTTCGTCTTTCAGGAAATCTTCGAACTTCAAGTTTTTTGAACTACTTTCAAGATATTCACATTCTTCAAGAATATGCATCAAATAGGGCTTAAACGTTTTCATAGACAATCTCCCTCTCCACATACGGCTTCATGTACTGGCTTATGCTTTCTGGAGTGAGCAGATCAACTTTTCTGCCCAGAAGCTCTTCAAGATAGAAGGCGAGATTTATGAAGTTGTCAAAGTTTTTCTTTTCCTCCTCAAACTCAACGATGATGTCAATATCGCTGTCTTCTTTCTCTTCTCCTCTTACAAATGAGCCAAAAACTCCGATTCTCTTGACACCAAAACTTCTTATCTTATCCCTGTTTTCCCTTATTTTCCTTAAAATTTCTTCTTTGTTCATATTTCCACCTCTTTGAGTCTTATCTCTCCTCTCATCAGTTTGTGAAGCATCGCTTTGAACAGCTCCTTCAGAAGTTGCTTCTTCCTCTGCTCGATTTCTATCTTCCTGTCAACGGTGCTCAATATGTGGGCGATTTGTTTCTGTTCTTCGAGAGGGGGGAGGGGAATGAGAAGATTCTTTAAATCCGCTCGAGGAATCCCTTTTATTGTAGTGCCTCTGGTCTTACTTTTAAATTGATCTTGTGCTTTCTTGCTTAAAAGAGCATAAGCTAAGAATTCCAGATTCACAACATTTTTTCTGACAATTACACCTGTCAAGTCTTGATTTATCGCAATATCGATTAAATTTATTGCTACTTTACCAACACCAACACGAGTTCCGATAAGTAGATTATGTCGTGGAATTAGTTGGGTAGAACTATTTTTTAATCCCTCTTCTGTGATGTATCGTTCACCTTTGTCTATGAAAATGGAATCTTCTTTTATATAAGCGCTGGTGAGCCATGGTATCGAACCATTCCAATATTCTGTTTTTTTAGTTGATGGTGTTCCTCCACCTAGGAAGTTATATGCAACCTCCCCCAACCTTACTACTTTCCAACTCTTTGGAATTAATCCTATTTCCGTTTCCTTCTGCTCCTCGCCGTAAAGCCCTTCTGTGAATAGCTTTTGCATGAGTGCTTTTTTGAGCCTTTTAACTTGCTCTATGATTCCGTCCTGAAGCTCTATAGCCTGCTGGATTTTGTCAAGGACTTTCGCAATTTTGCACTGTTCTTCAAGAGGGGGGAGGGGAATTTCAATATCCAAAAAGTCCTCTTTACTCACAGTTCTACGTCTATTCACAGCTCCAGAAGCCTTTGCCAAGTATTCATTAAGTAACCTTGGCGTTCTTAGTAATCTATCTATAAAGCTTGGATCTACATTACTTTTACACTCCCAAACACAATAAACTGGGCTTACAATTCCAACTTCCATGGTTCTTAAAGCATGAACAGCTCCTTCCCAAATAACGTATGGATTATAGACGATTTGCATCTTCCTGACAACTTTGTAGTTTGTTACATCTTCTGTAGCTATACGTTTCTTGAACCGCCTAGCCTGAGGTATAAGGCCGTAGTTTTTAGTGAGAGATAGAACAGTTAAATCTTCTGGATTTACGTCCTTTCTCATGTCCTTTAAATCTTTTACACGTATATCAACTTCTTCCAATATTTCCCCTAACCTCACAACTTCCCAATCTTCAGGAATCAACCCTATTTCTGTCTGTTTGAATTCTTGAATAGTAGGTTCATCCATTTCAATCTACCCTCCATATTTGCTTTTCAAAGATGTCGAATATATCAACCCCAAGATATTCAGCCAAAGCGCACATATGTTTGCATGGTAACGCTCTCGCTTTCCGTATATATTCTGGTTTATTAGCCCATCTTTTCTGCCACCACTGGCATTCACAAAAAGGTGGGTCCAAAGAAACTTCGTAACAGTGTAGAGAATCGCCTTTTTCGGAGATTGCAAAAAACTTATTATCCCTCTCACATATTTTCACGCTTCTACCCCTTATGATTCTTTCTTCAATTTTCATCACTCTTTCTTGGATTTGCTTTTCTTTCCTTTCCTCCTCTTTTCTTCTTTCTTTAGCAGCTAATCTATCAACTCTTCTGATATGTTTCCCTTTTATCCATATGAACTCCACTTTTATTCCTAGTTCGTTGATAAGGTCATAGATATTCTCGACGGTCTCCTTAATATACTTTCTTCGTGGGGTCCATATACCTTTCAAGAAAAAATTCGCGTAAAGATTATCGTTATAAACAATTGCTCCTTTGACGTGCTTTTTTATATTTCTTAGTCTTTGCAATCCTTTCTTGATAGAAATTAGTTCCGCATGAATTGGCCCCCTGCTTCTAGCACTATAAGTTTGGGGAGCGTACTCTTTTCTCTTAGTTTTGATAACAACCGCGGTGCCTGTAATTCCCTTTTTAAAAGCCGCATCTACTATAACAACAAAAAAACCTTTTGGGATTTCCTCAATACTAGGAGGTTCTTCATACCATTTGTCCGGAATCATTCTTATTACACCTCAAACCCTAGCCTTCTCAGAATGTCTTTGAGTTCCTTATCAACTCTCTCCCTTTCTTCTTCAACCTCTCCAAGTTCAATGAGGATATCTTCTATGAGCTGAACTTCCTTTTCATCATCAACAGAAACATAACGTGAAGGACTCAGGTTGTAGTCGTTTTTTCTTGCTTCCTCTATCGTTATGATCTTTGAGAATCCCTCTATCTCTTTCCATCCAAAATAGGCGTCAAGGATCTTTTTAATGTTCCCTTCCGTAAGATAATTCTTTGGTCTTCCCTTGACGTACTCTCTCGACGCGTTTATAAGCAATATTTCACCCTTATGCTTCTTTGCTTTGTTTATCACTATGATGTTTCCTGGCGCGGTCGTGTTGTAAAACAGGTTATCAACTAGCAAGATAACTGCTTCAATCAAATCATTTTCGACGAATTTCTTTCTTATTTCCTTTTCTCTATTTCTTACTCGACTCCCTGAGCCTCTTGTTACAGCACCGGTGTCTATAACAATGACCAGTTTTCCATTATCTTTCAAAGAAGCGTACATGTGTTGAATCCAGCCCCAGTCAGCACTTATCTTTGATGGTGGTATTCCAAAGGAAAATCTGTTGTAAGGGTCATTTTCAAAAACTTCCTCAGGAAACTCTTGGTTCCACATGGGATTTGCAATAACTTTGTCGAACTGCTTGACTCTGCTATCTTCAATGAACTTAGGATTTCTTATAGTGTCTCCAACCTTTATGTCAGCGTCCATATCATGAATGAAGGCGTTCATCTTTGCCATTGCGTAGGTAAATGCTTGTAATTCCTGCCCATAGAGTTTTAGAGGTCTTTTTACATCCTTCTTCTTTTCTCTCAGAACAAGCTGAGATTTTATGAGCAAGCCACCAGAACCACAGGCAGGATCATAAACCTCCTCACCTTCTTCAGGATCGAGGATATACGCCATCAACAGGCCCACTTCTCTTGGAGTGTAGAACTCTCCTGCTGACTGTCCTGAACCTTCTGCGAACTTTCTCAAAAGATATTCATACGCCCTTCCTAAAATGTCCGGTTCAACGTCTTCTAAACCGAGTCTGTACTTGCTAAGTATCTGCATCAGTTGGTGAATATGTTCGTCACTTAATATTCTTTGTCCGGCCTGCGTTGCGTTGAAATCGACAATGTCTATAACTCCACTGAGTTCGGGATTTTCTTTTGCGATCTCTTTCAATGCCGAGGTTAACCTCTCTCCTATCCCCTCTGAAACTTTCCTTACATTGTCCCAGAGACACTCTTCTGGAATGTAAAACCTTACGAGTCTTCTGTCTTTTTTTGATACCAATTTTTTTGCTTGATCCTGACTGATCTGGAGTTTTTCGGAAACTTTTCTTATTTCGTCCTCGTACACGTCGCAGATTCTCTTGTAGAAAATGAGAGGAATTATGTAATCTTTATACTTCGGAGCATCAACTGGACCCCTTATAACACAAGCTGCCTCCCAGAGCCAGTTTTCCAGGGTGGATATATCAAGAGTTTCCACAGTAGAACCTCCCTTGAGTATCAGAATTGTCATGAATATTTTAAATTGTCCATAATCAAAAATGGAAGACCTGCAATCATTCTTTATGACAACTATTCACAGGTCCATTACCATCGGAGATATAAAATCTACATTCCTCACACAAAGGAGAGCTATTCCTGTTTTTTCCCTTGTCTTATAAACCAGGCTCTTATTCTTTCTCTCAAAGAGCATTTTGATGGTGGAAGGTCTTTAAGCTTCTCAATTTTAGAAAGATACGCCTGAACGATATTGCGAAGAACCTGGCTTTCCTTCCTTAAATTCTCTATCTCTCGCCTTAGCTTTCGTATTTCCTCAAGAACAGGATCCTTCAAGAGTGCTTCGCCACGGGAAGGTTTTTCCAGAGCCTGAGAAAAAGGGACTCCCTCTTTGATCAGTTCCACAAACTAGTGGAGGATCTCCTCAGTTTCATCTGGATAGATCACATGGCTCTCTTCCCTTGAAACACCGATCTGAAACAAGTTATCGTTTGCCTATAAACCAGTTTATCTCATACCTTCCTTTCGATTGAGCAGAGGTTTAATACTCATACACATCCACCACATTCCCCTCCGCATCATACAGCACTGCCTCATCTCCATTGTTGTTCCACACATACTCTTTCGTCCATATCAGACTACCACTTGCCCCAGGCCCTGAATGCACAGATACACTCTCACCAGAGTCAAGCGTGATTTCCGGGAACGTGTACCACTGTCCACCTCTACTGTAGATTCTCCATCCCGTAAGGTTTACTGGAGATTTTCCAAAGTTTTTGATGACAATATATTCGTCTTTGCCTTTATACTGAATGTAGACGATCCGAACATCGTATGCCTTTGCCTCCTCTGATTCTGTTTTTCCTTCCACTATTGATGCGTCAAAGAAAGGCTCCCCTTTTTCTAATTTCTCCAGTACCTTCTTTTCATCCACGTTGCTCCAGAGCCCTATGCTGCGCTCTCGAGCAAATCTTTCTGCCTCCAAGAAAATTTTTCTGTAGTCATCTCTGAAGTAGAACACAGTGTGCGCATGCCCAAAACCATTGAAAATGAGTGCAAGATTGTGAAGAATCCAGAACTCTTTCCCCTGATATTTCACTTTAAACCAGACATACGCTAAGAGTCTGTTGTATTTATCTCGAGGGTTCCAGTCGTATGTGAGTAATACCTGATCTCCTGGCTTTAACATGAGCTTTGTGAAAAGGGAAGCTGCTTTTCCGAAGTATTCAACAGGTTTCCGGGGATGAACAGTTTCTGGTGTGTCAACGCCTATAAGCCTTACGTATTCGATTCTGCTTTTCCAGATAACTTTTAGGGTGTCTCCATCTACGTTGGCATAGACTTTGACTGTGTCGTAGTCTGAAGGAGTGAGGTTTTCAAGCCACTCCTGTGCATAGAGAAATCGGGTGGTACCTTTCTGAAGAATTATCGGAGTTATGGCCAAAAGAGAAAGTGTGAGAGTTAAAAGAATAGCAATAATGATTTTTCTCATAATATCACCTCACTCTCTGAACATCGGACTCTGCAAAACTATCGTATTATCTTTGAATATCATCTTCTCATACGCTTTTCTACCCATTGTTACCATAACTTTCCAATTCTATCAGTTACGCTTTATAGAATCCATCACTACAATGCTCTAATCATTGACATTTGATTCCTTTCTTTTCCCTATGATCGTTGGAGAAGAACTCCTCATCATCAATATTCGTCTCGTTGTCTATAAAAATCGGTTGTTAATTCGCCATACCAAAGATATTTCCTCAAACGCTCATGAAAAGAGGCAAAATTGTCTGCTCGGTCTAAAGGGTGGTTTATGGAGACATACGATTCTATTTTACGACATTCTAAAATAACATGAACTATCTCTAAAGATAGTATTTCCCACTGATTCTTTCAGTCCATTGCATGGACTCGAAAATCAACACCGATGATGCTGATACATCATCTCGCATACTTGGGAATTTCATTCATATCTCACGATGATTTTTGAGGCAGCGCCTAAAACCTTTGATTGGCATAAAGGTACTTATAGACTCAGGGGTGGAGAACGGTGCGTGTTGTTTTTTTCAAGGCGATGATATTGTAATCTCTCGTATCGAACACAGAGGAGATACCTACCGATGAGCTTAAGTTTTTTCTTCATTCCTTATAAGCATTCCCATGGCCTTCATATTTGGCCGTAGAGCCTTGTTTTTTTTATCGAAAGTGTTCAGATAGCACCCCCCCTGTTTTGAGGCTGTTCTAGGCCAATTTCAAAGGT
>CAZANP010000053.1:0-10912 GCA_964486555.1 uncultured Thermotoga sp. | reverse complement strand
TTTTTTCACACACCATATTTACTGCTTACATTTGTATCCACGCGGACATCCACATCAAACATTTAATAAACATCTTTTCTTCGTTCAATTTCAATGATGGTAAGAATCAGTGTATCTTTTTGTGCATCTATTGAAAAGATGATCCTCCAACTCCCAAACGATAGAAACCTGCCAACTTTCCTTTTAGTTTTTTGACATCTGGCTTTTTTGAAGATCCCCCAAGAATGTACTTCAGAAAACCTTTTATGGCATTCCTTTGGTTTTTCAAATCAAGACGGTTAAAAGATTTTTCAGCTTTCTTTGTCCATGCTATTTGTATTTTCTTCATTAACGGTCAGCTCCTCAACTTTTACCACCTTCAGATCATCATCAGCTAGTGAATTGAGGAGTTTTTCTATCTCTTTTTGTTCTTTGTCATCAACTGCAGGAACAGAAGTAAGTTTTGCATAGATTCTCCATTCTGCGTTAGATTGAACGTAATGACGAACTGACCCATCGATTATGGAACTTATGCTCCGACGTGTAGCATATTTGAGGTATTCGAGCAATCTCTAGGTATCAGATGATATAGAAATTGTATGCTTTTCCTTGATAATCTCACCTCCCCATTGATATTTTATACCGATATGCGTATTTCGGTATATACATCCATTTTATCCTCTGCGATAATACAATGGATTATAGCGGTTCCATAAAGGATAAATAGGGAAAACAAGTGACTATCACGAAAGAAAAAACGCTATCACATGAAGACGTAGTAACATCAGGAAAGCGGTTGTAGAGTGTTATTTCGAAAAACAAGCACATGGAGCAGTTATACAACTTTTGCGAAATTGTGAAATAATATTGGAAACAACTAAATCAGAGTATCACGAGTGACTGTGCGATTTCCTCATCTCTCTTGTAATAAATCCCTGCAAGTTGATGTTAAGAATCGTTTCCGATTTATCAACTATGAAGGACTCAAGAAGGTGACGAAGGCATGGGAGAGGTACTAGGAATGGCTTCTTGGCAGGCAATATCTTGACATGGACGAGTTTCTGAAATCCGGGCACAGAGGGGTGGAGGAAAATTTTACAGCAATTTCTTGATACAACCTCTTTCTAGATAACGCAGTCTTTCAACTATCATTTTTGTATGTTTCATCCCGGTCATAGTTTTTTGAGCTCATTCTTGATCACAAATTCCCTGATATCTCTTCACAACGTATCTCGCCATATGTGTTTTATAGGATCAATTGATTAAATCGATATCATTTTTCAAAGCAACTTTTAATACCGTCAAAAAGCCTTTCTCAAATTTTCCGATGATTTTTCTGCTATAAAAAACAAAGAAATTTTATGGAATATTTTAATATTCTAATTTTTTATGCTAAAATTTCAATAGTTTATCATAATTTAAAGGAGGGAAATTATGGCAAAAGTTGCAAGAGAAATGGTTGAGAAAGCGGGAATAGATGTGGATAAACTGCTTGAACTTCTTATCAAAAATGCAGCAGCAGAACTCACAACTTATTACTACTACACGATACTCAGAGCCAATCTTGTCGGGCTGGAAGGAGAGACAATTAAGGAGATAGCAGAAGTTGCAAGGGTAGAGGATAGGAATCATTTCGAAGCATTGGTTCCGAGAATCTATGAACTTGGAGGGAGATTGCCAGATAATATGAAAAAATTCCATGATATGTCAGCTTGTCCACCAGCTAGGCTCCCTGAAAACCCAACTGCTGAAGAGATCTTAAAGGTGCTGGTTGACGCTGAAAGATGTGCAGTCCGCGGTTACACACACATATGCAATATGACGGCGGGTAAAGACCATAGAACGTACGATCTAGCGCTTGCGATATTAAACGAAGAAATAGAGCATGAATCCTGGTTCTCAGAATTTCTCGGTGAAGGTCCATCCGGCCACTTCATGAGACGTGGTGAAACATCTCCATTCGTGTCGAAGTTTCTAAGATGACGAGATCATCTATCAAATTTTTTGAGATTTCTCACTATCTTCTCATTCACACTCACCACACGGCTCAAACCCATGAGAAGCGCTCCTCCTACAGGAGAGAGTGTTTTTTCCTTCAAACCAAGACCGTATCTTCCAAGAATTTCCTGAAAAACTCTTTTGTAGAGGTAGGAATTGAACATACCTCCTGTGTACGAAATATAGCTCGTTCTCAACTTTCTTGAGAGAGCGATGATACCCTCAATCAATTCTTCCAGATTTTTATACAGAATGTCTTTAGCCACATCATCTCCTTCTTCTACCGCTTCCATGAAGAACCGTGAAAAACTAGCCACCTTCTCTTTAGAAGGAGAATGCTGGTAGAAAAGTTCCACAACATCGTCAACACTTTTCACATTGAAAAATTTTTCGATCTTTTCCACAAGACTTGTTTTCCTTCCCCTCCCTTCCCAGTATTTCATGACAGCTTTTATGGAATCCAGAGAAAGCTTGTAAGCACTCCCCTCGTCTCCAAGGATGTGCCCCCACCCCCCCACACGAAACACACGATCTTTCTCATCAATGCCGATGACGATGGAGCCAGTTCCTGAAACAACGAGTATTCCCTTTTTTCTTCTTCTTCCCAAAGCCCCCTTCAATGCCACGAAACTGTCGTTGTATACCAGAATCTTTTTCGAATTCACCACATCTTGGATTCTCTTTGCTAACCTTTCATGGTTTTCTCTTGAAAACCCAGCTCCCGCAAGTCCCAGAACGGCCACTTCAAACTCTTCTTTCTCAATACCAGCATTTTTCAAAACCCTCTTTATCGATGTGAGCATTCCATCAACTCCTACAACGAGGGGATTACTGGGGCCATTTTCTCCCCTTGCAAGAACTTTCCCTGTCTCATCACACACAGCCACACGTGTTTTCGTACCTCCACCATCAACACCCAAGAATTTCAACATCTCACCTTCCATAAAGCTATTTTCTCATTGTACTAAGTTATAATACCAAGAAAGACACACTAGGAGGGAAGAACTTGGAAGGGCCAAGATCTTTGAAGAAAGAAGAGCTGCATCTTGCAGTTGAACTTTCAGACAGGATATTCTCTCGAGGAAGAGGCAGTATGAAGGATCTATATCCACTCCTTTTTTCTGAGGAAAATGCAGAGAACATAAAGGTCTTTATGGAAAAAAGAAAGGTTGTCTCCATGGTCGGGCTTCTTCCAAAAGAGGTTACCATCTATGGTCATAAAGTTCTTTTTGGTTTGATAGGTTCAGTGTGCACAGACCCCGAGTACAGAGGGAAAGGCCTTGCAACAACACTCTTGAGACAAGTGGAAAAAGACGCTTTGAAAATGGGAATATCCGTTCTTTACATATCTGGTGATAGAAATCTTTACAGACGGTTCGGGGCGGTCGATGCCGGCGTGTTTTTCACGACGATTCTAGCGGAAGGAAAAGAAAATGGTGACGTTAGAAAAGCACGACTGGAGGATCTTTCAAAATTGTGCTCCATTTACTCGCAAAAGGTTGTGAGGTTTATCAGAACGTACGAAGATTTTTTGAAACTCTTCAAAGCGAGTTACGCAGTGGATCACAAGGCAACTTACTATATCTTCAAAGATTCCTACGCTGTATTTGTGGAAAAAGATGGAAATCTTGAAATGGTGGAGTATGGTGGTGTAGAGGAAGAAGTCCTCGAGATAGCAAAACATGTTCTCATTGAACGGAAAAAGGAAAAGTGTGCCCTACATTTTCCCGGATTTTCAGGTTATACACATTTTTTCGATGAAAAGAAGAGAAGAAATTTTCTAGGAACGGTGAAGATCATATCCAAGGATCTGCTTTTTGAGCAATTGAAAGGTTACTTCCTGGAGAGAATTCCAAGGAAAACTTTTGAGGATCTTAGAGAATGTCTGAAAGGTATGGACGCTCCAGATGCTACAAGGTACCTTTTTGGATCTACAGAAACAAAGATAAAATACCCTCTCTGGTGCGAGGGTGTTTTACCAGTTCCCATACCAGATTACGGTGCCGACTACGTTTAAGTATTCAATTTTCCATCAGGGGATAACCTTTTCAACACATCGCTCAGTGCTTCATCCAGGGTTTCAGCTTCCGTCAAAATCGGATGATAACCAAGTTCCACCAGCTTTTTCATAGAGCCTTTTCCCATACTCTTTCCAACCCACACCTTGCAATCCCCAACAACCTCTAATATCTCATCCACTCTTGCGTGAATGTGCGAATCGGCATACGGATTCTTTCGAACCTCTTTTTCAATGACTTTCGATCCATCGAGTTTCAAAACCACAAACATTGGGGATTGTCCAAAATGGTCATCGTTTATTCTCTCCCCATCCACGGTAGCAAAGGCTACCTTCATAAAACATCACTCCACGGGGTAAGTTGGGCCACCGACTTTCGAGAGCTTCCCTTCTTTAAAAGCTTCCAATGCTTCTTTTATGGTCCCCTTTTGGAAGAGATAGACCTCTATTCCTGCCATTCGGAGCGCTTCGTAGGCGTTCGTTCCAACGTTGGCTGTGATCAGAACATCGACATTCTTATCAGCCAAAAACTGCGCCATCTTTGGACCCGCTCCATGAACTTCGGCTTCCTTGTTTTCATGGAATTCGAATTGGCCTGTCGCTTCATCAAAAATAGCTATGTAAGGGGCTCTTGCAAACCTTTGATCTATCTCAGCTTCTGGATCTCCCGCCGTGGAAGGGATGGCAATTCTCCTTGGTTTTTCACCATGAAAGCGTTCTTTGGGTTCGTACTCGACACTTTCCAATTTGCCTTCTAAGAAATCTTGGACGATCTCTTTTACCGTCCCATGTGCACCACGTATTACTTGGATACCGTATTCATTTAGATATTCGATAGCCTTTCTTCCAATTCCTCTTGCTATCAGAATCTCCACACCCTTCCCCCTCATGTAACCTGGTATTTGACCTGGCCCATGTTGAGAGAAAGGATTGGGCTCTACATCTATAGAAACGATTTTGTCTTCTTCGATTTTCACGAAAGCATAATAAGGCGCGTATCCGAAATGCTCGGATATGACGGAATCTTCTCCCTTGTCAGTGGCCACAGGAATAGCTATCAGCATTTTTCATCCCTCCCGTGCAGTTAATATTAGCCATTCTGCTTTTTTCTTCTCAACTCCTTCAACCTTTCTTCCACCATCTTCAATTCACTCTCCAGATACCTTTTATAATCAAGGAGCATGTTTTCCTCTTCAGCAGGGGACATCTCGCCCCATCCTCCATACATCCCTTCAGACGGGGTATAGGGATATCCTCTTTGCTCCCATCCCATACCGTATCCCCATCTTCGGCCGTATCCGAATCCTTTTCCTCTTCCCCTACCTCTTCCTGCTCCACCTGGTCCTCTTCCATATCCATAAAACATTTATATCACCTCTTAAAATATATTCTGCTTGCATATAAATGGTATCATCAATTCCTGTGATGTGTCAAGGCTTCCAATATTGAATTGAATTCAAATCACCCAATTTCCTTAACCGATGATAAGATCAATTCCTTTGCTTTTTTGAGAGCGGTTTTAATATAGTCTTCATCTATGAAACCCAACGGAGTGGGGGTTTCATAGATTCTTTTTGGTATTCGTAGTTCCTCGATTTTAAATCCTTCCCTCAACTTGAATTTGTACTTCAAACCATGAACTTCCTTTCCAAGAACCTTCAGATCTTTTTGAGAGAAAGAAAATCCCACTGTTTCAAGTGCTTCTGTTACCACCTCAGGTTCGTAAATGCTCCTTGCAAAAAAGCATATTACCAGGCAGGATAGAACTTGTCTCCATATCTCCTCCTCTATCAGCTCACTGATCAGACTCTCAGGTGTGGGAACACCTTTGGATTTTCTATCTATACTGTATCCAGCGCAGTCAAGATGACTGTGTCTTGCTCCTATCAAGTATCCAACATGTGCACCTGGTCCTGTGTGATATCCCGGCATCTCGTTTCCACCAAAGGAGAGAGCAAAATCCTTCCCCCCATATTTTCTGGAGACGAACTCAACACCTCTTGACAGATCCCTGTAGAAATCGTTTGGTTGTTCAACTACGAAGTGCAAAATCTTCATATATGATTCCAGATCTCCCCAGGATGGTTTTACACCCATAGTCTCGCGGGTACTGATTACACCCTTTTCGAACGCTTCAGTCACCCATGCAAGGATCACACCGGAGCTCATAGCATCCAATCCCAAGCTCTCCACTTCATCCATCAACTTGAGGTAATCCTCTGCCTTCTTCATTCCCACCATGATACCCAGAGAGTAAATGGGCTCGTAATCGTAGGAGATCATAGAGGTCTTGTAAAAGTACGGTTCATCCTCATATGGCTCTCTCAAAGCGGCAAGATGTATACATCCCACAGGACAATGAGAACATGCAAGCCTTCTCCCGAGGAAGTTTTCAGCAAAATTCTCCCCAGAAAGCTCTTCTGCATATTCGAATGACGTTTTTTGAAGGTTCCGTGTGGGAAGGCTTTTTTCCCTGTTCAAAACCATGACGTTTTCGGGAGTTCCAAGATCATGATATTTCTTCATAAGGGCACTTGTTGTGACGAGTTTGTATATCCCATCATAGATCTTCATGTAAGAAGCTTTATCTTTCACAGGAAGAGAGGATTTCCCAGAAATAACGATTGCCTTGAGCTTTTTGCTCCCAAAGACCGCCCCAAGTCCCAATCTTCCAAAATGCCTGTACGTTTCTGTCATAACACAAGCATAACTGACAAGATTTTCTCCAGCTCTTCCAATTCTCATTATGGTTCTTATACCACTTCCTCTCTCCCTTTCTCTGAGGATTCTGCCCACGGTGTATGCGCTTCTAATGCCCCATAAAGCTTCCGCGTTTCTGAAGAAAACCTTTCCATTGTGAATAGCGATATAGATTGGTGTATCGCTTGCACCTTTTATCACAATAGCCCCGTATCCTGTGAGCCTTATGGCCGTTGCACTCCTTCCACCACAGTGGCTTTCCCCTAGATTTCCAGTGTGAGGAGACTTGAACATCGCCACCGTCTTCGATGCCAAAGGAAAAAGACCGTTGAGTGGACCAACTGCAAATATTATCGGATTTTCTGGCGATAGGGGATCACAACCCTCTGGACATTCTTCAAGAAGAAGTTTCACAGCAACTCCCGTTCCACCAATGTGCCTTTCGAACAGATCTTCTCTTTTTTCAACCCAGTATCTCTTCTTTCCAAGATCTATGTAGAGAACGTTCGACATGGGATCATTTTTCAACATATTCAACGCCCCTTTCCTCCAATTTCAAAACACCATGAGGACAGTACTGAACGCAGTATCCGCAGTGAACGCATATGAGGGGTTTGTTGCTTTCCTCATCCCAGAAGATCGCACCAATAACACATTCTTCCCTGCAATGACCACACCCTATACAGAGACTCGGGATGAGTATGACTCCTCCTCCCTTTCGGGGTTTGAGAGCATCCGTTGGACAGACCTTGGCACATGGAGGATCCTCGCAAGCTCTGCACACAACGACCGTGAAGCCACGGCTCATGCCTCCTCTTGACCGAACCATTATACAAGTCTTTGCTAGTCCCCCTTCACCGTATCTTCTGGCGCATGCGAACATGCAACTCTGGCATCCCACACACCTTTCAACATCCACAACGGATAACCTCATAACTTTTCCCCCTTTGATAGCTCAGACATGCATTTTTAAATTACGGATTTTCCCAACTCAATACTACACCTTTTGAAAGAATGGAAGAAAAAACACTGATTGAAAGAACAATTTTTCACATTTGACACTCATTCGTTGCTTGTGGTACAATGATTTAAACAAAATATTCAGAAACCCGGCGGAGGAGCCCCTGAGATGAGTAGCCCTTCTCATCATGGGGGAATAGGGGAAGGGTGAAAGGCGAAGGGGCCGAAGGGTGCAAGGGAACCCCCTACCTTGCATGCCTGGGGATGTGGGGAACACCCACATCACTGTCACGGAAGGAACGAATGCCTTCCGTGGAGAGCCGTTCGGGGTTGAAAAATCCTCGGGCGCTTTCCATGGAAGGGGCGCCCTTAAATCTTTATATAGGGGGTGTTATAGTATGAAAAGATTTTTAGTAATAGCTATTTTAATAGCAACGGTACTCACCTTTGCCAGTCTTTTGGAGGATATTCAAGCAAGAGGTGTGTTGAGAATAGGTCAGGATCAGGGGTACATGCCCCTGTATGGAACAGATGAGAAAGGAGAAAGAGTTGGTTTCGAAGTGGATCTTGCAAAGAAGATGGCAGAGATCTTGGGGGTAAAAGTTGAATTCGTCATAGTCAACTGGGATGGTATTATCCCTGCTTTGATTTCTGGAAAATTCGACATCATATTCTCTGGCATGACCATCACACCGGAACGAGCTTTGAAGGTAAATTTCACGATACCGTATCTCACCATAGGTCAAACAGTCCTCTACAACATGAAGAAATTCTCTTCACCTCCCAAGTACTCAGAGCTCAAAGATATGGACAAGTTAACCATTTCCGTTCAGCTTGGAACAACCGGGGAATTTGCAGCAAGAAGACTATTTCCAAACGCCAAGATAATAACCCTTGAGACCATGGATGAAGCGGCTTTCCAAGTCGCAACAGGTAGAGCCGACATAATGGTCGTCGATTCCATATACGCTCAATACATGGCTAAAAAGTACCCACAACTTGCCAGCACGGGTGAACTCTTGACAAAAGAAGATCTTGGAATAGCCGTCAAGAAAGGTGACCTGGAATTTCTCCAATGGTTGAACACTTTCATAAGATGGGCGAAAACCAGCGGTCTGGTGGAAGAACTCAAGGAAAAATGGGGGGTTGAAGCCGAGTGAAGATGTCAAAGATCCTGGCCGTGGCGGGTGTGGTCGCTCTCGTCGCGGCCATGTACGTTGCGATATCGAAAGTTTACCCTTTCAACTGGAATCTGGTTGTGAGGTATTACATTCTTTTCATGAAAGGACTCCTTATAACCCTCAAGGTTAGTGTCGTTTCTCTAGTCATATCGTTCTTTTTGGGATTGGTCTTCGCACTCTTCAGAAGGAGTCATTTTGAGTTCCTTCAAGATCTAGGATCGATATACGTCTGGTTTTTCAGGAACACACCCCTTCTGGTCATAATCCTTCTCACCTATTACGGTGTTGGAACTATATTTCAGATGAACAGGTTCTGGGCTTCAGTGATCGCTCTGTCACTTTTCGAAGGAGCTTACATGACCGAGATATTGAGATCCGGTATGGAAGCAGTGGATAAAGGAGAGATAGAGGCTGCAAGGTCCCTGGGAATGAGTGAGTTTCAAATATTCACAACAGTGATATTTCCCCAGGCTATCAGAATTTCCCTACCTCCTCTCATCGGCCAGATGGTCAGTTTGATAAAGGATAGCTCGCTTGCCTCCGTTATAGCTCTTGAAGAGCTCACGATGATGGGACGGCAGGTTGGAACGAGAACACTGGCGAGCTTTGAGAGTTACCTTATAGTAGCGGTTCTTTACGTGACGATCACATCGATCATATCGTTCTCTGGAAGGATCATAGAAAGGAGGCTGAGTCTTCCATGAACGTCTTAGAACTTGAGGGAATAAGGAAAAGTTTTGGAGATCTCGAGGTTTTAAAGGGTATAGATTTGAAGGTGAGAAAGGGGGAAATATTAGTCATAATAGGGCCATCAGGGGCTGGAAAATCGACGCTTCTGAGAGTTATGAACATGCTGGAAGCACCAGATGAAGGAGTCGTCACCTTTCTTGGGAGAAAACTCGATCCCAATCGTAAAAGGCTCGTGAGATGGGCAAGATCCAGGATGGGATTTGTTTTCCAGCATTTCAATCTCTTTACCCATATGAACGCCCTTCGTAATGTTGCGGTTGGACTTGTGAAGGTCAGAAAGATGGAGTGGGAAGATGCAGAAAAAATAGCTATGGAGTACCTGAAAAAAGTTGGGCTTGAAGATAAAGCGTACAACTATCCATCTCAACTCTCAGGAGGTCAGAAACAGAGGGTAGCCATAGCCAGGGCTCTTGCTATGGAACCTGAACTCATCCTGTTCGATGAACCGACATCAGCTTTGGATCCTTCCCTTGTTGGAGAGGTTCTGGATGTCATGAAATCTTTAGCAAATGAAGGTAGGACCATGGTGGTTGTAACTCACGAGATGGGATTTGCCAAGAGCGTTGCGCATCGGATCGTTTACATGGAAGATGGAGAGATAATCGAAGAATCTCATCCCGATGAATTCTTCGCATCTCCCAAGAGTGAGGAAGCAAGGAAATTCGTTGGATCAATAATAGATAGAATGCTGTAAGATGCTTTTCTGAAAATCATTTCTTCCCGTGATGTGTCTTATTTTAAAATCAAATGGGTGTTCCCACCTTCAGTATGATCGTCAAATGATTTTTCCACTTGTGAAAAAAGTGTTTAAAACGGGGGTGATCAAAACGCTCCAGGGAACGAAGTGCTCTTTAAGGCCACTTTCAAGAGAAGACATCCCACATCTCATGAAGCTCGTGAACGATATAAAACCACGAGAAACGTTGAGAAACGTTCTACCTATGACAGGAAGCCATATAGAAAGAATGATCGAAATCATGGAGAGATGTCCATATCCAACGAGTATCATTTTCGGAATAGAAACAGATGGAAAACTAATCGGTTTGACATCTCTTGATAAGATAAACTGGATCAGTAGAAACGCCTACATTTCGATTGCTATCTACGATACCACCTTTTGGGGAAGAGGGATAGGGGAGGAAGCAACAAGACTTCTTCTTGAATACGCTTTTGAGTATTTGAATCTTTACAAGATAAATCTTGAAGTTTACGAATACAACGAGCGCGCGATAAAACTGTATAAAAAGATCGGTTTCAAGGAAGAAGGAAAATTGAGAGAAAACAACCTTCACCATGAAGAACGTCATGATGTAATCATAATGGGGAT
>CAZANP010000052.1:0-12136 GCA_964486555.1 uncultured Thermotoga sp. | reverse complement strand
TTCAACCTGGTCAGAAATATGGGTTTTACAACGTGAATGACGGTGTCCACGATCTCTCAACGGTAGATTGGACGAAAGAGGTTTTGAAGAAAAAGGCATCCCACACTTTCGTGCTAGGACATGTTCCTGCCTTCTCTGCACTCACATCAGACTTTGGAGAGCATCCAAAGTCCTTCGCTTCAAAGGAGAACAGAGATGAATTCATAAAACTTCTCGTTGAAAACAATGTAGACGCTTATTTTGCAGGGCACAAGCATATTATCTATGCTCAGGTAGAAAACGGCACGAAATTCTTCACCGTTGGTGAAGGAAGAGCTTCCCTGTATGGACCAATAACTGGAGGATACGGTATAAACATGGGGGAAGGTCCAGACTACAAAGGTGTCACGAGTGATTCAGAATTCGATCACGGTGGATGGGCTTCGGGTTACCACTACAACTTGCACTTTCCAGCTGGTGCTTTGAGTATCTTCGCTTACATGATAGTTACTGTCGATGGTGACGAAGTCTCTTACGAACTCGTGGTACCTCACAGTTTCGAAGTGAAATACGTGAAAGGGAACGACGGCATATCACCCGAGGCTGTAGCAATAGTAGCGAACAGAACCCCTTATGAAAGAACGTTCAAAGGACTCACTTTCTTGATGCCTTTCTCAGCTAATGGTTATGAGGTTTCAGGAACCTACGTGGACTGGGGAAGGAACGTCAAACCCGCTAAGAAGCCTCCCAAGATATTGGAAGTTAAAAAGATAAACGATTACATGGTTAAAGTGAGGGTTGAGGTGACAGTTCCTGGGGCGGATTCCGTGGATGTGATGGTGAAAACGAAATGAATCGAAGGGGTTTCAGGCCCCTTCATCTTTCCATCAGCACATCACCAGTGAGTAGATGAATATTCCTATAAAGAAGAATAGATAACCGTAAAGGTGAAACTTCAACAAAAAGCCTTTCGTATCCTTGTATTTAGCTTTATAAAATCTGTACGTTATGAAATTCGCGAGTGAACCTATCAGATTTCCGTACCCTCCAACACTCACACCCCAGAGAAGGGACTTCCAGTTCAATGTGAAATCAGCGAAAAGTAGCGCACTCGGTACGTTGCTTATAGCTTGACTCCCAAAAGCTGAAAACAGAAAGACCTTCATGGGAGTATCAAGGTTGAACCTCAGTATCCTCATTAGGTTGTCGGTGAATCCGAAGAACGCGAAGAAAGTGGCAAGTAGAAAGTAATCGATCTTGAGGCTCCTCTTGTCAAATAGAACTGCGTATATTATTGGAAGAACACCTAATCCCAATGGAAGAACCTTCAGAACGGATAGAACGAATATGAGGAAGAAAGCGATGTACACATACGCTTTCTTCTCATGCTTTATGAACACTCCGATATCATCTTTCACCTCATTCCCTCTCAGTTTCAAACTGGCAAGCATTATCAATCCCAAGGATATGAAACTGAAGGGGGCTATGGTTTTGATGAATTCCAGAGGGTGAACGTTGTAGTAGTAGTAGTAATATATGAAGATGTTCTGGGGATTTCCAAAAGGCATTAATGAAGAAACACCGTTCGCTACAAGAGTTTCAAGAATAACCAAGGTGGTTTTTCCCTCTATATCGAGTGAGATGGTTAAAGGGATCATCACAAAGAGAGCCACATCGTTCGTTACGAACATTGAAAGAACTGCTGTAAAGAGAATCAGCTTCTGTGGTAGGAACTTTCTCTGGGAGAGCTTTAAAGAAATGTTGTGTATGAGGTGGCTTTTTTCCAAACCTTTGATTATTACGAGGAAGATGAACAAAGTGTAGACAACTTTGAAGTCGTTCAAACTGTACTCTGGAAAGCGTTTTAGATAGAGGCTGGTCAATAACAACCCAAATGTGGCTATAATGAAGAACCACTCTTTCGCTATCCATTCGGCGATCTTTTTTCCATCTACAGGAGTTTTCCTAGATTGGATGTCATGTCCCGGTTTTATAGCCTCACCTCTCCTTTGGTGTTTTCATTTACCTTCCATACCATTTCATTTCTTGATCACTCACGTAGTCCGGTATCACATGTATTCCATCTATGTAGATCTTTAAATGTGTGACAATCTTTCCATCGTACGCTATGGGAATTGTCCAGCAGTTTTCCGGTTCCTTGAACCCAGCCCCATGAAGAACCACGAGCTTGGATGCGAAATCACTGAGTTTTTCATGCAACACATCATTTGTCACTCTCATGTCGTAGGCTCTCACATGTGCTCCCTCTGGAAGGATATCTCCATTGAACGGGTTGAATCTAACCACAGCTACGACCATGTTCTGATAAATTAGTCCTGCCTTTACCTCGATCTCACCAGCAGGATCTCGCACAATCCATATTTTACCTATTGTCAGATGTTTCCCAACCTCTATGGCACTCGATACTGCTTGTTGCGCGGTGTTCAAGTAGTTTACTGGATGAAGGAGCGGTGCAGGAGGTGAGGCAGGAGGGATAGAGCAGTTTGGGGGAAAGAACCAGTGTTTGCAGGTGATGGAACAACTGGAGGATTGACCTGTGCGAGAATCAAGCTTCCTACAGTACAAATTAAGAAGAAAAATTTATTGCGTAAAAGCATATTTTCGCCTCCTTAATTCACCATTCTAGATATGCAAATTGAATATATAATTAACCAGTTACACATCAAAGCGTGAATTTTCCTTTAAATGAAGATTGACACGAGTAGTGTGTGACTTTTATAAGATAAAGAAAAAATGAATATAGCTGTATATAGAGATCATATTCGGGAATAATTAACGATTTTTCTGGAAAATCAGACTTGATTATTTCTTTGCTGTGTTATAAAAATTAATTGAATTAGTTGCATGATGCATGCAACTAACTAGGAGGGGAAAAATGACACCAACTCAGCACAAGATACTCAGGTATATATGGATGAAAAAACAGACAACTATCAGAGATATCAGTCAGAACTTGCGAATCGATTCCTCAACAGTTTCAAGAAATTTGAAATCTTTGATCGATGATGGGTTAGTGATGATCTCTGGAGAATTGAATCCCAGCTCATCAGGTGGTAGAAAAACAAAACTTTTCAGTCTTAACCATCTAAAATACCTGATACTCGGTTTGGGAATCGAGCAAAGTGAGTTATCGATGGTTTTGCTCGATTTGAACGGTGATATCGCTGAAAAAAGTTACGATCTTGTGAACATGAAGAAGGAAGAGATAGTAAGTGCTATCTGCGAGAAAGTGAAGAAGTATGAAAGTCTGTTCAACAAAATCTTAGGAATATCCATCGCAATGCCTGGGATCATCGATACTCGGAAAGGGGAGATAATATACTGTGCCGCTTTAGGATTGAAAAATTTCCCTCTCCTTGGAAAATTGAGAGAAAAATTCGATTTCAACTATCAGATAATGAACGATGCGAACGCAGCTTCTGCCGCTTTTTCAAACCGCTGGAGGAATCTTGTTTATTTTCTGATATCCATTCCCTTCGATCTCAGACGTCCTGTGGGTATTGGAGCTGGGATATGGCTAAACGGTAGGAATTTTCTGGGATCGAACATGTCAGCAGGTGAATTCGAGCTGGGGGCTCTCCCACCACTTTTCGGTGACAAGAAGGTGAGATTAACTCTCAAGGGTTTCAAAAGGAGAAAACAGTTGAAATTGGATGAGATCTCTTCATTCTTGGAGTCCCTGATCTCGTACCTGACGACTTCCATATACCTTCTCGATCCTGAGGGAGTGGTGATTGGAGGAGATATAAATTTGTTTCCTAAATCCATCCATGGAATTCTGATTGAAAGAATAAAGAAGAGGATAGATAAAAGACCAATATCTAAAACCGAAATCATCATAGATGATTCGGGAATTGAAAGCATAGCTATTGGCTCTGCTAAAGCGTTTTTAAACAGATTTATGAACGAATACGATTTCGCTATAAAACTCCTGAAAGGAAGGTGAACGAGTTGATCGAAAATCTCGGAAGAGTTTTCTTCTGTGGTTTCAACAAGTTCGATGATGAAACGAAATACCTCATCGAGAGATACAGACCTGGTGGTATTCTCATCTATCCAGGAATTCTCTCAGATGAAGTATCGCTGGTTGAATTCTTCGATTTCCTCTCTCAGAAAGGGAACTTTTTAATCTCCTCCGATCACGAGGGGGGACAACTCGAGACGATTCCCTACATTCCATCATCAATTGGTAACATGGCTTTCGGCTTTTCAGATCCATCTTTCACAAGAAGATACACCGAGATGTCTGGTGGTATCATGAGGATCATTGGATTCAACATGGTTTTCGCTCCCGTCCTCGATCTGTACTTTGAAGGGAATAGCCCCGCCATTGGCCTCAGAACCTTTGGAAAAGATCCAGAGAGAGTAGCAGAATATGGTGTTGCAGCATGCCAGGGATTCACATCGTCCGGAATTCTTCCATGCATAAAGCATTTTCCAGGACACGGTCGATCGAAGGAAGATTCCCATTATGGGAAAACTCTGATTGAAGTTCCATACAAGGAAATGTGGAATGTCGACCTTCTTCCCTTCAGAATCACCGTCGAACATGGGGCGGAAGCGATCATGACGGCTCATGTGACAAACCCTCGCATCGATGATCTACCAGCAACTCTTTCAAGAAAATTTCTCACAGATATTTTGAGAAATAAGATGAATTTCAGTGGGTTGATTCTGAGCGATGCCGTCGAGATGAAAGCACTGTCTGGGAACTTCTCCGTTGAAGAGATCATAGTGAAGTTCTTCAACGCAGGGGGTAACATGCTGCTTCTGGGTAGAGAAAATAACCTACCTGTCTATTACGAAACTCTGGAAAAGCTTTTGAAGGATGGGAAGATACCCTCAGAAGCTGTTGAAGCTTCCGTAAGGAAAGTGGAGTATCTGATAGAAAAGTACAAAAATCCAAGCAACATTGGATTCATGGCGAAGGCCGCAAGAAACGCTCTGAAGATCAGTGTCAATGAAAAACCCGGAAAGGAGGTACACCTGGTTCTTCCAAAAGCTAGGGATCTCAGCCCAGCCGATAACACCTCAAGGTATTACAGAAAGATCGAGGAAGTTTTCAGGAAATTCTTCGATGTTAAAGAAGTGACTTACTACGATCTGGAAGAAGGACCTGCCATCGAAAACTCGTCGTACCAGGTTCTAGATGTTGTTGTAGACGCTTTCAGATTCGAAAAATCTCTGGAAGCTCATAGAAAGCTAAGAAACAGGGCTAAGAAAGTTCTCTACATGATAGTGAGGGATCCTTACGATGAAACATTCTTTGAAGATTCAAACCATGTTTTAACTCATTCCTTGAATCCCATCTCTCTGTATGAGGCTCTAAAAAAACTTTCTTAGGGAGGTGTTTCTATGAAGAAGCTAGTGGCTATTCTGATTGCTCTCATGTTGATAGCAGGTTTTGTCATGGCAAAAACCACCATAACTTTCTGGACCATGTCTCTCAAACCTACCTTCACAGATTTCATCCAAGGGATAATCGATAAGTACGAGAAATTGCATCCAGATGTTGAGATCAAATGGGAGGATGTTCCGTGGGATGTTCTGCAACAGAAACTCATCGCTGCTTATTCTGCAGGAAATCCACCAGATGTGGTCAACTTGAACATGAGCTGGACCATCGATTTTGCTGAACAAGGAGTCCTTCTACCAGTTGATGATCTCTTGAGCAAGGATGTACTCGATCTTTACTTCGATCAGATGTTGAAAGGACTTTCATGGAAAGGGAAGATCTACGGACTTCCATGGTACACAGCTGTGGACGTCATTTTCTACAACAAGGAAATCTTCAAAAAAGCGGGATTGGATCCCAAATATCCTCCAAAGAGCTGGGATGAAGTACTACTCTACTCTGTAATTATCAAAGAGAAGACGGGAAAATATGGATGCATGCCTACAGTTGTATACGATCCAAGTGCGATGTTCGCATGGGATGGTTTGAACCTCTACACCCTCGATGAGAGCAACAGGATCAAAGAAATCCTCTTCGACAAACCGGAATACGCACACACACTGAACAAATGGGCAACCTTGTATAAACTGGGATATCTACCGAAAGAGATCGTTCAGGAAGGTGAGTGGGCCAAGTCAACGGAGCTGTATCAATCGGAAGAGCTTGCGATGCTCATAACCGGTATTCAATTCGCTGATAGGGTTAAGTGGAACGCTCCTGAAGTCTATGAAAAATCTGAAGTTGCTCCCGTTCCACCACCAAAACCAGGTGTCAGACAGGGAGGATGGTATTCAACACTGAACATCGTCAAAGGATCCAAGAATCCGAAAGTTGCCGCAGATTTCGCAGCGTTCGTTTCTAACTTGGAAAATCAGATCGCCTTCTGTAAGCTCGTCACGATATTCCCAACCCTTAAAGAAGCTCTGAATGATCCATGGTTCTCTCACGATGATGGAACACTCACCGCAAAAGCCAGAATAATGGGTGCGAAGTATCTGAAAAACATAACTTACTACTCCGAGGAGATACCGAACAGGAAAGAACTCTTTGATAAACTCAAGAGCGCTATAATCTCAGTCTTCCTTGGACAGAAAGATCCGGAAACAGCCCTAAAAGAAACTGCAAAGTATTGGAGAGAGATGATAAAGAAATGAAAAGTGGGGAGGGGTATGCCCCCCTCCCTTCAACGGGGTGAATCAGATAGTAAGAGCGCGCTGTTTGTTTCTCTATAGTATAGCATTTCACTGATAGGAGGGGAGCAAGTGAAAAGGAAAAGCTACCATAGAAGCCTAAAGATGAGGCAGCACGTTCTAGCTTACTCTTTTTTGCTGATTCCTCTTGCCCTTATGGTTCTTTTCATATACTATCCCATGATATTCGGTGTTAGACTTTCTTTCTACGATTACAATATGCTTGGAAGATCTGTATTTGTAGGATTTGGAAACTTCAGGGAACTGTTCAGTGATCCTTACTTTTGGAACGCTCTGAAGAACAGCCTTCTTTACCTTCTGGTGGTTCCACCCCTTCAAATGATCTCGATCCTTCTTGCAGTTTTGGTGAATCAAGCTATAAAGGGGAGGAACGTTTTCAGAATACTTCTCTTCATACCCGTTGTTACACCCATAACGGCGGTGGCGATAACTTGGCAATGGTTGTTCAAAGAGAGGGGATTTGTGAACTTTCTCCTGCAATCCTTGCGTGTCGTGTCAGATCCTATTCCATTTCTGGTCGACCCGAAAGTGGCTCTTTTTGCGATAATGTTCGTTACAATGTGGAAAGGACTCGGCTATTACATGGTCATATACCTTGCAGGACTTCAGGGGATACCTCAGGAGTTCATGGAAGCTGCGCGTATAGATGGTGCGAGTGAGTCCCAAGTCTTTTTCAGAATCACCATACCCCTTTTGAAACCTTACATCATGTTCTGTTCCATCATGTCCTCCATCGCGGCGCTGAACGTTTTCGGTGAGATATTTGCCATGACGAAAGGTGGGCCAAATCATGCAACGGAAACGATGGCCTTGTTCATATACAACAAAGCCTTTGAATACTTCAGATTCGGTTATTCCAGTGCAGCTGCGGTCATTTTCAGCTTCATAATGATAGCTTTCACGATTTTCAATCTCTTCATATTCAAGGAAGGAGGTATAAAGAGCTATTATGGCTAAAAGGGCGAAAGTGATGAGAAGGATCGTAATATACGTATTTTTGGTAACACTTTCGATTTTCACAGTTTGGCCCTTCTATTGGATAGCCAAAACCTCTCTTGAGGTTGGAAAGAACGTTTACAAGTATCCACCAGATCTCATACCGCATCCTGTGAGTATCGAAAATTACACGGGAGCGTGGAGAACACTGAACCTTGGAAGGTACTATTTAAATTCCATAATCATCGCTTCCGCTGGAACATTTGTGAACGTCCTTCTTTCACTCATGGCAGCGTATCCTCTGGCGAGGATGGAATTCAAGGGGAAGAAGATTTTGTTCTTTCTGATCCTTCTTCCGATGCTTGTACCGGTTCAGGGAACGATCATCGTGAACTACATAACTCTCAAAAGGCTTCACCTTTTGAACACCTATTCTGGTCTCATAATATCTCAAGCTGTCACCATATTCGGAATATTCCTAATGAGGCAGGCATACCTTGGTATTCCAAAGAGCTTTGAAGATGCTGCAAGAGTCGATGGAGCTGGGGAACTGTACATATGGTGGAAGATCATGACCCCACTTGTAAAACCGACCATAGCTACCCTTGCAACGTTCCAAGTCATAACATGGTGGGATAATTTCTTGTGGCCCATGATCGTTTTTTCGGATTCAAACAAGTATCCTTTGTCCGTCGCTCTCGTTTATCTGAACAGCACTTTTCAAGTGAACTTCAGGTACACAGCAGCAGGAATAGTTCTTGCCATACTTCCCATGATAATACTGTTCCTCTTCATGCAGAAATACATCGTGAACGCGATAGCAGGAGGTGTTAAATATTGAAGTGGTTCGGGTTTCACATAAGGATATGTGATAAAGAAGAAGGAGATTTTCTCAAAAAGCTGTTGAAGGAGTACTTGATACCGCTTGGTGTGAATCTTCTCGTTATCGAGGTGAACACCTGTTTCAGATTCGAGAAGCATCCTGAGGTATCAGAGGGTACTTTCGATAAAACCAGCGCTCGGGAAATATCCTCTCTCTGCAAAGAAAACGATGTGGAAATAGTACCTCTCTTCAACTGCTTAGGGCATCAGGGGTGGAAAGGGAAACCCAATGGCCTTTTGAGGGCATATCCCGAATTCGACGAGACACCGGAAATTCCTTACGATAGCGAAGATATATACTGCCGTAGTTGGTGTCCATCTCATCCAAGGATCTACGATGTCGTTTTCAGCCTCATAGATGAGATACAGGAAGCTTTTGAGTCAAGGTATTTCCATGTCGGAATGGATGAGGTCTTCATAATAGCAAGATGCCCGAGATGTAGAGGGAAAGATCCCGCATATTTGTTTTCTGAAACTGCAAGAAAATTGTATGATCATCTTTCAATGAAAGATGTTAAGATGATGATGTGGGGGGATAGGTTGATAAAGAGGGAGGAGACACCGTACAGCGAGTGGGAAGCAGATGATATAGGGATTTACCCGGCTGTTGATATGATACCTAAAGATGTCGTAGTGGTGGATTGGCATTACGAGCCAATGGATCGATATCCATCGATTCCTTATTTCCTTGAGAAGGGGTTCAAGGTGTTACCGGCCTGTTGGAAAAATCTTGAGGCGGCGAAGAGATTCTTTGAATATTCCAAAAAACAGGCAAAAAAGTTGGATAGGGAGGAAAATGTTCTTGGAATACTCGTGACGGATTGGCATCTTCCAGCGAAGAAGCTTTACGAAGCTTTTAAAGAGAAAAGGAAAGAAGATTTGATGGAGGTATTGGAATACATCTCAAAGAGCTGGAAGGGAAGTTGAAATGATAAGAGCAGATGTTATATTGGATGGCATAGTGGAAGAGTTGAAAAGGGCTAACATTGTCATTAACGACGAAGTGAAAAGGTTCGTGGATAGCTATACTGGACCCTTCTCCTACGCCATAAAGGAAAATTACAGAGTGGCAGAGAAAGAAAGTCTACCTTTGTGCCAGGATACAGGGCTTGTTGAATTCTTCGTATTTCTTGGACATGAAGTGGTACTTGAAGAGCCAATATCTGAAACTCTTCAAAAAGCCGTCAGGAAAGTTTATATTGAAAATCCTTTCAGGTATTCCGTGATTTCGGATCCTCTTTTTGAAAGGAAAAACACTGGTGACAACACTCCCCCTGTAGTTCACGTGTTTCAAATTGAAGGAAAAAAACTTGAAATAAGGTTCCTCGTGAAAGGGGGAGGAAGTGAAAATCTCACAAGGCTTTACATGATGAGGCCATCTTCAGATGTTGAGGAAGTGAAGAGGATCGTGATAGATCACATAAGAGAAAACGCTTCGAATTCCTGCCCTCCCCTTCATATCGGTGTAGGAATAGGAGGTAGCCCAGAGAAAGCACTTCTGAACTCGAAACTCGCTCTTACGAAATCTTTTTTCGAGAGAAACGAAGATCCAAGATATGCGAAGCTTGAGGAGGAAATCCTATCAGAAATAAATTCTTTGAAAATAGGATTTCAGGGACTTGGGAAGGGTATAACGGCATACGCTGTCCATATCGAATGTTCACCAACACACATAGCGATCTTACCTGTTGCAATTTCTGTCGATTGTTACCTTTGCAGGAGGGGAAAGTTTGTCGTTGAAGATCGGTGAACTCAAGGTGGGACAAGAAATCTTTTACACAGGAGAATTCGTTGTCATGAGAGATCAAGCTCAAAAAAGAATCCGAAAGATGCTGGAGAATGGAGAGAAACCATCTTTTGATCTTTCCGGGAAGATAGTCTTCTACGCAGGACCTGCCAAAACTCCTCGTGGAAAAAAGATCGGAGCGATTGGACCAACAACGAGCGAGAGGATGGATGTTTTTTTAGAGATGCTCTTCAAACTCGGAGTCATCGCGACGGTTGGGAAGGGGAAGAGATCGAGAAGAGCTATCGAGCTTCACAGAAAGTGGAGAAGAGTTTATTTCATAACACCAAGTGGGGCTTCTGCCTTCCTTGCAAACCGTGTAGTTGATCTTCAGGTTCTGGCTTTCGAAGACCTCGGACCTGAGGCTGTGTACAGAATTGTCGTTAAAGATTTTCCTCTCATGGTAGCGATAGATACCAGAGGGAACCATCTCTTCGCGTACCCTTCCCCGTAGCACTTCGAATAGCCTAAATCTTGTGGTATATTCTCTATAGACATCTCGAAAGGAGTTGAAAGAGTTGAAAGTGGGCATAGCCCTGAGTGGAGGAGTTGACAGTGCAGTCGCCCTTTATCGGCTTCTTGAAGAAGGTCATGAGGTCAAGGCCTATCACATGAAAACTCTCAAAGATGAGTTTTTCGTGAAAAAAACGATAAAGAAAAAGATATGCTGCAGCCCTTCAGATACGATGGATGCTATAAAGATCGCGAAGAAACTCGGCGTGGAGCTTGAGATAGTGGATCTCTCAGATCCCTTCAAAGAACTGATTGTGAAGAGATTCAAAGATGATCTTTTAAAGGGGTTAACACCCAATCCATGTGTTCACTGCAACAGGTTGATAAAATTCGGTATTCTCATGGATCACGCTCTCGAAGATGGCATGGAACTGTTTGCGAGTGGACATTTTGCAAGGATCGTTTATTCCGAAAAATACGGAAAGAAGATGATAGCGAAAGCAAAAGATCAGAAAAAGGATCAAAGCTATTTCCTGGCGCTTCTATCTCCGGAAAGGATAGACAAACTCGTTTTCCCAAACGGAAACAGCACAAAAGAAGAGAACAGAGAACTCGCTGAGAGGATAGAACTTCACATTTCGACAAAGCCAGAAAGCCAGGATGTGTGTTTCATACCGGATGGTAAGATAGAAAGCTTCTTGGAAGATGAGAAAGTGAATAAAAGGAAGGGACTGATCGTGGATGAAGATGGTAGAATACTTGGAAGTCACAACGGACATTTTCTGTATACGATTGGACAGAGAAAAGGGTTGAAGATAGCTGTTGGGAAGAAGATGTACGTTAAAAAGAAGGTTCCAAACATGAATTTCGTGGTTGTATCAACCCTAGATGGCGTTTTCTTCAAAGGATTGATAGCCAGTGACCCGGTGTGGCATGCACACCTTCCCGAAGAATTCGAAGCAACCTGTAAGGTCAGAAAGAAAGCTCAAGAAGTTGGGTGTCTTGTTAAGAGAAGCGGAAGCGAAATCATTGTTGAATTTGAAAGAGAGGTTTTTGCGGTAACACCCGGTCAAATCGCTGTTTTTTATGATGGTGATATATTACTCGGTGGAGCTGTCATAAAGGAGGGCGTGGAATGAGGAGTGTGGTTCAAAACAAGGTTGAGGAATTCTTGGAGATACTAAAATGGGACAAAACAAAGTGGAAAGATTTCTGGAACGTTTACAGGAACAAGTATGGACCTATAATTCCTGAATACGAACGAATTCACTCTGTGGACGAAACATTACTGGAGAAAGTTCTGAACAATTTCGAAAGAAGGGAACTAGATAGGTTGAGAAGGAGCTGGATGGAGAAATCCAAAGAGCATAAAATGAGATGTGCAGAAACACTCTCATCGAGAGATGACCTTTT
>CAZANP010000051.1:3450-12296 GCA_964486555.1 uncultured Thermotoga sp. | reverse complement strand
ATCAGCGCCTTACTCTCCCCCTAAAGAAGAGCCTGCGGCGGTTTATCTTTTGTCATATAAAAATGAATCTAACTTCTTGGGTGAGAGAGTGAAAAATATCGTAAAAGGCAGTAAAAGCAGTGTTACAAGGAATCTCACCACATATACGCCCCTTCCTAACAAACTATTTCTTGTCTTCAAAATTTAATGTTATAATCATTGTGTCTCTCATTTCAAGATAAGATATGCAAAAACTACACAAACGAGGTGCTAATAGTTGAATGAACAACAATCTCTAACAGATTTTGTAAAGAAAACTCTCAAAAAGTTCTTCTGGATTCCAAGTATCATAGGATCCATAATCTTATTCCTCGTTTTCTCTGGATATCAAGTGTACTTAAAGGAGAAGGAATTATCCCAGGATTTAATGGTGAAGAAGATTATCTGGGAAAATCTCATTGAGGAACATGGGAACCTTCTGAACTATCTTTCCACAAGAAAAGAAATTTTCCTGCCGGGAAGAGAAGAGAAACTTTTGCTAACTCTCAGAAATGTGTTCGAATGTTACAAGAAAAGTGTGAGTTACATATACTTTGGAGGGGAAGACGGCAGAAAGTACATTGTTCCTTACACGGATGTGATAAAGTACTACGATCCTCGGGAAAGACCTTGGTACATTTTCGCAAGGAAAGATCCCTCAAGGTTCGTAATTACTCCTCCCTACCTTGATATGATCACCAAAAAACCTGGTATAAGTATTTCGAAAGCTATTTTAAATGATAGTGGTAGCATGATAGGAACCATCGGCATCGATCTTATACCCGATTATATAGCTTCTAATATCCTTGGAAAGAATACGTATATGGTGGATGAAAAGGGGACGATAATATTTCACACGAACCAAGAGCTCGTAGGGAAGAAGATACCACTCCCGGCGAAATCGAAAAGGATATCACTCCGTTCAGGTCATCTCATAGTTTCTTTGAGAACTTCTGGACATACTTACATTCTAAAGGAGACACCCCTTTTAATGATAAGCCTGGTTCCTATCTTTTACTCCTCATTCATCGTTCTAGGATCTCTCATATTCATCGCTTTAATAAACAAGAAGTTATCGGTTGAAATAAAAGCGAATCTAGAGAAACCGGTGAAGAAAATTTTGAAGGTCATGAAGATATACGAGGAGGAAAGAACCGTAGCTTCTGAAAGGATATCGACCAACATAAAAGAGATAGAGACCCTTTCCAAAGGTATCCTGAATTTGATCAACACAGTGGATTCATCTTATCAGCAGCTCAGAGCTGTCAACGAAGAACTCGAAAGTGCGTATGAGGAAATTGAGAAATACTCTCTTGAGATAGAGAATTTGTATGAATTTTTCGTAACCGAAATAGCGAACATCGTTGAAGGGTTCGATGCGATGACGGGAAATCATGTAAGGAGAGTTCAGACATTGTCAAAATTTTTTGCAAGAAAGCTCGGTTTCGATAAAAGTATTGTGAACAAGATATACCTATACTCCGCTTTACATGACATAGGGAAAATAAAAATACCGAAAGAGATTCTCAACAAACCTGGGTCATTGACTCCCAAGGAATGGGAGACAGTAAAGAAACACACAATATGGGGTGGAGAACTCCTAGGCTCAGATGAGAGGCTTACCATCGCTAGAAACATAGCTCTATACCACCATGAAAGGTGGGATGGAAGCGGTTATCCATTTGGTCTGTCAGATGATCAGATACCCATAGAAGCTCAGATCGTTGGGCTTGTGGATGTGTATGATGCGCTGCGATCTAAAAGACCTTACAAGGATGCCTTATCCCATGAGGATACATTGACTGTTATCCTTTCAAATTCTTCGAAATTCAATCCATATCTTTTGAAAATACTTAGAGAGAATGAGAAAGAAATAGCCAGGATATGGGAAGAGGGAACTCCAAAAATACAATGAATCAATCTCCGCATATTTTAAAGGCTTGGAATGATTATTAAGAAAAAAATCGATCCCTTATCAACAGATTTTTAAGTTCAGCTTAAAAAACAGTAGGTATAATATTCGTGAATCCCGTCAAAGAACAACTCGTTGTTTCCATATAACCTCCAGTAAACTTAGAATCTCAGAGATCCTCTTCCAGATACCACTGAAAAACCATTTCCTTCCAAATCAAACCAAGGAGGTAGAGGTTATGAGAAAGTTCATCTTGATCATTTCGATGGCCGTGTTTCTAGTAGCCAGTGGATTGTATTTCGGCGTGTCGAAAGTGTACGTGTCCACGTGGGGTTTCAATCTGGATCTCCTTGACAAAAACATCTCAAAACCCTTCTTGGAAAAGTACGGTATAGAAATTGTTCGCGAGCTTGGCAACAACTCCACGAGGTTGACGAAATTGGAAATGCAGAAGAACGATCCAAAAATCGATGTAGTTCATTTCGTTGATTATTACGCTGCTCTGGCGAAGAAAAAAGGCCTTCTTCAACCGATCGATGTCTCGAAACTCAAGAACTACAAGGACATATACGATTTTGCCAAGGATCCAATAGGAGGTCACTACGGTATAGGTTACACCGTTTTCAGTTTCGGGATAGTCTACAGAACCGACAAGATTAGAGAACCTATAACCTCATGGAAGGACTTTTGGAGGGAGGATCTTGCGGGTAGAATCAGCCTACCAGATATAACGATAACACAAGGCCCTGCGTTCATGATGCTAATGAACAAGATATGGGGTGGCTCTGAAGACGATACGAGTCTGGATGTGGCGTTCAAAAAGCTTGCTGAGATAAAGGACAATGTGGTGACCTTCTATAAGAGATCTTCGGAGCTCATAAACCTCTTCAAAATGGGGGAAGTTTGGATGGCTCCAGTTGCAAGATTTGCATGGGGAAGGCTCCTTGCGACGGGACTTCCATTAAAATGGGTCGTTCCAAAGGAAGGGATGATAGGTTTTCTGAACACTGTGAGTATCGTAAAAGGTGCGAAAAACCTTGAAAATGCTTATAGATATATCGATTTCATCCTGAGCGAAGAGGTTCAATACGCCGAAGCCATGGATCTTGTGGATTCCCCCATCAACAAGAACGTGAAGGTTCCAAAAGAAATTGCGGAGAAATTGACTTACGGAGAAGATCACATAAAAACGCTGATATTCTTCGATCCAAACGTGATAGTCGAGCATAGAGATGAATGGATCAAGAAATGGAACGAGATGATAATCGGAAAGTAAGGTCATTTGGGAGAAGTGGCGAGAGTGCACGGGAAAAAATATGTTTTGCTTCTGTTACCCACTCTCGTATTTTTAGGAGTTTTCTTTCTCGTACCCCTTTTGATGGTTGTAATCGATAGTATACGTGGCTCTGAAAGAGAAGGAATACTCTTCAACTATTTCGTGTTCTTCAAAGATCACGTTTCACGAACAGCTTACTTGAGAAGTATACGTATAGGTCTGTGGGTAACGGGGCTTTCAGCTATCATATCCTACCCCACTGCCTTGGCTATAGCTTCTATAAACAATAAAACTCTGAAAACAGTGTTCATGACACTCATGGTGCTTCCCCTCATGACCAATCCTGTGGCAAGAACTTTCGCATGGCTTGCTGTTCTTGGGCGATATGGATTGCTGAACAACCTCCTGTTATCTGCAAAAATAATAGAGGAGCCTGTTAGAATGCTTTACACTGAAGGAGCCGTTTTGATAGGATTGCTACAGTTGTTCATGCCTATGATGATACTCTCAATCAGCAGTGCACTTGAAAACATCCCTGAAGATTTGTCCCTGGCAGCAAGAAGTCTTGGGGCCTCTGGGTTCCAAACGTTTGTGAGAGTGACGTTTCCTCTCAGTGTCGAGGGTTTAATAACAGGTGGAACTTTAGTCTTCACAGGTTCCATCACAGCTTATGTGACACCAGCTATTCTTGGTGGCAGTCGTGTTCTCATGCTGAGTACTCTTCTTTACCAGAAAGCAGCAGTAGTTCTGGATTGGGATATGGCCACAACGATAGCTGTTATGATGTTTCTGACCACTCTTTTGATAAACACAGGCCTTAGATCCATAGGTAAGGTGGGAAGAAGATGAGTGGAAAGATCTTCGTATACATAATGCTCGCAATAGCTATAATATTTCTCATAGGACCTTTCATCATAATATTTGCAGCCTCGTTCAGTGAAAGTGAAGTGCTTTCCTTTCCACCTAAAGGATTCACACTCCACTGGTTCAAAAAGGTAATAACGATGCCAATGTTCATAAGGAGTTTTGAGACGAGCCTATGGTTAGCAGTTTTAGCATCTCTATTGGCCCTTCTACTCGGAATACCGGTTGCATACGTTCTAGCACGATTCGATTTTCCAGGCAAAAGATTCGTCGAGATCTTAACAACATTACCTGTCATAATACCTCAGATGGTTGCAGGTCTTGCACTTCTTAGAATATTCATCATCATGGGAATCTTTTCGATAAGAACCACACTTCTAATAGGACACACCGCTATAGTCCTTCCATTCGCAGTTAGAATAATAAGTTCTTCCATACTGAACCTTCCCCATTCTATAGAAGAAGCTGCTATAAGTTTAGGAGCATCTCGTTTTAGAGTGTTCGTAAACGTGGTGCTGCCGAACATAACCGTTGGTATTATATCCGCTTTTATTTTAACTTTCATAACATCCTTTAATAACGTTCCTATATCTCTGTTTCTCACGGGACCGGGTATCAGTACACTCCCGATAGTCATGATGACGTACATGGAGTACTATTACGATCCAAGTATAGCTGCTCTTGCAACTCTTTTGATTCTCATAACTTTAGGAGTGGTTTTGACGATGCAGAAACTTTTGGGTGTATCGAAGATGATCTGAAACGAGGAGGATGGAAATGGCATTTTTGAAACTTGAGAATGTATCCGTTGGTTACCACAAAAACGAATTTGTCGTAAAAGATTTAACACTGGATGTGGAAAGAGGAGAATTCGTGTCATTATTGGGTCCAAGCGGCTGTGGTAAAACCACGACGCTTCGTGTCATAGCAGGATTTTTGAGAGTTCAGAGGGGAAGAATAGTCATAAATGGTAAAGTTTACAACAACATTCCACCGAACAAGAGGAATATAGGTTTCGTATTTCAGAATTATGCGTTGTTTCCCCATCTAAACGTTTTTGAAAATGTGGCTTTCGGATTGAAGATAAGAAGATTTCCAAAGGATGTAATAAAGAAGAAAGTTTCTGAAGTGCTTGAATTCGTGGGTTTGAAGGGTTTTGAGGAGAGACTTCCTTCTCAATTATCGGGGGGGCAGCAACAAAGAGTAGCTATAGCAAGAGCCATAGTTGTAAAGCCTGACCTTCTCTTGATGGACGAGCCTCTTTCGAATCTCGATGCAAAACTCAGAATTGAGATGAGAGCGGAACTGAGGAGAATGCAGAAAGAGCTTGGAATAACCACCGTATACGTTACTCACGATCAAGCGGAAGCTCTGTCCCTATCAGATAGAGTGGCCGTTATGAACCGGGGAGGAATAGAACAGTTCGATACACCTGAAAATCTTTTCTTAAATCCTAAAACACTGTTCGTGGCAAGATTTGTGGGATTCCAGGATTTTGTTGAAGGAGAGGTCGTGGATGCTGAAATTGATTTGATTACAGTGAGAGTGGGAAACACAACTTTAAAAGCTAGAAGTATGGATAGATCGTCACTGGGTATGAAGGTAACCTTAGTTGCAAGACCCAAGAATTTCGAAATTTTGGAAAGTAGAAGTACAAATTCTCTGAAAGGAGAGATCGTATCCAAGATTTTCCAAGGGGATAACATACTGTATGTCATAAAGGTCCCGAATGTTGGGTATTTGAAAGTAGAGATTCCTGTAGAAAATGCCAAATGGCGAGAGAAAGAAGTTGTTTTCTTAAGGGTAGATCCTGAAAATTGCCTTGCCTTTTCGAAAGAGGAGTGATCGTACATGAGTGAAATTCAGAAACATATAAGATGCAGGAAAGGGGATGTCGGAAGATACGTTTTGATTCCTGGAGATCCTGGAAGAGCCCGAAGGATCGCTGAACGCTTGGAAAGTGTAAAACAAATCGCTTCCAATCGCGAATTCGTGGTTTTCACAGGAAAACTGGATGGAATAACTGTGAGTGTCTGCTCCACCGGTATAGGAGGGCCATCTGCCTCCATCGCCGTTGAGGAACTTTCAAGAATAGGAGCAACCTATTTCATAAGGGTTGGATCTGCTGGAGGAAGGCAAAAGAATATACCAATAGGAAGCCTCGTTATAGCCACCGCCGCTTATCGTGGGGATGGTACTTCTCTAGCTTACGCTCCCCTTCCATTTCCTGCCGTTGCCGATTTTGAGGTGACAACAGCTCTTGTAAAGGCGTGCGAGAGTCTCGGTTACGACTATTACATGGGGATAGTCTATTCCCGAGATGCGTACTATAAACAGGACAGAAGCCTCAATGAATTTCTGAAAGATGCAGGTGTTGTTGCAGCAGAACAAGAATGCGCAACAGTCTTCACCATAGGAAGTGTTAAGCGTCTTCACGTTGGAGCTATACTGGCAACGGATTCGAACATCTGGCTGGAAAAACAGCCTTCGCTCTCTGAAAAGGAGAAAATGTTTAGAAAAGGGGAGAAAAGAGCTATAGATGTTGCTCTTGAGGCTGTAAGGATACTTTCGAGGGAGCTTGAAACATGAAGAGAAAGATATTCAAAAATGCAAAGATAGTCGATGTCATACAGAAAAAGATTTATAAAGGCTGGTTTTCCGTTCTTGAAGAGAATTTCGAATTTGTAGAAAAAGGAGATTACAAAGACGAACTCGATGGAGAAGTGATGGATCTAAAGGGTTTATATGCAATCCCCGGCTTCATAGATTCTCACATGCACATCGAGAGCAGTCTTGTGACACCAAAAGTTTTCTCACAGGCGGTCATTCCTCACGGAACAGTAGCTGTCCTTCAGGATCCTCATGAGATGGCGAACGTTTTTGGCAAAAAAGGAGTTGAGTTCATGATAGAGAACGCCTTAGATCAACCGCTTGAAATATACACAGCTATCCCAAGTTGTGTACCGACTACGAGGAAACATCTGGAAACCAATAATGCGGAAATAACGCCAGATGATGTCAGGGAGCTGTCTGAAAAGGAAGGGGTCATAGCCCTAGGAGAGGTCATGGATTACAACGGCGTTTTGGAAGGTGACGAAAGACTTTTGAAGATACTCAACGTTGCAAGAGAAAGAAATCTCAGCATAGAAGGGCATTGTCCAACACTCAGAGGAAAGGATCTATCTTCTTATCTGTACCATGGCATAAGATCGGATCATACACTCACTAACCCCAGTAAGATGGAAGAGCAACTACGAAAGGGAATGTACGTGATGATACAGCGAAAATCTTTGACAGAAGAGAACATAAAGTTCATCATGGGTTTGAAAGACAGATCTAGAATTTTGATGGTAACAGATGATTTCCTCCCAAGCGATCTTGCCAAAGGTCATTTGAATCTCTTGGTGAATCTGGCCATATCCAAAGGTTGGGACCCTTTAGATGCCATATCGTCTGTCACGATTAGACCAGCTGTTTACCTGGGTTTGAGACATTTAGGAGCGATAAGTCCAGGTAAGAAGGCAAGTTTCTTCATATCAGAAAGTATTGAAGAAATAAAGCCTCTCAGAGTCTTCATAAAAGGTTCTCTCTACACCTCATCTATGTTGAAGGATACAAGAAACTTTGAAGAATTTTCAAATTCCATAAATTTAAAAATGTTCAGAAAAGAAGATTTCCGCGTGTACAAGAAAGGATATCGTGGCCACCTTGAAGTGAATGTCATATCGGTGGATAATGTGGAAAACACCTTAACCACCTTATCAAAGCGTATTTTAAGGTTCGAAAATGGATATCCGGTTATAGACGCCTCTAAAGATATATCCATGATAGCGGTTTTCAAAAGGAAGGAAGTTGTTCCCAAAGGATGCGTGGGATTTATTGAGAATATCGGCCTGCGAAGAGGGGCATTCGCCACCACATTTTCCCATGATTCCCACAACATCCTCGTCATTGGGAAGGACATAGAATCCATGGTAAAGGCAGTAAACTCTGTTATAAAAACAAAAGGAGGTATGTCGGTATTTATAGATGGGAAAGTGCATTTACTAGAACTTCCAATTGGTGGTTTGATCACGGATGAACCTTTTGAAAGAGTCTCATGCAAATTTCAAAAGATGGAATCTAAATTGAGAGATGCTGGTGTTCGTCATAGAGAACCAGTAAAATTGTTCAGTGTTTTAGCGCTCACTGTGAGTCCTTTCTACAAGATGTCTGATCTTGGTATCGTGGATGTTGAAAATGGGAGATTACTTCCCGTTGTCGTAAGAGAAGTGGGTCGAAAAATTTAAATTGTAAAAATATCTTTTATTTTTTTATTCATTCAAAGAACGTTCATTGCAATTTCTTCTTCTCGTGTTCCTCATGTATAGAAACTTTCGTAGAATTAATACTCACATAAGATAAAATTCACCTAATATGATAATATATAAAAGGGTTTTGAAACTATCCTGTTCAATTTTTTAGCAGAGTATGAAAAGCTAGGTGATTCTATATGCAGCGCTATTTTGATGAGGTTCATGTAATGGTTATAACTATGTTACTTTTACCTCTAGTTGCATTTTGCTTGAGTATAAAAGTGGGAATATACGATGATTATCCCATGTGCTATATGGAAAACAATACACCGAAGGGGTTTTACGTGGATATACTGAAGTACATAGCATCCAAAGAGAAATGGGATTTGGTATTCGTGTACGACAAGTGGGGAAAACTTCTGAACATGTTGAAAGAAGGAAAGATAGACGCACTTGCTGCCATAGCGTACACAGCAGAGAG
>CAZANP010000051.1:0-3350 GCA_964486555.1 uncultured Thermotoga sp. | reverse complement strand
TTTCGATAGGTTTCAGGATATAATGGTGCTAACATCTCAGGTAGGAACGTTTGAGGCAAGTGAAAAGGAATTTCTTGAGAACGTTCTCGATATGGCGTTGAAACTCGTTCCAAAAGCCAAATACGGATCTGTGTCTCTCATAAAGGGTGACCGATGGATGTTCATAACAACGAAAGGTCATGATATTGAAAAGTTGAGAGATCTACCACTGAGGAGAGAATACGCTGTTGTGAACATAGATTCGGCAAAAATAGTTGATAGGATAATGGATAAAAATAGAGAGCTGATGCCACCAGAACTCTTTGAAGAATTCTCTAAAGCCGCAAAGCCTATTAAATCTTCCATACTCTCCCCACTGAAATTCGGTGGAAAACTCATAGGATTCTTCTCTTTAGATATACCTGAAGGAAGCGAGGAAACATTTACAGAGCAAGATGTTGAGATTGTCGACAAATTCTCCAAGATAATCTCAGGATTCTATGCGGCAAGGAGATACATGGAAGTGGAAGGAAAGTTTCACAAGAATGTCGCCATAGCCCTTGTCAAGGCGCTCGAATCTTATGACCCTTACATGAAAGGTCATTCAGAAAGAGTTGCCCAGTATTCCACAAATCTCGCTGAAAGGTTACATTTCGAAAAGAGTATGATAAGGAAGATATACTGGGCGGGATTGGTTCATGACATAGGGAAGATAATTGTTCCACGCTCCATTCTAAACAAGGCTGGAAAGTTGACAGAGGAGGAGTATGAGATCGTGAAAAAGCATGCGTTGAAAGGTTACGAGATATTACTGGAAGTGGAGGGAATGGATGAGATAGCAAAGATAGTGAAGCATCATCATGAAAGATGGGACGGAAGGGGATATCCCGATGGATTGAAAGGGGAGCAAATTCCCATAGAATCTCGTATCATCGCTCTTTCCGATGCCTTCGACGCAATGACTAGTGCAAGACCTTACAGGGATCCTTTATCGGTTGAGGAAGCTTTGAATGAAATCATCGAGAACAAGGGAACACAGTTCGATCCCAACCTGGCCGATGTTTTCGTTCAGATGATCATGACACGTTCGGCATGAGTCGATACCATTCGAAAAGATTCATCAAGCATCCAGTATTGACCTTCCTCTGATCTATCACCATGTCGAAATTCAAAATAATTTATAATGTTGGTTACAGCATTTAAACCTGGATTTACTACCATTTTTAAAGATATTCATTAGAAAAACAAAATTCGTTTCTTTAAAATCTATTACGGGGGGCCTGACTCCGTTGTTGACCATATTAACCATAGCGTTTCTTATTATAATAATTCTGATCGCAGGGTATCATGGAATCTGGACACTGATTTTTTTAAAGAGAATGGGAATATACAAAAGATTCAGAATACTTAGTCCCAAGGAAGTTATTGTGAACCATCTGAATATGGCCATGAACGATATCATCTTGGAGCATCTGGAACAGGAGAAAAGCTCAAAGCAGACGCTCGAGGAAATACTGGCTTTTGTGGCTAAAGTATTCAAGGCGGATTCATGGAATTTACTCTTAACACCGAAGGAACAAAGATGGTATTTCTACATATGGTCTGAAAGGTTGAACCATTTTCCACTTGATGAGATCGCTGAATTCTTGCAGAAAGAGGGAAGAAATATAAAGGAGCTTTTGGAGAGAAAGGATGTCATGGTGATAAAGGATACCAGAAAGTATCCGTACTGGCACAGAGCTTCTAAGGTCATAACATGGATGGGAGCTCCTCTAATACTGGGAGATGAAGTCTCGGGTGTTTTGAGTCTGGATTGGTTCAAAAAAAGACGTATCACAAAATTCGAGATAGAGCTTTTGAGAAAGATCATCGACTACATAGGAAGAGTCGTGGTAAGGATTCTGAATCTAAACAGAATTCTACTCGATGCCAGAATAGATCCCATAACAGAGATATACAACAGAAAATCTTTAGAGATAGAGATACAAAAAGATGAGGACACCGACATAGGAATCATATTCATAGATCTTGATAATTTCAAACGAGTGAACGATCTTTACGGACACGCCACAGGTGATAACGCTTTGAAGATCATCGCTCAAAGGATAAGAAAATGCGTCAGGGAAGAAGACGGTGTTTTCAGATATGGTGGTGACGAATTCGTGGTTTTAGTCAAAAATGCCAATGAAAATATCTTAAAATCTATAATTGAGCGCATCAGAAACTCTTTTGAAGAACCTGTGAAAGTCAATGATAATTTGTTCAAAATATCCGTGAGTTTGGGTTTCTCACTCTATCCCAAAGAATCTCAAAGTCTAAAAGAAGCTATAGAAATAGCTGATAGGAGAATGTACAAAGAAAAATTGAAGAAGAACCTCAAGTGATTGTGGTAGTAGAAAACTCGAGGGAGAGTGGAAAATATGAAATTCTCAGAATTCTTTCATTATTACAGCCTTGTCCTACAGTACATCACACTCCTTTCTGAGTTCATAAACCTTTTGAAAAGGTTACTAAAAAGGAAGTATTTCAGACTCATTCGAAAAAGTCTTGATGTTTACGATAAAGCCCTTCCCATTGTCAAAAAGATAATAAACGATTTGAAGAGATGGGAAAGAGTTTACATTAAAACCCATGAAGTGACTGCGTATTTAGAGAGTAAGTACAGATGGCTTGAGAAACGTGTGGAAAGCCTCAGAGAAGATCTCGAAAAAGCTCAAAAAGAGGAAGAAAAAACAAGGAAGTTGATGGCCAGAGAAATGCTGTACGATGAAATATTCGGCAGGTTGAGAAAAACGCTAGGGCATCTGGAAGGGTTGGAAATCAATGTTCCTGAAAAAAGCCAAAGTAATGAAGGTTTCAGAAAGAAAGATAGAATCGATGATGGGAAGTTTCCATTCGGTGTGAATTGAAAAGCCCGCCACAGTGGCGGGCTTTTAAACTTTGAACCTCTTTACAAGATTTGCAAGCCTTTCTGCCATTTCTCTCAAATTGGATCCTTTTTTATCCAGCTCCTCGGATTGCTCAGATAGTCTCTGCATGCTCTCACTTATCTGAGCTATCCTATCTGAAATGCTCGTGACAGAGCGCGAAGCGTTGTCCATAGCGGAAGCCATTTCTTCTGCCGCTGCACTCTGCTCTTGCGCCGTCGATGCAACGTTTTCAGTCATTCCTAAAACTTCCCTTATTCTATCCGTTATTGCTTCGAATTTCTTTATCGCCCCTTCCGCTCTTTCCCTTGTCTCTTCAACGGAACTCACCATTTCGTTCATCGCATCCCTTGACCTGGTAGCACTCTGCTGTATCTCATTCAATATCTGTGTGATGTTCTCGGTTGCTTGCCTGCTTTCCTCGGCGAGTTTCCTTATCTCATC
>CAZANP010000050.1:6717-12363 GCA_964486555.1 uncultured Thermotoga sp. | reverse complement strand
ATTTTTCACTATAAATAAAAAAACAGCCAGCCTGAGATAGGCTAGCTGTTTTCTGGTGGAGGCGGGGGGATTCGAACCCCCGTCCGAGAATGAACCCCCTTGGGCGTCTCCGAGCGCAGCCCGTGTTTTCTTCTCGAAGGTGGAAGCCCACGGGCAGGCGTCCACCTTCAGAGCCTTCCTTGAATTTCCCGACCTGGACCGGAAGACAGAGCCCAGGCCGGTAGGTCGGTTCCCTCACGCCCTCATCCAGAGCCCGACCAACTCTGGTGAGGACGGCCGCCTATTCTCTATCAGGCGGCAAGAGCAACAGGTTCGTTGGCACTTATTCTTTTCCCACCTTTTTTACGAGGTGGTGGGGACCTCGGCTCGCTTCCCAAGGGGGCTCATCCCCGTCGAACCCATTCGCCCCCTCGTATTTATTATACCATCGGTTTTATCCAGAATATCTTCCACCAGCTATTAAGACTTTTAAAGCCCATATCTTGTTCATGCACTCACAATACCGGCAGCTCTTCCTAGAAATCTCATCTTGAGCATATCTCTTCACTCCGCTTTTTGGATGTTTTAAAAATCCTACCATGTGCAGAATCTTTTTACACTGTGTGATAAAATACAGATTGGAATAGCTCCTCCCAGGAAGGGAGGTGGTTTCGATGAGGATAAACAACGTGAACGCTCTCTGGGCCTGGAGGAGTCTTCAAAATACTCAAAGACTCCTTTCTGCAACCATGGAAACGCTCATAACGGGATCCAGAATACCAAGAGCTTCCTTCGATGTGGCGGGACTTGCCATATCTCAAAGATTGAGAGCACTGACTCGAGGTTATGAAACAGCTTTGAACAACATATACAACGGCATTGGAATGTTGAGAACAGCCGAAGGAGGACTCGGATCTATAACAGAAGCTCTTCAGAGAATGAGGGAACTTGCCGTTCGAGCCAGCAACGGAACGCTAACTGAAGCTGAAAGAGCAGCCCTTCAGCAGGAATTCGAGCAGTTAAGGCAAGGTATAGCAGAGACCGTGAGAAACACGAATTATAACACCGTAAACGTTCTTGCTGGAGAGGTTCAAAACGTGCAGATTCAAACCGGCCCAGCAGAAGGAGAAACGTTGAACGTGACGATACCTAACATGGGACCAGAGGCGCTCGGACTCAACGAACTCAACATATCCACAGCCGAAGGTGCACAAAACGCCATCTCCAGGCTCGATGAGATCTTAGAGAACGTTTCACAGGTTAGGTCGAACGTTGGGAGTTGGATGAACAGGTTGGAGCATGCCGCAAGAAACGTTGGAAACGCGTACGTCAACACCATGAGCAGTCTGAGCACCCTTGCCGATGCAGACATGGCAAGACAGATCCTGGAACTCACGAGACTTCAGATAATAAGACAGTCGAATCTTGCAATGCTTGGACAGGCAAACATCAGTAATCAATCCGTTCTGAGGCTATTCATGGGGTGAGGCGTTTGCCTCACCTTTTTACACATTTACACAGAATGAATAAAACAGTGCTGGAGGGAAAGAACATGAGATGGTTCGTTCTAATGTTTATCATTCTGACTTCTTTAGCTTTGTTCGGAGGAATTTTGGAAGATTATGTTAAGGCCCCTTACGATGTCAAATGGTTCGTTATGCAGGAAGAGACCCTTGAAGATGGGTCTCTTTATTACGTTCTATCCGTTGAAACGCAGGAATGGAAGGGTATAACGTGGATAAACAGGGTGGGTATAACTATCCCCTCAAATTTGGAGATAAAGGATCACGTTATACTGCTCATAACGGGAGGATTTGAAAGCAAGGAAGATCAGGTGGACATAGCGAAAGCTTTCAAAGCTCCATTCGTTGTCGTGGGGGACATCCCAAATCAACCTCTCTTTGGTCTGAGCGAAGACGATCTCATAGCTTACACTTTCTCAAAGTATGAAGAGACAGGAGAAAAGGACTGGCCACTTCTTCTTCCGATGGTTAAGAGCGTGGTTGAGTGTTTCAATGTCGTTCAGGAATTTCTGAAGGATAAGGGATTCGATATAAAAGGGTACGTTCCAACGGGTGCTTCAAAAAGAGGCTGGACGACGTGGCTTGTATCCACGGTGGATCCCAGGGTTGTAGGGATCATTCCCATAGTTTTCGATAACTTGAACTTCCAGGCTCAGATGAAACACCAGCTTGATATGTGGGGTGACTTCAGCTACAAGATAGGTCCGTACACCGAAAGAGGATTCCCTCAGAAAGTTATCAAGGGAGAGGGGAAAGACCTTTTGGAAATCGTTGATCCTTATTCTTACCTTTCCAAGCTCACCGTACCGAAACTCATAGTTATAGCAACGAACGACAGATACTGGCCCATAGATGCCGCGACGCTCTATTTCTACGACCTTCCGGGGAAGAATTACCTTCTCTATGTTCCGAACGAACGGCATTCCATAAAGAACGTGAGCTACGTTGTGAACACGGCATCTGCCTTCTTCAGATCCATCGTGGAAGATGGGGATTTCGTGGACATATCGTGGAGATTCGAAGATGATGGAAGGAAACTGGTGGTTTCCTGTGACGAAGCAAAAAGCGCGTATGTATGGATTGCAAGATCCAAAACGACGGATTTCAGAGATTCCGTGTGGTTTAAATTTCCCATGAAAAGGAAAGGCGATCATTACGAGTACACGGTGAACCCATCAAACGAAGCGAACATATGTTACTTTGGAGAGATAATTCTTGAAAGGTATGGAGTTGAATTCTCACTCTCAACTATCGTGAGGGTCTTGAAAGGGAAGTGAGAAATCTATAAATACTTGGAACAGCTTTTGCAGACACTCTTTCAACTTCATCTGTTTGATACCATCCGTTTTCGAAGCCCAGGAAATCTGCATAATCCAGAACTTTTTCATACTCTTCTTGAGTAATTCTTCTACCTATGAGAGGATCTTCTCTTGCTTTAAAAAGGGGAATGTACTGTGACATGATGGCTATAGGAACTTCTATGGAGAGTTCTTTTGCTATGAAGTCCAGTGCTTTCAAAGTCCCAGAGACACCGTTTGGAAGTACAAGGAGTCTTATTATCACCCCTTTTATTTCGTTTTCATTGAAAGGGCCAACCTGATCGAACATTTCCTTGAGGGCTTTTTGCGTTACACTCCAATAATCTGGTACTTTCGAATACCTCAATCCCATTTCGTCATTCGTATACCTTATATCCACAAGGTAAACATCCACGATACCTTTCAGCAGCTCCAGCGTCTCAACTTTTTCGTAACCACTCGTGTTGTAAACTAAAGGGAGATTGAAACCTTCTGGTATCGATTCGTAGAGGGCCTCCAGTATGAGAGGAAGATGTGGAGTTGGTGTTACAAGATCCAGTGTTCTTGCACCGGCTTTCTGAAGCTCAAGGAATATGAAGGAAAGATCTTTAACTCCTATCTCAACACCAATTCTCCTCTGACTGAATCCCATGTTCTGGCAATAGATACATCTCATCGAACACCCACTGAAGAAAACAGCTCCCGCACCTTCACTTCCAGAGAGGGGAGGTTCTTCTCCAAAATGGAGGAAGGCGTTGGTGAGCTTGATCTTTCTTCCAGCACCACATACTCCTCGGTTTTCATCCCTGTTGATACCGCATTCGATGGGGCATAGCCTGCAACTTTTCAAATGCTTTTTTAGCTCTTTTATGACACCTTCTAAAAAACCTGCCTCATACGCTTGCAAGTAAATCGGTGAATTCTTCACCTTCGACATACTCTATCTCAGCTCCAAGCTTTGAGAATTTCTCTATAACTTTCTCGTACCCTCTGAATATATGCTCCACATCGTGTATTTCAGTTTTCCCATCTGCCATGAGACCTGCTATTAGAAGGGCGGCGGTTGCTCTCAGATCGGTCCCTTTAACGGGAGCACCACTCAGGTTTTTAACACCCCTTACCACAGCCGTTCCATCGGTTATTTCAATATCCGCTCCCATCCTTTTCAATTCATCAACATGCAAAAACCGGGATTTGAAGACATTCTCCTGTATCACCGATGTTCCTTCGCAGACCGATAGGTAGGTCATGATCTGGGGTTGAAGATCCGTTGGAAAACCAGGGTAGGGATTCACCACGATTTTAACTCCTTTGGGTTTTGCGACCATAGAGATCTCAACCCAATCTTTTCCAAAATTCAAAACGGCTCCTGTCTCCTCGAGAATCGACCAGAGAGCACTCAGGTGTTCTGGTATTACACCCTCGATCCTTCCAAATCCTCTGGTTGCACAGATTGCTATCGCATAGGTTCCAGCTTCTATTCTATCCGGTATGACCGTGTGAATAGTCGATCCCAGTTCTTTCACACCCTCGATAACTATCTTTCTCGTTCCAGCACCTTTTATTCTGGCCCCCATCGAATTCAAGAAATTTTGAAGATCTTCTATTTCGGGTTCCATCGCAGCGTTGTCTATGATGGTGACCGTCCCCTCCATTATGGAAGCGGTCGTCATGAGGTGTTCCGTTGCTCCAACGCTTGGAAACGGTAAGGATATAATGACCTCTTCTTTCTTCTCCTTAAAAACAGCTTCAACAAAACCATGAGATATCTCTATATCGAAACCCATCTTCTTGAGACCATCGAGGTGAAAGTTAACAGGTCTTACACCTATGGAACATCCACCAGGAAGGGCAACCTTTGCTCTCTTGAAACGAGCAGCTAAAGGTCCTAGAACGTTGAAAGATGCTCTCATCTTCCTCACAGGTTCATAGGGTATGTTTGGATTGAAAGGTCCCTTTGGTGAGATGGTTAAAACGTTGTTTTTGAAAGATACGGAAAATCCGGCGTGTTTCAGTATATCCATCATGGTCCTAACATCCTGAAGATCAGGCACATTCTTCAGAACCACATCATCATTTGCTAAAATGGAGGATGCCATTATGGGAAGAGCCGAATTTTTGGCCCCCGATACCTTAACATTCCCCTTTAACCTCACACCTCCTTTTACGATGAAGTATCCCATCAGTTGATCCCTCCAGTGAGCTTTTCCAGAGCTTTATCTAAATCTTCGAACTCTTCAGGATAGAGGGCATAGGAGATTTCAACGTTCAAAGATGGCAGTTTCGATTTAAAAGCATCCATTATCCTTTTTTCTATCTTCCCACACACCTCCTTGCCAACCTCAGTAACTATCAAAAGGAAAATGTTTTCAGAGTATCGCCCCACGTTATCGAGAGGAACCCTCACGCACTCTTTCAAAACTTTTCCTGAAATCATTAAAACCTTTTCCTTGTCCATCCCTTTGAAGTCATCCAGATTCGAGAGTTTAACTGAAAACAGGGCGTATTCCACGTTCTCTTCAAAAGCTTTCTGGTGGTAATGAGACAGAAGTTTAAGTATGTGATCTTTCGTGTAAACCCTGGTTAGGGGATCCACTATCCTTTTGGTTCCAAGGTTTTCAAAAAAACTATCGATGGCTTCGAACTGTTTTTTTATGATCTCGTTGTATTCGTTGAGCATACTCTCGAGCTCTTCTTCTCTCTTTTTGCATTGCTCCAACTTTTCTTCCAGATCCTTTATTCTCTCCATAAGCTCTTTTTCACTCATGGAGGTGCCCCCCTTTTTTAAATACGGTGATATACTCTTTTTTGGAAAAGGTTCATCAAAGAGATTCTATCACAACTTT
>CAZANP010000050.1:0-6617 GCA_964486555.1 uncultured Thermotoga sp. | reverse complement strand
ACCGATCTTCCACCTTCCAAGAGAAGAATTGCTTTCGTGTTCCAGGAAGAAGCCCTTTTTCCACACATGAACACCTTTGGGAATCTCGCCTTCCCTCTGAGGATAAGGAAGGTTCCAAAGGAAGAAACAGAAGCGTCGGTTGAAAAGAAAGCCCAGGAGTTGGATGGTCTTCCCGAATATTTGCCGAAATTTCCGAATGCCCTTCCAAAGGGTATAAGGAAACTTGCATCCATCGGGAGAGAAACAATAAGGGAGTTCGACATGATTTTCCTAGATGAACCCTTGGAGCACCTCGACAAACAGGTCAGAAACCTGATGAGAACGTTCCTGAAGAAACTTTTGAGTGGGATGAAAAAAACTGTTCTCATAGTTATCAACGATCCAACGGATGCCATGGCGATAGCTGGAAGAGTCCTCCTCATGAAAGATGGAAAGATCGTTACCTACTCTCCTCCAATGGACCTTTACAATTTCCCAGAAGATATCTTCACTCTCCAGTACTTCTCATCGAAAGGATTGAACATATTGAAAACTCATGTTGAGGGAGAAAAGGAGAGCGTTTTCGGGGTGAAGGTATCTTTAGAAGATGGAGATTACGATATCGCTTTTAGGCCCGAGGATATCGTGGTGTCTGATAATGGAGTCGAAGCGGAGGTCTCTTTTTTCGCATTTCTCGATTCGGAAAGATGGTTGTGTGAGTTGTGCTTTGAAAAGTTTTCTGTAAACGCCATTTTGAGGCTGAAGGATTTACCAAAGAGAGTGAAGATATTACCTAAGAAGATGTTCTTCATAAAGGGTGAGAGAGTATGCAAGATCCTGTCGAACGTTTCAAGAAATTGAGGGTCGAAGGATCTGTAGAAGTTGCGGAAAAGGTTCTCGAGATTTTGGAAGATGCTTTGAAGAAAGAGGGGGAAGAGAAAGTACTCGAATTGTCGAAGATATTTGCACACATGAAGTCTTCTATGAGGGCTCTGGAAGAGATCTATGCAGAATTGAAAGAATCCAGGGATTACAAACTATCCTTGAAGAAGCTCAAGGAGAAGCTTGTAGAGAATGTTTTGAAGACAGCTAAAACGTGTGCTCATCTTTTGAAAAGAGCTGAAAGGATCCTGACCATGAGTAACAGTACCACGGTGTATCTTTCTTTAAAATTCATGGAAAAGAAACCAAGAGTGTGTGTACTGGAATCGCTCCCTGGGGGTGAAGGGAGAGTTTTGAGAGACAAACTGAAAAAAGAAGGATTCGATGCGATGCTTCTTCCCGATTTTGCAGTTTTTAATGCCGTGGAATGGGCAGACGCTGTTCTGGTCGGGGCAGATTCGATCCTTGAAGATTTCAGCGTGGTGAACAAGATAGGTACCAGAACACTGGCTGTAATTTCGAGATATCTCAGAAAACCTTTCCTCGTTGTGGCAGATCCCTGGAAGTTCGGAAAGAAAGGTCCTCCAAAAGAAACGGTGACCTATAACGGCTCGAAAATCCCATTATTCGAACTCGTGCCATCTGATCTCATAACAGCCATCATCACTCTCCGATGATCTTCACAACGACTCTCTTTCTTCTCTGACCATCGAATTCAGCGTAAAATATCTCTTCCCAAGGCCCCAAATCGAGTTTCCCCTCTGTTATGGGGATTATCACTTGGTGGTGGACTAAAATCCTCTTTAAATGGGCATCTCCATTATCCTCTCCTGTCCAATGATGGTTGTAATCTTTTCTGTAGGGTGCTAGTTTCTCGAGCCATTCCCAGATATCCTTGTGAAGGCCACTCTCATTGTCGTTAACTATTATCCCCGCCGTTATATGCATCGCAGAAACAAGGCAAAATCCTTCCCTCACACCACTTTTCTCAACGATCGATTCTATGGTGTCCGTTATCCTTACAAGCTCTCTTCTGTTTCTCGTGTTGAACCACAGGTATTCGGTGTGACTCTTCATGATTTCCCTCCTTCTCTCATTTTGAAGAGATTCTACCATGAGTGCTAAAATTTTTCATGAGACGGCAGAGAAGGAGGTGGTAAAGTGAAAGTACGTTTTCTGGGACACGCCGCTGTTCTTATAGAGGGAAAACACAACATCATTATCGATCCATTCATAAGTGGGAATCCAGTGTGCCCTGTAAAAGTTTCTGACCTTCCGAAGATAGATTACATACTCGTCACACACGGTCATGGAGATCACCTCGGAGATACCGTTGAGATAGCGAAGAATAACGATGCGACTGTGATAACCAATTTCGAGATATCTCTATACCTTCAAAAGAAAGGAGTAAAAGTACATTCAATGCACATAGGAGGAAGATACATCTTCGATTTTGGAACACTCAAAATGACGCCTGCTCTTCATGGATCGGGGATACTCGAAGGCGATGAGGTGATCTACGGAGGGAATCCCTGTGGCTTCCTTCTGACGATCGATGGAAAGAAGATATACCATGCAGGTGACACTGGCCTCACAAAGGATATGGAACTTTTAAGAGAAGAGAACGTCGATCTTGCTTTCCTTCCAATAGGAGGAAATTACGTGATGGATGTTCTTGACGCTGTGAAGGCGGTTGAATTCATAAAACCAAAGAAGGTTGTTCCCATACACTACGGAACATGGGAGTTGATACTTGCGGATGTCGATCTTTTCAAAAAGAAGGTTGAGGAGATGGGTGTTGAATGTATCGTTATGAAACCAGGAGACGTTATGGAGTGTTGAAGATGAGGAATCTCTGTGGTATCATATAGAAACGACGGGGCGTAGCGCAGGCGGCTAGCGCGCCTGCCTTGGGAGCAGGAGGTCGCTGGTTCAAGTCCAGTCGCCCCGACCAAACCGCGGCATGAGCCGCGGTTTCTTTGAAAGGATGTGGAAACGGAGGTGATAAGGTGCCACTGTATAGGTACGTGTGCGAAAATTGCGGAAACGAAAAAGTTGTACTCCATGGTATGAACGAAACACCGAATATCATATGTGAAAAGTGTGGTTCTGTGATGAAGAGAACTATAGGAAGGGTTGGAATAATTTTCAAAGGGGAAGGCTTTTACATAACGGATTCGAGAAACGGCAAGAATAAAAAGAGTGAGAAGAAGAGTGAGAGCAAGGAAAAAGCGAAAGTCAAATCCTGAGATTTGGATCTGCATTCAATTCCAAGGGGGAAGTTTCCCCCTTTAAATATTTTTCATAGCCAGCCTTTGCAACCATGAGAGCGTTATCCGTGCAAAGTTCAAGAGGTGGAAAGAATATCTCATAATTCCATTTTTCTGCCCTCTCTTTTGCTTTTTCTCTCAACCTTCTGTTCGCCGAAACTCCTCCTGCAAAGACAATTCTTCGAATCCCTGTGAACCTTGCGGCGTTGAAGGTTTTTTCCACAAGAACATCAACGACGGCTTCCTGAAAAGATGCCGCAACGTCTTCCACTTTGTAGTCTTTCTCCCTTTCTAGGAAGTAAAGGACCGATGTCTTGAGCCCGGCGAAACTGAAATTGAAGTTCTTTTTATCCTCCATCATAGCCCTTGGAAAGGTGTATTTGTTCGGATCACCTTTGAGAGAAGCTTTTTCTATAGCAGGCCCTCCTGGATATCCAAGTCCTAAAAGCCTTGCAACCTTATCAAAAGCCTCACCTGCTGCATCATCTAAGGTTTCTCCAAGAACGAACATCTTCATACCTTCTTCCACTTTTATTATCATCGTGTGACCACCAGATACCATGAGGGTTATGAAAGGAGGTGAAAGATCAGGATACGAGAGAAATACAGAAAAGACATGAGCTTCTATGTGGTTCACTCCAATCAAAGGTATTCCAAGGCTCATGGAAAGACCTTTCGCAAGAGACAGGCCAACAAGAAGTCCTCCTATGAGGCCTGGACCATAAGTGACAGCAATTAGATCTAGCTCGAAAGGGGGGATTTTGCTGAAAGCTTCCTTCAGAAGGACAGGCAAAATCTTGAGATGCTGTCTTGCAGCGATTTCAGGAACGACTCCTCCGAATTTTTCATGTATCTTGACTTGGGATGAAACAAGGTTTACCAAAACCTCTTTTCCATCTTTCAAGATGGCAACTGCTGTCTCATCACACGAGGTCTCTATTCCAAGAACCTTCATGCACTCTCCCTCATGATCAAAACGGGTTTTTCTTTTCCATTGACAACTTCTTCGGTTATGAGAATCTTCTCAACATTTTTCAAAGAAGGTATCTCAAACATGATATCAACCATGAGCTCTTCAAAAACGTTTTTCAGAGCTCTCGCACCCGTTCCTCTTTTCATAGCTTTTCTTGCGACCGCCCTCAGAGCTTCTTCTGTAACCTCAAGATCGACGTTGTCTATCTCGAACAGCTTCTTGTACTGCTTCAAAACAGCGTTCTTGGGTTCTTTTAAGATCCTTACAAGATCGTCCTCTGTGAGGTCATCCAGTGTCACTATAACTGGAAAACGTCCCACAAACTCCGGTATAAAACCATATTCCACAAGGTCATCCGGTACGACATGTTTCAATATCTCACCAAGTCTCATATCTTTTTTGCTCTTAACTTCCGCGCCAAATCCCATGGAAGAACTCTGTATCCTTCTTTTTATTATCTCTTCCAAACCATCGAAAGCGCCACCAGCTATAAACAGGATGTTTGTCGTATCCACCTTTATAAACTCCTGATAGGGATGTTTTCTGCCTCCCTGAGGTGGAACGTTCGCAATGGTTCCTTCTATTATCTTCAAGAGGGCCTGTTGTACTCCTTCACCCGACACATCCCTTGTTATAGACGGATTAGGAGATTTTTTTGCGATCTTGTCTATCTCATCTATGTATATGATTCCGTATTGGGCTCTTTCGATATCGAAATGGGCTGCTTCCAGAAGTCTCAAAACGACGTTTTCAACATCTTCGCCAACGTACCCAGCTTCTGTCAGAGGGGTTGCATCGGCTATCGCGAAGGGAACATCCAATACTTTTGCAAGGATCCTTGCAAGGAGCGTTTTCCCACAACCAGTTGGACCGATCAGAAGAACGTTCGATTTCTCTATCTCAACATCGCTGGTGTTCATACCGTAGAACACCCTTTTGTAATGATTGTACACAGCAACCGATATGACTTTCTTTGCCCTTTCCTGTCCTATGACGTATTTATCCAGTTCTGCCTTTATCTCCGCCGGCGTTGGAAGTTTCTTTTTACTTTCGAAACGAACCCTTTTGTCGGTTTGAAGAAGATCGTAGAAGAGCTCGACACACTCGTTACATATGTAGACATTTCCAGGCCCGGCTATGAGTCTTTCAACTTGCCCAGCTCCACGTCCACAGAAAGAACAGAACTTTTCTCTCATCTTATCCCTCCTACATTATAATGATATCATCAACGTCTTCTTTTGAACAGAGACAGAAACTTGCGCCAAAAGCCCTTTCTTTCGATGTATTCTTCTATTTTTTCCAGGCGTTCCTCAATATTGTCAATTTTTTCAGAAATTTCTATTAAAAGCTTCCTAATAACCCTGCGATCATCCAGTATCAAAAGTGCTTCTTTGGGTTTGTATCCTCCCTGAATTATCGTCAAAAATTTTTCAAAGGTTTCCAAATCGCTCTCGGATATTTCGATACCCTTGTCAGTTTTTCTCGGAAATATGTAAAAATGATCCGCCAGGATCTGAACGTATTTATGTGTCGTTGAATATGGAAGATCAAACTTTTTAGAAAGCTCCCAAATGGTCATTTTTTCACTCCTATGTTATATAATTTTGCTATTAATAAAGCAAATACTTCTATTTTATAACACAAATTTGTGATAATTCTTTCTATTCCTTATTTTCCTCATAAGAGATGACCTCATCCGCTTTCAGGGAAGCGTCCATCGCTTCGTGGTAATAGATCATGGTGGTGGTTATGTTCGCGTGATCCGCTATCTGTCTTGCAAACTCAACACCTTTTTCCACCGCCACTTTCGTTATCACAGTATGCCGAACGCTGTGGGCGGTTATCTTCCTGTTGAACCCTTTTATACCCGCTTTTCTGTAATACTCATTGAAAATCATCCTGAGAGCTCTTGATGTGATTCTCTTTCCAAAGGAATTCTTTGAAAGGGATATGAACATCGGATCCTCTGGTTTGAAAGGAGAATACTTTTTTCTCTCTTCAAGGTAAGAGTTCAGAGCTCTTATCACATCAAGGTGAAGAGCTATCTCTTTATCTTTGGCAACGTGCCCCTTTCCTCTGTATCTCATCACCCATTTTCCACCTTTTCTGTAAACATCCCCAACGTTCATCTCCTGGATGCTCACAAGACGAAGGCCAGTGTAAGCAGCAAGTTTCAAAATGGCAAGATCTCTCTTCCCCTTGAGATCATCGGTTCTCACAGTGTTGAAAAGAAGGAGGATTTCATCATCACTCAAGATATCTTTCATGTGCTTCTTAGGCTTTTTCACTCCTTTGACACTTTTTACAGTAACATCCAAAGCACCGTTCTCATTGAGAAACTTCAAAAAAATCCTTGCAACACTCAGGTACAGATTGACAGTGAAAGGACTCTTCCTCTCTGAAAGATAGGCTTTCCACTCTCTCAGAACATCTGGTGTGATATTTTTGCTCTTTAGCCATTCAAGGAAATATCCTGCTATCTTTACATACTGAACTTTCGTTTCTTTAGAAAC
>CAZANP010000049.1:0-12867 GCA_964486555.1 uncultured Thermotoga sp. | reverse complement strand
ATACGTTCCTGTAGCGATTTTCCCACTCTCAGGTTCTATAACGAAGAACAACGTGTACCAAGCGTTTTCCATAAGGCTGTTTATCAAAGCGCCTATGTAACCATTATAATTGTTCTGAAGTAATGAGGCGTGAACCAATATATCGTATGTGTCTGGATCTCCTAACGCTGTTATATCCATCAATTCCAAATCTTTACTGAATCTTATCGCGAGCCCATCTCCATTTCCTTCATAATCTTCTATATCATCAGAATATGTTAATCCGTAGATGACGTACGCATCGTCCGTTTCCATTATACCTTCTATTACCCTTTCATCATTATTTCCCCCAGCTACCAATTGTTTCTCTATGTCACCTTGTTCATTTATTTTCAAGATCCAGGCATCCTTCTGCTTAGGAGTGAAACCCGATAGATCTCCATCTGAAGAGTTGGTAACACCAACTAGTAAAAAGCCATCCTCAACAGGTAGAGCACTGAAAAACACATCGTCTTCACTGCCTCCGAAGACTTTCGACCATATCAAACGATTTGGAGCACTGGGAGGAGCACAAGAGGTCAACATTAAAAATAATGAGAGTGAGAGAATGAGAATGAAATACTTACCCTTCATGATTATTCCCCCCAACAAGATTTGGTACTCTTAACTTTAATTATAACAAATTTATAATAAATTTTACTGCGAATTCTGATGAATCCGTTGTCTGAATGAGAATATTTTCAAATAAACTGCCACAATTGCTGATAACTGGGGTTAAAGTGGTTTGGAAGTGATTCAGAGGAAAATGTATCATTCAAAATGAATTACCATATTATGCAAAAACCTTGCATAATATGAAAAATGAGGGGGCAATATCTTTGAAGAAATACGACCTTGTATCTTTTGGAGAAGTGATGTTGAGACTCTCTCCACCTCAAGGTAGGAGTTTTCTAAACACGAAAGAGTTGATGATGGAATTTGGAGGAGCCGAGGCAAACGTTCTGATAGGTGCCAGTATCTTTGGGTTGAAGACAAAGTTCATAACGGCTTTCCCAGCGAATGAACTGGGTTTGAGAGCCAAGATGGAGATAGAGAAGTACGGTGTGGATTGCTCGGCAATCAAGTTGATCGATAAAGGTAGAATGGGGATATATTTCGTGAAGTACACTGGGAGAAGAGGTATTGACGTTATCTACGACAGGAAGAACTCCAGCATAAATTTTCTGGATGTGAAGGATATAAATTTCAACGATTTTGAAGAGTCTAAAATTGTTCATTTGACAGGTATAACACCTGGATTGAGTCAAAACGCTCGAAGCATTTTTCTAAAGATTATAGAAGTTTGCAAAGGGAAAACTATTATATGCTTCGACGTCAATTTCAGAAAGAAAATATGGGATGTTTCTACCTTCAAGGAATTTCTAGAAAATCATGTTCTGAGAAACGTGAGCATTCTTTTCATATCGAAAAACGATCTAAAGGAGATTTTCTCGTTGGAAGATACTCCAGATGGTTTGAAAGAATTTCATCGAATTTACGGTACGGAAACCATCGTTTGCACTCTCGGATCAGAAGGCGCTCTGGTTTTCTCAGAAGGTACTGTTGAAAAGATTGAAGCCTATCGTCTTGATGAAGGTAACATCGTGGACAGACTTGGATCAGGTGACGCCTTCGCAGCCGGTTTCATATATGGTTTTTTGAGATTAAAGAATCCTTTCAAAGCCGCTCAAATAGGGAATGCTATGGCTGTTGTGAAGCTCATGAACTATGGAGATTTTCCATCTTTCACCAAGAAAGATGTGGAGAGAATTTTGAAGAGTTCTTTGGATTTTGCTGATAGATAAGGAGGATAAAGTATGAGAAGATACAAACTCATGATACCAGGGCCTGTGGGGGTTCATGAGGAGGTTCTTTCTGAGTTTTTAAAAGGGCCAGAAGCGCATTACGGGACCGATTGGGCAGAGTTCTATATAGAAACCTGTAGCAGAATCAACGAATTGATTGGAAACACCGGTGGGCAAACCTTTCTGATACCTGGTTCCGGTTCGACAGGTCTTGAAGTTGCGATAAATACGTTTTTGAGGGAATCTGATAATTGCCTTGTCCTCACAAATGGCTTTTTCGGTGAAAGGCTGTTCAAAATAGCAAAGAGTTATTCGAGGAACGTGGAAGTTATGGAATTCGATGAAGGTGATCCAATCTACCCTGAAAAAGTTGAAAAGAAGCTATCACAGCGAAGATACGATGTCGTTTTATTGGTTCACTGTGAAACGAGTACTGGAGTTTTGAATCCTGTGAAATTCATAGCAGAGCTCACCTCTGAGAGAGGGATTTTACTTATAGTCGATGGTATATCCAGTGTTGGTATAGAGGAATACAAAATGAAAGACTGGAGAATACAGGTGACCGTTACAGCATCTCAAAAAGGGTTGGAAACTCTCCCAGGCTTATCCATCGTGTCTGTGGATGAAGAGCTCCTCGGCAGATTGGATGATTACGGTGAAAGAGGATGGTACACGAATTTGAAAGTATGGAAGGATTATTACAACAACTGGAAGACCTGGCATCCCTTCCCTGTAACCATCCCCACGAATCTCGTCAGATCTTTGAGGAAAAGCCTTGAAATGATTGAAAGATCCGGTGGGATTGAAAGAAGAATAAAGTTGCATGAAAATGCCTCCAACATGGTGAGAGAAGCTATGAAAAACGTTGGACTTGAATTGTTCGCAAAGGAAGGTTTTCATTCTCACGGTGTGACCTCCGTCTCCTCCAGAGGGAGGTTTGAGCCAAAAGAACTCGTGGACTTTCTTAAGGCAAGATACGGAATACAGATAGCAGGAAGCCTTGGAAAAATGAGAGAGCACGTTTTCAGGATAGGACATATGGGTTACGAAGGAACTAAACTCTCCAACATCATACCGCTTCTCGTGGGGATCGAGGAATTTTTGAGAAGCAAAGGATTAGACATTCCTCCCGGGAAGATCCTTGAAAGATTGAGTACAACTACAGATTTCTGTGGGTAGGTGAAACGGTGGGTCACTATCTTGAAAGAGCTGTATGGTGCATAACAACAGGTGTTTATGTGATAACCACTAAGGATAAAAAAGGTCGGATGAACGGTATGGGAGCTGCTTGGGTGAACCGCGTTTCGGAAGAGCCTCCCATGGTTGTCATAGCGGTTTGGGAGAATAATTACACTTACGAGTTGATACAGAATGCAGATTACTTCGTTGTGAATATCCTGATGGAGGGACAGCAGGATATAGCGAGACATTTTGGTAGACAGAGTGGTAGAGATGTCGATAAATTCAAGGATATAGATTACAAGGTAACAGAGCACGGCATACCATACCTTCCTCAGGTGTTGGCTTTCATTGAATGCGAAATAATCTTTCGAAAAAAGTTCGGTGATCACATGATGTTGGTGGGGAAGGTCATACGAGAAGAGGTCTTACATGAGGGAATTCCTTTGGTTTACAAACACGAGGATTACTTCAATGAGGAGAGGGTGTGAAGAGATGAAACACTTGAAGGTTATCCCAGAAAACTGTACGGGATGTTTATCCTGCATGCTTGTTTGTTCTTTCAAGCATTTCAAATACTTTGATCTCAGTAAAAGCAGAATAAGTGTGAGCAGGGATGATGAGTTTGCCAGGTTCAATCCGACAGTTTGTATATTGTGTGAGGATAAGTATTGTGTGGAATCATGCCCTGTGGGAGCTCTCTCCGTTCACCCAGAGAAAGGATACATCTTACTTGATGATGAAAAGTGCGTGAGTTGTAAAGTATGTGTTTCAAGCTGTCCCTACGATGGTGTCAAATGGGATGAAGATGAGGGTAAACCACTCTTCTGTGATATGTGCGGTGGGGACCCCGAATGCGTGAAACACTGCAAATTCGCGGAGGCTCTAATAGTGGTCCCTTAATGAGTGAGGTGAGATGATGGATGGAAGTTACAAAGGCAGGGTGATTTTAATCGATCTGAGCAGCGGATCCATAAAGGTTGAGAGTTTAAGTGGAGAATATCTGACCAAGTACGGTGGAGGCCGTGGCGCAGCTGCAAAGATCCTTTGGGACGAAGTGGATGAAACTATCGAAGCCATGGAACCTGAGAACATCATGATCTTCTCCACGGGAGTTCTTACAGGTACACATGCCCCCATGTCCGGAAGATCCACAGTAACGTCCAAGAGCCCCGCAACGGGAAGATACTTCAAAACCAGCGTGGGAGGTCACTGGGGGCTTGCTCTGAAAATGGCGGGATACGATCATATCGTGATTAAAGGGAAAGCAGATAAACCTGTTTATATCTATATAACTCCTGAAAACGTGGAGATAAGGGATGCTTCTTCTTGTTGGGGGAAGGGTGTTAAAGCCACGAACAGGATCATTAAAAATGAGACGAGTCCAGAAGTGGAAATTGCGTGTATAGGTCCTGCAGGGGAGAACGGTGTCAAGTTTGCGTCCATCATGTTCTCGTACTACAACGCCGCTGCTAGGGGTGGGATAGGGTCCGTTATGGGCTCAAAGAATTTGAAAGCGATTGCGGTTGTCGGCGATCGTGGAAGAGTTTCAGTCGTAGACCCAGAGAACTTTCAGAAGATCGTGGAGAGAGTACGGGAGGAGTTGTATAACGATACCGATGCCTACACTTTGCATCTCTGTGGAACAGGAGCAACGACCGATTGGCTCTCGGATATGTCTATTCTACCTTCTTACAATTTCAAGAGGGGGAAGTTCCCAGGAGCATATTACCTGACAGGGAAGTACCTTAGGGAAGCTGGATACCTCAAAAGGAAAGTTGGGTGCGCTGCATGCATATACGCCTGTCACAGATTCACCACGGTCGATGAAGGGCCATACGCTGGTACATACAGTGGTGGTCCAGAGTACGAAACCCTTTCATCATTTGGATCAGGATGTGGTGTTTCAGATATAGAACTCGTTCTGAAAGCCAACGAAATATCCAACGATATGGGTATGGATACTATCTCTGCAGGTGTTGCTATCCAATGGGCCATGGAGTGCTATGAAAGGGGGATCATAACCAAGGAAGATACAGGAGGAATAGATCTATCCTGGGGAAGTCCAGAAGCTTTAACAACGCTCTTAGAGCAAATAGCTAAAAAAGAGGGATTCGGAAAGATCTTAGCAGAGGGTTTGAAGAGAGCTTCTGAAATCGTTGGGAAGGATTCATGGAAATGGGCTGTGGAATCCAGAGGCTTGGAACACAGCAGGGTTGAAACGAGAGGGGCATTCGGATACGCACTGGCTTTCGCTCTCAATCCGAGAGGCCCCGATCATCTACACACGGAGGTTTTGGCGGAGTTTGGTTTGAAGGAGGAATCGCGGAAAGTAATCAAGAAAATAACGGGAAGTGAGGAGTATGCAAAACCGTATTTGATTGAGAAGAGGGCGGAAATAGTGAAATGGCATGAGGAAATATACGCCGTAACAGATAGTGCGGGACTCTGTGCTTTCACGAGCACAGCTTCCTTTGGGGTGGATGAAGAGGCCCTCGCCAAGATGTACACATATGCAACGGGTTACAAATTCTCACCGGAAACTATCATGAAAATCGGTCGAAGAACTGTGACTCTCGAAAGATGCTACAACATAAGGGAAGGACACACAAGAAAAGATGACACCCTTCCCTGGAGGATCATGAATGAAGTTCAGGAGGACCTTTTGGATAAACAACCTGAAAAACCGGTGGTCAGTCAGGAGGTACTCAACAAGATGCTCGACGATTACTACGAACTCGTCGGATGGGATAAGGAAACAGGTTGGCCAAGACCAGATACCCTTCGTGAATTGGGATTAGATTTCTGTATAGATCCAATTTGGAAAAGGGGAGATAGGCGATGAAGAGAGTGAGTTATGAGGATATAGAAGCTTTAATAGAAGGAGCAGCGATACTCGGTACTGGTGGTGGGGGTGATAGAGAATTCGGTCTTGCGATCCTGAAGAACGATGTGAGAAGAAAAAGGGAATGGAAGCTCGTTGACCCATCCGAAGTTCCCAACGATTCCCTGGTGGTAAGCGGTGGAATCATGGGATCGGTAAAAGCTTTGAAAGAGAAATCAGTTGAGGAAATCGTTGAAAAATGGGAAGAGGATTTTGAACTCTTGAATGTAACAAAGGTCATGGAGAGATATCTTGGAAGAAAGATAGATTATTTTGTTCCCTTCGAAATAGGTTGTTTGAACACACCTGTTATCATGACGCTCTGTTCGAGAATGAATATACCCATGGTTGATGGCGACGCTCTTGGAAGAGCCGCTCCCGAAACGCAAATGACGAGTTTCATAGGACATGGTATCAGACTCTGTCCCATGCCTTTGATAGATGCGAGTAAAAACCTCATAGTGGTCGATAGCGACGATATATTCCTCCCAGATGAGATCGGTAGATGGCTGATAACCCGTTCCGGCCAGATGGGAGCAAACAACCATTATCCAATGACAGGTGAACAGTTGAAAAAAGCTGTGATCCCCAACACTGTAACGAAAGCGATTGAGTTGGGATACAGGATTCTCTCCTCCAAACCTGAGGATGTACCCCACGTTGTGGCTGATTTCATGAACGGAAAGATATTGATAAAAGGAAGAGTGTCCTCTATAGAGGAGGAGGATAGAGGTGGTTTCTTCTTCAAGTACGCTTTCATAGACGATGGGAAGCATACTGTAAAGATAACGATAAAGAACGAATACATGATGGCGAGGTACGATGAGGATGTCGCAACTATATTCCCCGACATGATAATGGTACTCAGTGAAGAAGGAAGGGGAGTTATGAGCACTGATCTTGTAGAAGGTATGGAAGTTACGGTCATTGTTGCTCCCGCTCACGAAAGGTTAAGAGAAGCTGTCAGAGATCCCCTCGGGAAGATCGCCATGTCTTCAAAGAGGTTCGGAGAAGAGGTTGAATACACAGAGTTGGAAAAATTGCTGAATGAAAGGGGGATTCAGATTTGAAGTTGAGGTTTGTGGGTATATCCACGAGTCCAAGAGATTACAACACTCTATACATCGTCAAAGAAGCGTTGAATTCAGCTCGTAATTTCGTTGAAAAGTTTGGCCACGAAGCTGATATAGAGCTGATCTCTTTCAAGGGAAAAAGAATTTTACCGTGTTACAATTGTGATCTTTGTATTGAAAACAAGACCCTATGCGTTTTAAAAGATGATTGGCTCGATCTTGTTAAACCACTGATAGATCCTGTACCCGATGGGTTGATATTTGGCTCGCCCGTTTACTTCTTTAACACGAATTCCATGGCGAGAGCCTTCATGGAGAGATTCACATGCCTTGAAAAGAAAATCTGGGATCCCACTTTTCCATACGATCCACCTGATTTTTCCAAAACCGTTGCAGCAGCTGTGAGTGTGGGGTTCGATAGGAATGGGGGAGTTGAGCAAACCGTTTCAACCATAATCCAGTGGATGTTGGTGGTTGGATTTACAGTTGTTGGGGGATTCTACATAGGAGGCATGGCTTGGACACATGAAAAAGATGGAAAGGATGTAGTTAAGGAGGATGAAATCGGGTTGAAAGCTGTGAGATTGTGTGGTTACAAAGTTGCAAAAGTCGCTCTCATGATGAAAGGTGTTGAAAACCTTCCGAACATAACCTGGAATTTTTCAATTTAAAAACTTTTTTCAAGGGGGTGTTCTTATGAGAAGGTTCCTTGTCGTACTCTTACTGGTTGTCTTCATGGTATTTGGATTAAGCAAAACCATTAAAGTTGGTATCAACGTTTTTGGAATGGCCAATTTCTTTGCAAGGGCCATATACGAAGCGATGATCGATGAGGTGAAAAAACTTGGAGGAGAACCAATTCCCACGGTAACACCCGATGTTTCGAGCAGGATGAACGCCATAGAAGACTACATATCCAAGGGAGTAGACATCATCATATTCTCCCAGGGTGATGTGAACATGGTCGCACCTGCTTTGAAAGAAGCCAAAGAAGCGGGTATAATCCTAGTTTCAGCCGATGCTGGTTACTGTGAGTACATCGATGCTGCCGTTGAATCCAACAACTGGGTCATGGGAGCCATGGCGGGATCCGCTCTGGTTAACCTGATAAATGGTAAAGGAAACGTCGTTATGATCTATCACGATCTTGGACAGATGGTCAGAATGAGATACAAAATGTTCGAAACGATCTTAACGGAATATCCAGATATCAAAATAGTGAGTAAGTTCACGTATGCATGGCCAGGGTACTTCCCAGACGTTAAAGCCAAAATGGAAGCTGTCCTCCAGGCTCATCCAAATCCAGGAGATATCGTCGGAGTGTTCGCTGTTTTCGATGGAGCTGGGGTTGCTGCAGCTCAAGCTATCGAAGAAGCGGGACTTTCCGATTACATATCGATAGTTGGTATAGACGGAGATCCTCAAGCTTACGAGGTTATGAAAAGGGGAGGCCCCTTCAAAGCGACAGTCGTTCAGGATCCGGAAGGAATCGGTAGAATAGCTGTTCAAACGGCTTTCAAGCTTTACAACGGAGGAAAGATCGATGGAAAATACATCTACGTACCAGCACGTCTTGTAACACAACAAGAGGTTCTGAGTGGTGAAGCGAAGTGGTGGGAAGAGAAGGTTAAAAAATGGCAAGCCATGCAGTAAACTATATTGCAGTGTTGCCGCTCAGTAACATGGGGGATGTTACATCCCCCATGTTTTAAAGGAGGAGTAAACCATGCCGTCGAGAAATCCCATATTGTCTGTGAAAAACGTGTGGAAACAATTTGGGGGAGTCTGGGTTCTCAAGAACGTGGATTTCGATCTTTACAGAGGAGAAGTCCATGCACTTGTGGGTGAGAATGGCGCTGGTAAAAGCACTTTGATAAAGATAATATCGGGAGTTTACTCACCCGATAAAGGGGATGTCTTCCTGAATGGGAAGAGAGTAACGGGTTTCAAAGTTAAGGAAATGGAAAGAGAAGGAGTTTTTACAGTCCATCAGGAAGTAAATCTCGTACCTTTTTTAAGTGCCATGGAAAACATGTTCATAGGTTCAGAAATCGTTGAGGGAAACCTTTTCAAGGTTATAAGCTATGGAACGATGAAGAGAAAGGCAGAAGAGATGATCAAAAAACTTGGGGTATTTTTCGATGTTAAAACCCCTTCTTATCTTCTGAGTGCATCACAACAGCAGATTGTACAGATTTGCAGGGGTCTCATCGCGAACGCTCATGTCATGATACTCGATGAACCAACCTCCGCTTTGAGTACGGAAGAGATCAAAAGCCTTTTCGAGGTTGTGAACAACATGAAAGGCCATGGAGTTGGTATAATATTTGTCTCTCACAAATTGGATGAGATACTTGAAATATCGGATAGAATAACGGTGCTTAAAGATGGTGTCAAAGTAGGAACAATTGATCGAGACGAGGCAACGGAAGATAAGATAGTGAGTATGATGGTTGGAGAAAGTGGCTTCAAAGCAGTGAAGATAGAGAAGAGAAAATCGTTTAAGGAAGTTGTTCTGAGGATAAGAGGTCTTTGGACTCACAAACTCAAAGGTATAGATCTGGAAGTGAAAAAAGGTGAAATCGTAGGAATCGTGGGAACAGTCGGAGCTGGGAAAACCGAGCTAGCAAGGGCTCTGTTCGGTTTGGATAAGATCCTTAAGGGTGAAATCGAAATAAATGGAAGACCTCTGAAAATTAAGAAACCTTCGGAAGCTATCAAAAGGAGAATAGCTCTCGTTCCGGAGCACAGGCGACTCCAGGGTATCTTTCCTAGCATGCCCGTTTTCAAGAACATAACAGCTGCTTACTTGAATAAATGGAGCAAGTATGGCGTGTTACTCATCTCACAGGAGAAGGAGGTTGCAAATAGCTTCATTAAAAATCTTGCCATAAGAACCCTTGGTCCTTTACAACTGCTTAGAAATCTCTCTGGTGGAAATCAACAAAAGGTAGTCTTATCGAAGTGGCTCAGTGGGGATTTCGATCTCTTGATCCTCGATGAACCGACCCAAGGAGTTGATGTAAAAACCAAGGAAGAAATTTATATGCTTGTGAAGAACCTTGCAGAAAGGGGAAAGGCTATTTTATTCTTATCCTCCTATATACCGGAAGTTATAAGGATCTCTGACAGGATAATAACAATGAGAGAGGGGAAAATCGTTGGAGAGTTCCTTCCAGATGAGGAGAACATAGAGCACAAAGTGATGATGGCAATTCTCAGTGAAAAAGGAGGAAAAGAATATGCAAGTAGAGAGATCTGAAAGGAGAATGTCCTATGTCCTTGAATACATCCTGAGAAAATACGGCGTTCTCATCGCAACGATCGTTCTCATGATTATATTTTCCATCCTCTCACCAAGATTCATGACCACAAGGAATATGTTAACGCTTTTGCGTCAGATAAGTATGCTTGCCATCGTTTCAACAGGTATGACGTTTGTTATGGCAGCAGGCGGTTTTGACATGTCAGTCGGTTACGTTATAGGACTTGTAAACATAACCCTTGCGCTATCTCTAAAAGCTGGCTTTGGTACTTTCATCTCGCTTTTGCTTGCGAGTCTCACAGGAATCGCTGTTGGTGCCATGAACGGATTGCTTGTAGCGTACGTCGGCCTTCCTGATTTCATAGGAACCTTCGCCGTTGGTTCCATAGCGTACGGTTTGAAGATGATGATAACCAGAGGGAATCCTGTCATGCTTTGGGATGCACCGAAATCCTTTCTGTTCATTGGTCAGGGATTTTTAGGCCCCATACCGTTTCCCATAATAATCATGATTCTGATACTGATCTTCGCAAGCTTTGTGATGCAATACACAAGGCTCGGGAGAAGGCTCTATTACATTGGGGGGAATCCAACGGCAGCTCTCTATTCCGGTATAAATATAAAATGGTACAGGTTCTTATCCTTCATCATATCCGGATTGTGCGTTGCGGGAACCTCTATAGTTCTGACATCCAGGGTTGGATCAGGTCAGCCCTTAGCGGGAGAGGAGTACTTGCTTGACGCTATATCTGCTGTCTTTCTTGGTATGACCATGTTTGGCGAGGGAGAGCCAAATGTACCAGGAACATTCGTTGGAGCGTTTCTAATAGGTATGTTGACCAATGCTTTGACCTTGATGAACGTACCTTACTATTTCCAGTTCATTACAAAGGGAACAGCTGTCATCCTCGCTGTTATGGTCTCCATAATAAGTAGGAAAAAAGAGTGATTTGGATGAAAAAAGCATCGTTCTGGAAAACCTTGAAAGACGGCAGAGTCATGTGTCTTCTCTGTCCTAATCACTGTATTCTTAAGGATCATCAATGTGGAATCTGCCTGTCCAGAGTGAACCTGAATGGCGTCCTTTACACAAGGAATTACGGTGAGATAACCATAATGAGAAAGGATACGATGAATCAAAGACTGCTGTATTTTAAACCCGATATCAAGACCATTTCGATCGGTAGTTGGGGTTGCAATTTGGCATGTAGCTGGTGTTACAATTGGGAAATTTCCAGATATTGCCCAGATCATCTGATAAAGAAAATTTCACCAGTTGCTCTCGTAAAAATGCTGAACGATACAAAAGCAATCGTTTTCACTTACAACGAACCAATAACGTGGTATGAATACATCATGGATGTTTGTAAACTTTTACCACGAGATGTAGACATCATTTTGAATACGAATGCCTATGCGGAGAGAGAACCCTGGCGGGAACTTTTGAATTATGTAACCGCCCTCAACGTGGATCTCAAGGCTTTCTCACCTTTCAAATATGCTATAGGTCCCAAGGGACATTTCGAATCGGTATTAGCTGCTCTGGAAGAATGCGTGAAGAGAGGGAAACATGTGGAAGTTACTTTCACTTTGATAGAGGGTTTCAACGACGATTTAGAAGAGTTCAAAAAATTGGTGATGTACATCTCCAGTCTGGATGAGAATATTCCCCTTCACATTCGGAGAGGATATCCAGCTTTCAAATATGAGAAGGGACCCGCGAGCCTGTCTACTTTGAAACTTTTCAAAACCATCGCGCTAAAATATCTTAGAAGAGTTGAGATCGTGTTATAAAACCGGTAGGGAGCTGATAAATGGTGGAAACCGTGAAGAAGACCTTAGAGATAATGAGTTACATTGTGAATTCTTCAAAGAGCGTCAAAGTTTCTGATGTTGCCAGAACTTTCAATATGAGCGTTTCAAACGCTTCCAGATACCTGAAAATTTTCGAACAGTACGGCATTGTCATTCGAAAGAGAGATGGGTCTTACATACCGGGTTTTAAACTCGTTGAATTTGGCAGTATCATTCTGAAAAGGATAAGTTTGAGGGAGATAGCTCACCCTTATCTCGTTGATTTGATGGTGAAGACCGATCAAACGGTTCATCTTGTTTTGAAAGAAGGGTATGAGGGTGTTTATATAGAAAAGCTGGAAAGTGCCAAGAGTCTTCCCATGATCTCAAGAATAGGAATGAGGATGCCACTTTACTCCACCGGATTTGGAAAAGCAATCCTTGCGTATCTACCAGAAGAAGAATTGGAAGATTTTTTAAAGAACGTGAGACTTCTCAAAAGAACTGAAAGAACCATAACTGATCCTGAGAAGCTCAAAGAGGAATTGAGAAGAATCAGGAAGAGAGGATACGCCATTGACAACGAAGAAAATGAAGATGGAGTGAAATGTATAGGAGCTCCCATTATCAACCATGAAGGAAAACCCATCGCGGCGGTTAGTATAGCGGGAGCCGCCATAAAATTCACGGAAGAATGGATAAAGAGAAACGCCGTATACGTCGTCAACTGTGCAAGAGAGATATCGAAGAAGTTGGGGAGTAAATTTTGACTCCCCGAGTTTACGGTTGCAGACTTTTTCTCAAAATGTTGGTGGACTCACCACCCATATACCTATCGCCTCTTTATCA
>CAZANP010000048.1:0-13192 GCA_964486555.1 uncultured Thermotoga sp. | reverse complement strand
ATCAATTTCCTTGCTTCGCTTGACATAGAACTCGTGTTAGAATATAATCTTGAGAGCAGGATAGGGGCCAGCGTAGCTCAACCGGTAGAGCGACTGATTTGTAATCAGTAGGTTGTGGGTTCGAGTCCCACCGCTGGCTCCAGAGAAAGATCGGTGGGGTGCCCGAGCGGCCAAAGGGGGCAGACTGTAAATCTGCTGGCGGAGCGCCTTCGGAGGTTCAAATCCTCCCCCCACCACCAGAATTCGAAAGTCGTGGTAGAGAGGGTGAAGGTGATGAGGATAAGGATCGTTCTCAAGTGTTCAGAATGTGGAAGCAGAAATTACTACACCACGAAAAACAGGGATAGAAAGCAGAAACTACAGCTCAGGAAATACTGTCCGAGATGCAACAAGCATACAGTGCACGTTGAAACCAAATAAGGTTATGCGCAGGGCCGTAGCTCAATTGGTAGAGCGCCGGTCTCCAAAATCGGAGGTTGCAGGTTCGAGTCCTGCCGGCCCTGCCAATTTTTTTGTGTAAGAAGGGGGAAAGAAGATGGAAAAGCTGAGAAGGTTCTTCAGAGAAGTGAAAACAGAGGCAAAGAAAACACACTGGCCGAATTGGCATGAGCTCGTTGGCTCCACAACGGTTGTGGTTTTCATCCTTATCACTATGGGTGTGTATTTCTTCATTCTTGACCTTTTCTTCTCTGGTTTCATGAGGGCGTTATTAGGAATACTAGGGATAAGGTGATAGAGGTATGAGGAAAAAATGGTACATTCTTCAAACGATGTCCGGATATGAATACGCTGTGAAGGAAAATTTGGAGAATAAGGTGGAGGTGACGGGGGCCCATCACCTCGTTGGAAGGGTCGTCATACCTGAAGAGGTTGTACTTGACGCTTCTTCGAAATCATCGGATAGATACATCCTTTCCCCCAACGCCAAACTTCACGTCTCATCTGGGAAGAACGTCGAAAAGGGAGATATTTTGGCGGAAGAGCCCCCGACCCATGCTAGAAGGTATGGGAAGGTAGTCGACATCAAGAACGTCAGAAAGATAGTAATAGAGACCATAGATAGAAAATACACGAAAACTTATTACATACCGGAAAGTGCCGGTGTGGAGACAGGTCTTAAGATAGGAACTAGGGTGAGGCAAGGTATGCCTCTGAGTCGGGATGGTGAATACATATGTGAACTCGATGGTAGGATAGTTGAAATAGCCAAGATGAAAAGAGTGACTGTGAAAGCAGAAGATGGAGAGGAAGATATATATCACATACCTCTGGAGGTTTTTGACAGGAGTATGGTGAGGAAAGGCCAGGAGGTTAAAGCAGGGGACCTTCTTGCAGAGGGGAAGAAGTACTTTGCAAAGACCTCAGGAAAGGTGGAGGTTCTGGATCTTGGGACTAGGAAAGAAATACGAATTTTAAAAACGAAAAAGAAAAGGTTCTTCCCTGGATACGTCTTCGTCGAGATGATCATGAACGACGAAACGTATCAGTTCGTCAGAACGGTTCCCAACGTTATAGGTTTCGTATCCGTGGGAGGTCAACCCATACCACTGAGAGAAAGAGAAGCAAGAGCCATATTGAGATTGGCAGGCCTTGAAGAATACGAGGAGAAGAAGAAACCCGTTAAAGTGGAGTTCGACTTCAACGTGGGAGACACGGTGAAGATAATAAGTGGTCCTTTTGAGGATTTCGCAGGAATCGTGAAGGAGATAGATCCAGAAAAGCAAGAACTCAAGGTTTCAGTTACCATATTCGGAAGAGAAACTCCTGTTGTGCTCCATGTATCGGAAGTTGAGAAAATAGAATGATGTGGGAGGGCTACCCCCGAACCACGTAAGGAGGGTCAGATATGGCGAAAAAGGTGATTGCAGAGATAAGACTTCAACTTCCTGCTGGAAAAGCAACCCCAGCTCCCCCGGTTGGACCCGCGTTGGGACAGAGGGGAGTAAACATCATGGAGTTCTGTAAGAGATTCAACGCTCAAACAGCGGATAAAGCAGGAATGCTTCTTCCTGTCATCATAACAGTCTACGAGGATAGATCTTTCACTTTCATCGTCAAAACTCCGCCCGCTTCTTTCCTCTTGAAAAAAGCGGCGGGACTTGATAAAGGTTCCTCAGAAGCCAAGAGGAAAGTGGTCGGGAAGGTAACAAGAAAGCAGATAGAGGAGATAGCGAAGATGAAGATGCCAGACCTCAACACGGATGATCTGGAAGCAGCCATGAGAATAATCGAAGGTACGGCGAAGAGTATGGGAATAGAAGTTGTCGAAGGTTGATGTGAAAGGAGGAGGCAGTCATGCCGAAGCACTCCAAAAGGTATCTTGAAGTTAGGAAACTCGTTGATAGGATGAAGTATTACGATGTGGATGAAGCAATAGATCTCGTTAAGAAAACTGCTACAGCCAAATTCGACGAAACAATAGAATTACATCTTGCAACGAACATAGATTACAGAAAACCGGATCAGCACGTTAGAGGAACCATATCTCTGCCTCATGGAACGGGGAAAAAAGTGAAGGTTTTGGTATTCGCGAAGGGAGATAAAGCGAAAGAAGCACAAGAAGCCGGTGCAGATTATGTGGGAGCGGAAGATCTCGTTGAGAAAATAGAGAAAGAGGGATTTCTTGATTTCGATGTTGCTATCGCAACTCCTGACATGATGAGAGTTATTGGAAGACTGGGAAAGATTTTAGGGCCAAGAGGTTTGATGCCTTCACCGAAATCTGGAACCGTGACGCAGGAAGTAGGAGAAACGGTCAAAGAATTCAAAAAAGGAAGGGTTGAAGTCAGAACGGATAAAACAGGAAACCTTCACATACCAATAGGAAAGAGATCATTCGCGAACGAGCAACTGAAAGAAAACCTGCTCTCAGCAATAGAACAGATAATGGCGATGAAACCATCGGGAGTCAAGGGCCAGTTCATAAGAAAAGCAGTGGTTGCTTCGACTATGGGACCTGGTATAAAATTGGATCTTGGAAAACTGTTGTCCAAGAAGAAATAAATAATGTGCCGAAGACGGCAGGTTCTTAAAGGGACTATCCCGCCTGCCCGAGGCACACGAAAGATGTGCAAGTTTCTTTCGTGGGCCTTGGGAGGCCCACGAAATTTTTTTAGGAGGTGAAAGTTTTGCTGACCAGAGAAGAAAAGAAAAGGATAGTTGAGGAGATGACAGAGATTTTGAAAAATTCTTCTCTGATTCTCTTAACGGATTTTACAGGTTTAAACGTTGAGCAGATAAGCGAGTTAAGAGCGAGAATAAAGGAAAAATATGGGAAAGGAGCAAGATACAGAGTTGTGAAAAACACTTTGCTCGGTTTCGCCCTTGAAAGAGCTGGTTTTGACCCCCAGGATTACAAAGAATTTCTATTTGGCCCCACGGCGGTGCTTTACGTTCTGGAAGGAGATCCCGTGGAAGCTGTCAAAACCATTTACAACTTTTATAAAGAGAAAAAGCTGGAAAAATTCAAATTCAAGGGAGGATTTCTTGAGAGAAAGAGGTTCTCTGCAGAGGAAGTTGAAAACATAGCAAAACTCCCATCTAAGGAAGAATTGTATGCCATGGTTGTTGGCAGGTTGAAATCACCTATAAACGGCCTTGTATTCGTTCTGAGTGGAATCATGAGGAATCTGCTTTATGTTCTTAACGCAATTAAAGATAAAAAACAATGATTATGGAGGTGATTTTCTATGACAATCGATGAAATCATACAGGCTATCGAACAGATGACGGTATCAGAGCTTGCAGAGCTCGTTAAGAAACTCGAAGACAAGTTTGGAGTAACAGCTGCCGCTCCCGTTGCAGTTGCAGCACCAGTTGCAGGAGCAGCTGGAGCAGGTGCTGCCGAGGAAGAGAAGACGGAATTCGATGTTGTTCTGAAGAGTTTCGGCCAAAACAAGATCCAGGTTATAAAGGTTGTAAGAGAGATAACGAGTCTTGGACTCAAAGAAGCGAAGGATCTTGTGGAGAAAGCGGGAACGCCAGACGCTGTGATCAAGAGTGGTGTGACCAAGGAGGAAGCAGAGGAGATAAAGAAGAAACTGGAAGAGGTTGGAGCAGAAGTGGAATTGAAATGAACTTTTCGAAAGTTTCTCGTGTGAAAAAAGTTTGTATCAACCCCGTGCTAGGAGTTGCCTGCACGGGGTTTATATGTTTTAATATGTAAGGCTATGCTACTGATTATCTTTCACTCTCAAAAGGTTCAAGAGTTATATTGATAATTCCAGTCCAACAAGAAGGGGGAAGTTACCCCCTGAAGATTTTTTGTTCAAAATTTCTGAGAGGTGAGAAAATGAAAGAGACTGTCTATGGAAAGAGGAAAAGGCTCACCTTTGGAAAAATCAGAGAACCGATAAGTGTTCCAAATCTCATAGCTATCCAATTAGAATCTTACCACAAATTTTTGAATGAGGGACTACTTTCCGTCCTGAAGAAATTCTCTCCCATATATTCTCAAGCTCCAAGGGGAGATCTGAGGAAATCCGATAAAGGTTTCATGCTTGAATTCGTTTCCACAAGGGTTGGTAGCCCAAGCTTCACACCAGAAGAGTGTAAGGCAAAGGGCCTCACCTATACCGTTCCCGTTTACGTTACGGCAAGACTCACGGATCTCAAAACGGGAGAGATGAAAGAAGAAGAAGCGTTTCTTGGCTATATTCCCTACATGACTGAGAGAGGTACGTTCATAATCAACGGTGCAGAAAGGGTCGTGGTTAACCAGATAATCGTCTCTCCTGGCCTTTACTATCCCGATGATTATATAGACAGTGAAGAATACGGAACTTACTTCTTACCAGCTCGAGGAGCTTGGCTTGAGATACTCCTTGATCCATACGACGGGGTTTTATACGCTTCTTTGGATGGAAAAAAGGTTAACCTCTTCTTGTTCTTGAAAACGATAGGTTATGAGGATGACATGCAGATACTATCGTTCTTCCCAACGGTTATCGACGCAGACGATGAAGACAGCGTAAAACTCCACGTTGGTTCCATGCTACTCGAAGATGTTATCGTAAATGGTGAGAAGATCGGTGAGAAGGGAAAACTCATAACGAACGAGATGGCAGAGAAGATCTTGAAATCAAGTGTCGAGAAAGTCAAGATAGTTCACCCCATAGCCCAGAACACTTTTGAGAAAATGGTTGAGGAAATTTTGAAATCACGTGAAGAGGAAGAGGCAGAAGCTGATACCATACACGGTATAGGAGAAGTGACCAGTGTCGATGCTTTTCTCGAGATATTCAGAAGGTTGAGGCCAGAAGAGCTTCCGAGGATAAACGCTGCAAAGAGGTACATACACGATCTGTACTTCAACCCAGAAAGATACGATCTTTCCGAGGTTGGAAGATACAAGGTTAACAAAAGGCTTCAAGAGGCGTACGTTGAATATCTCATAGAGATAGAAGGAAAAGATCCCGAGGAAGCGAAAAAAGCGGTCTACGATGTCAAAGAAACCATACTAACTCCTCTTGATATAATTCTTGCCACCAGAAAACTCTTCGATTATTTCGAAACAAGGTACATGAACGATTTCGAAGTGGATACTTATGACCTCAAAAAGCTCGTTCAGATATTTGAGGAGAAGTTCCTTGAGGATCACAGAATAGCCCCTTGTGACCTCAGAAAGCTCATGAACATAATGAGAAAGAATTACGATGCGAGCTTCGATATATCGATTTACGCTGCCATGAAATACTTGACGAACATCAACAAGGAAACGACTCCCATACCCTTTGATACGAAGGATCATCTCGGTAACAAGAGGATAAGGACGGTTGGGGAACTCATAAGGAGAGAATTCGAAAGGTTATTCGCAAAGGCTCAAAGAGCGATTCAAGAAAAATTGACATTGACCTCATCCTTGAGCAAAATACCAATACAGAGTCTTATAAACATAAAATCCATAATATCCACTGTCAATCAATTTTTCGCAACCAACCAACTCTCTCAGTTCATGGATCAGGTGAATCCTTTGTCTGAGCTCACCCATAAAAGGAGACTATCTGCCGTCGGCCCCGGTGGGCTCAGAAGAGAATCGAAGGTTTTCGAAGCGAGAAACGTTCACCACTCTCAATACGGAAGGATCTGTCCCATAGAAACACCGGAAGGTGCTAACATCGGTTTCATAACCTCGCTTGCCATCTATTCCAAAGTTGACAAATACGGATTTTTATTGACTCCATACAGGAAGGTCGTCAACGGTAAGGTCACCGACGAGATAGTCTACCTTGCGGCAGATGAGGAAGAAAAATACAAGATCACACCTTCCACAACGGAAATAGATGAGGAAGGAAACATAATACCCGAGAGGGTTGTTGTTAGAATCGGTGAAGATATAAGGTTCGTTTCGAAAGATGAAGTGGATCTCATGGACGTATCTCCAAAACAACCTTTCAGTGTATCGGCTTCCTTGATACCGTTCCTGGAGCACGACGATGCGAGTAGGGCCCTCATGGGATCTAACATGCAGAGACAAGCGGTTCCCCTTGTGAAAACCGAAGCCCCCCTTGTCGGTACCGGTATGGAATGGGAAGCAGCTAAGAACTCTGGATACGTCGTCTTGGCAAAACATGATGGAATTGTCAAAATGGTGGATGCGAAAAGGATAGTGATCCACAGGATCGATGAGAATGGGGAACTCATGTACGATGAGAAGGGTAATCCCGTATTGGATGAGTACAATCTTCTGAAGTTTGTAAGGTCCAACCAGGATACAACCATAAATCAGAAACCAATAGTTGACATCGGAGATAGAGTGAAAGCGGGAGAACCCATAGCTGATGGTCCAGCAACGGATATGGGAGAACTCGCCCTTGGTAGGAACGTTCTGGTTGCTTTCATGCCTTGGGAAGGGTACAACTACGAAGATGCCATCCTCGTGAGTCAAGAGCTTTTGGAAGAGGATACCTTCACCTCGATTCACATAGAGGTTTATGAAACTCAAGCAAGGGAAACAAGGCTTGGACCTGAAGAGATAACATCAGATATTCCAAATGTCAGTAAGGAACTTCTCAAAAATCTGGATGAAGATGGGATAATAAGAATAGGTGCGTACGTTGTTAGTGACTACGGCGTTGGATCTCAAGCAATTCTTGTTGGAAAAGTCACACCCAAAGGAGAAGGAGACACATCTCCTGAGGAAAAGATCATAAGATCCGTTTTCGGTGAGAGGGGAAGAGATGTTAAAGATTCTTCGTTGAGACTCCCCCACGGTGTTGAAGGAAGGGTCATAAAGGTCGATGTTTTCGACAAGAACGATATAGCAGATCTTGGATCCGGTGTCAACAAACTCGTGAGAGTTTACGTTGCCACGAGAAAGACATTGGATGTTGGTGACAAACTCGCTGGAAGACATGGAAACAAAGGCGTCATATCCAAGATCCTACCGAAAGAGGATATGCCTTTCCTTCCCGATGGAACACCTGTGCAGATGGTTCTGAATCCATTAGGGATCCCCTCGAGAATGAACGTAGGACAGATTCTTGAGACGCAGCTTGGATGGCTTGCAAAACTTACAGGCAAATGGTTCGCCACACCCATTTTCGATGGTGCGAAGGAAGAAGAGATATTGAGAGAACTTTACAAAGAAAGGAAAAAGAGAGGTCTTCACGCGGGTGACAACGAAGAGGATCCATCGGGTAAGGTCGTTTTGAGGGATGGAAGAACAGGAGAGCCTTTCGACAGCCCCGTTGTGGTTGGTTACATGTACATGATGAAGCTCGTTCATATTGCGAAAGAAAAGATACATGCAAGATCAACGGGTCCTTATTCTCTGATTCATCAGCAACCTCTCGGTGGAAAATCGCACTTTGGAGGTCAGAGGCTTGGTGAAATGGAAGTCTGGGCTTTGGAGGCATACGGTGCAGCTCATACCCTTGCAGAGATGCTCACCATAAAGTCCGATGATATAAAGGGAAGAAACGAAGCTTACAAAGCTATTCTCAAAGGAAGGAACATACCAGAACCGGGTATCCCCGAGAGTTTCAGAGTTCTTGTGAAAGAGTTGAGAGGTCTTGCTCTTGATGTCAGGCTTTACGACGATGAAGGAAACGAGATAGACATCGACAAGTTCTGAATCTGGGGAGGGTGGAAAGATGGCGGTATCTACTTTTAAGAGGAAGATTGCCAGCGTTCAGATAAAGCTTGCATCTCCTGAGACCATTAGAAGTTGGTCGAGTGGAGAAGTTAAAAAACCTGAGACCATAAATTACAGAACGTTCAAACCAGAAAGGGACGGTTTGTTCTGTGAGAGAATTTTTGGTCCCGTGAAGGATTACGAGTGTGCATGTGGTAAGTATAAAGGGAAGAAGTATGAAGGAACAGTTTGTGAAAGATGTGGTGTGCGTGTTGAATCGAGAGAAGCGAGAAGAAAAAGGATGGGTCATATAGAACTTGCAGCCCCTGTCGTCCATATATGGTATCTTGAAAGCATTCCCAGTGTCCTGGGAACGCTCCTCGATATATCCACATCGGATCTTGAAAACATAATATACTACGGAAGCAGAAGAATCATCGAGAGGGCGTTCATAGTGACCGATCCGAAAGACAGTCCTTTCTCTCAGGGAGATATTCTTTATGAGACAGAATACAGGATCTACATGCGAAAATGGAATTTCGACGTTGAACAGGCTTTCATAGTTAAAAATCCCAAATCTCCTGTCGTATCGGATCTTGATGGTGAGGTCAGGTTAAAAACCGAAAGAACGAATACAGGAAGAGAATTAGTTTGGATTATCGTGAGAAACGTTGTAAGAGCCGAGCATACGGTTTATCCCGGAATGAAGATCGTGGTTAAAGATGGAGAAAGTGTTGAAAAAGGTCAGGAAATGACCATGGAGATGGAGGTAGAACCGATCTACGCACCTTTTGAAGGCTACGCAGAAGTCGATGAACTCACCAATACTGTGACTTTAAGACCTCTGACCACAAGTAAAGAACAGCCCTTGGTATTCACGATACCATACGGAGCGAGAGTTTTAGTGAAAGATGGTGAAAAGATCAAAAAAGGAGATCAGATAACGAGTCCGACGAAGCTACCAAGTGTCAAAGCCAGCATATCTGGAAAGGTCGTCTTTGGAAGGGATCTCAACGTAAGACCACTGGAGGATGGTACATACGAAGCCCTCTCCATGGGAACGCTTTATGTCGAAAGCAGTATTGAGGAGAGGAAATATCCTATATTCGAAGGTTCCCTCGTTTATGTGAACGACGGTGATCAGGTGAAAAAAGGTGACCACCTTGCAGATAGATTCCTCTTCGAAGATGAGTTCTTAGCTTCTTCAGAAGCTAAGATCTTCGAAGAATACTATCCAACGTTGTTCGATCTCGAGGAGAGAGTTGAAAACGACAGGCCAATAGTTGTCATAACGGATATCGATCCTGAAGCTTCTGAAGAGACGGGCTTGAAAATAGGAGACATAATAACCGAAAATGAATACGAAGCTTACAGTCAGATATACCCGGATAAAATCAAAGCGAGTTACGGTGCGACAGCTATAAAGGAACTACTTCAAAAACTCGATCTTGAGGAATTGAAGGCATATCTTGAAGCGGAACTCAAGAAACTTCCTGTATCCAGTTCAAAGGCGATAAAGCTCAGAAGAAGATTAAAACTGGTAAAAGACTTCATAAAATCTGGGAACAAGCCTGAGTGGATCATTCTAGAAGTTGTTCCCGTCATACCACCAGATTTAAGACCCATGATACAGATCGAGGGGGGAAGGTTTGCAACAACGGATCTCAACGAACTCTACAGGAGGGTCATAAACAGAAACAACAGGCTTAAAAGACTCATGGATCTTGGAGCTCCCGAGATAATACTGAGAAACGAAAAGCGAATGCTCCAAGAAGCTGTTGACGCTTTGATACACAACGGAACCGAATCTGAAGGGAAGAGACACAAAAGAATACCTGTCAAAGACAGGAATGGAAGGCCTTTGAAATCTCTAACAGATCTTCTGAGAGGAAAGAAGGGAAGGTTCAGAAGGAATCTCCTTGGAAAAAGGGTTGACTACTCTGGAAGAGCGGTGATAGTTGTTGGACCTGACCTCAAGATACATCAATGTGGTATACCAAAGAAAATGGCCATGGAACTCTTCAAACCGTTTGTTCTTGCAAAACTTCTTGGAGAAGGAGAAACGAGTAAAGCGGTAAGGAAGATGAAGAAAGCGATCATCGAAAAGGAAATGCCGGAAGCCTGGGAAGTTCTGGAAGAGGTCATAAAAGGGAAAGTGGTTCTTCTAAACAGAGCCCCGACTCTTCACAGAGTATCCATACAGGCTTTTGAACCAAAGCTAGTTGAAGGGAACGCTATACAGCTTCATCCAGTTGTATGTCCTCCATTCAACGCAGACTTCGATGGCGACCAGATGGCTGTTCATGTACCGCTATCTGCAGCTTCTCAAGCAGAATCCAGGCTTCTCATGCTCTCAAGATACAACATAATCTCTCCAGCTCATGGAAAACCTATATCCCTGCCGACACAAGACATCATCATAGGTGTGCACTATCTGACGACGGTAACAAAAGATTTTGAGAAGATAAAGCCGGAGGAGATAAAATGGAAGTTCTCATCACCTGAAGAAGCGATGCTTGCTTACTTCCACGGATACATTTCACTTCACACACCTATATTGATCAAAATAAATCTGAAGGGTGAGGAAAAAAGGATAAAAACGACTCCTGGAAGGGTCATATTCAACGAGATAGTTCCTGAGGAATTCAGAGACTACAACAAAATCTTCGGAAAGAAGCAGATAAACTCCTTAGTTTATGAAACGTTCAAGAAATACGGTGTCGACAGGGCAGCGGATCTTTTAGACGACATAAAATCACTAGGATTCCATTACGCAACAGTTTCGGGTCTCACATTCTCTCTTAAAGATCTTGTTGTTTCTCCTGAGAGAGACAAGATAATAAACGAAACATGGGAGAAAGTTAAGAAGATAGAAGAGTACTACGAACAAGGGTTCCTGACGGAGGAGCAGAGAAAGAGCGAGATCGTGAGGATCTGGACGAAAGTAACCGATCAGATAAAAGAGCTCACCTCGAGAACCTTGGGTGCGAATCCATTCAACCCCATATACATGATGGTGAATTCAGGTGCAAGGGGTAACATAGACCAGGTCAAACAGCTTGCAGGTATAAGAGGTCTGATGATAAAGGCGTACGACCCAAGATCCAGGGAAATAAAATCCAGAATCTTCAGAGGACAAGCCGTATACGAGGCTCTGACCTTTGACTATCCTGTCGACAGGAACTTGAGAGAAGGTGTTAACATCCTCCAGTTCTTCATATCCACTTACGGCGCGAGAAAAGGTCAAGTTGATACGGCGATGAACACGTCGTTTGCTGGTTACTTGACAAGGAGGCTCATAGATGTCGCACAGAGTGTGGTTGTAACCATGCCGGATTGTGGAACTCATAACGGTATCAGAGCGATGGATTTGATAAAAGATGGCACAGTCGTTGAAAAGCTAGAGGATTTCCTGTTTGGGAGGGTTCTGGCAGAGGATGTTATAGATCCAGAAACAGGAGATGTCGTTGTCAATCCAGAAAACGGAAAAGCCTACACAAGGAACACGATGTTAGCCGACGATGATGCGAAATTCTTGGCATCTTACAGAAAAAGTGTCGATGTGTACAAAATCATCGACTTTGACATAACCGAAATAGAGCTTCCATACACTTACGCAGAACTTGCGGAAGATATAGAAGGAGAAAACGGTGAAATATTCGAAAAAGGGTCCGAAGTGACATGGGAAGTTATAAGGGCTGCAAGATCCAAAGGAAAAGAAAGTATAAAGATAAAGATCTATCCGGTAGTTGGAGCGGTAGTTGCGGAAGAGAACCCGATTTACGACAAAAAAGGAGAGAGACAGATAGCTGTTTATCAAGAGGTCATAAACGAAAATACCGCAAAACTCCTTGAAGAGAACGACGTTCAGAAAGTTCTTGTAAGGCCTAACATAATCGTCAGATCACCTCTAACATGTGAAGCCGAACATGGAATATGTGCCGCATGCTATGGTATGGATCTTTCGAACCACAAGATAGTCAACGTTGGAGAAGCGGTGGGTATCGTTGCGGCTCAATCGATTGGAGAACCTGGAACACAGCTCACCATGAGAACCTTCCACGTTGGAGGAGTTATGGGAGCGAGTGACATCGTCAGTGGTTTGACCACAGTCGAGAAAACCTTCGAGCCTTACGCTTTCTTGAGGGAAGAAAAGAGTGGTTCCAAGAAGGAGATCAAGAAATACTACGGAGCGGAAGCAAGGCTCTCGGAAGTTGATGGATTCGTCAAAGACATAGCAGAAGACGAAACCGGAAGAAGAGTTATATACATTGAAGATTACGCGGGAAGAATATACGCTTATGAGATATCGAAGAGAGCGAAACCGAAAGTTAAGAAAGGTCAGAAGGTTTTCAGAGGAGATCCATTAACGACAGGGGCTATAGTTTGGTGGAAACTCCTTGAAATGGAGGAAGAAAAAGGAGTTTTAACTGCTATAAACCTTCTGAAGATAATAAAGAACGCATACGTCCAGCAGGGAGTCGATATACACGACAAGCACTTCGAGATAATATTCAGACAGATGCTGAGTATGGCGGAGGTCGTGGATCCAGGAGATAGTGACTACCTGCCAGAGCAACTCGTTCCAATAGTGGATCTGAAAAGATTCAACAGAATGGTTCTTGAAGAGAATTCGAAGATAGATGAAAACAGAAGACTTGTCATAGGAAAAGAACTTGCAAGGAGGCTCATAACCGAGTCTCCGGATGGTACCATAGAGGTGATCGCATCGGAAGGAGAAGAGATCACAGAAGAGATCCTGAAAAAGGCGATAGATGCTGGAATAAAAGAGATAGATGTGGTCGAAAGAGGAAAGGTTGTGACGTACCAGATTCTGCCGAAAGAACCTGTAAGGTACAAGAGAAGACTGCTGTCTCTTAAAAAAGCAGCTCTGAATTATCCAGGCTGGCTCAGCGCAGCAGCATTCGAAGAGACGGCATGGATCCTGACAGGATCTGCCATAGAAGGGAAATCGGACCCATTGTATGGATTGAAGGAAAATGTGATCGTTGGACAGTTGATACCAGCTGGGACGGGACTCGACGTGTTTGCAAACATACAGATAGAGGAAACGCCAAGAGCAGTGGAAGAAGAGAAACTTGCATGAAAAAAGGGGGC
>CAZANP010000047.1:0-13446 GCA_964486555.1 uncultured Thermotoga sp. | reverse complement strand
TTTCTGAATCTATGAACCTCTATCGCGTAAACTATTTCATCTATATAAGGATAGCCTCTATTCGATAAGTATTCGCGAGCTATACGAGCACTCTCCTTGGCATGATCAATGGAAGGATCCTCAATTTCAAGAGGCCTAGCGATATCATGGAAGAACGCTGCTGGTATGAGGATGCTGAGATTTTCTCCTTCTCTTGTGCCAATGAATTCACACATCCGAACGACTCTCAGAACATGTTCAAAATCGTGGGAAGCATCGTTGGTCATTCTTTTTCTCACAAAATCTTCTATATCTTCGAACATAAAAAATCCTCCTTTTTCTATTTGAAATTTCAATGTATAATAATTACAAACTGCTCTTTGGAGGTAAGAATGTGAAAATCGTGGAAGTTAAAAATCTGAAAAAGTATTATAAAGATGTTAAAGCAGTTGATGGTATCTCTTTCGACATAGAAGAGGGTAGCATATTCGCACTTCTTGGGCCAAACGGGGCTGGAAAGACGACGACAGTCGAGATATTGGAAGGATTGAGAAAGAGAGATTCAGGAGAAGTGAAACTCTTTGGGGAGACCGTCGATGACATTCCCAAAGAGATGAAGAAAAGGATAGGAGTCCAACTTCAAAAGAGTGCTTTCTTCAACTACCTCACTGTTGGGGAGACACTTTCTCTGTTCAGAGAACTATATGGAAGGGGATACAAGGTCAGAGAGATATCGGAGATAGTACATCTTGTAGATAAAGAGAAGAGTCTTGTGAAGAACCTCTCTGGAGGACAGCTTCAAAGACTGGCTCTTGGTGTTGCTTTGATAAACGATCCAGAGCTCATCTTCTTGGATGAGCCGACGACGGGTCTCGATCCTCAGGCAAGAAGAATGGTTTGGGGGATAATAAAGGACCTGAAAGATAAGGGAAAGACGATATTTTTAACAACACATTACATGGAGGAAGCAGAATACTTGGCAGATGTTGTGTGCATAATCGACCATGGCAAGATCGTTGAGATGGGAAGACCAGAAGAGATAATAAGAAGATCTGGCCTCAAAACGGTCATCGAGATGGAAACAATCGAAGATTTCGTGGTAGAAGGAGCGGAGAAACTGGACGCCAACAAGTACAGATTGATAGTGAACGATCCAGAAAGGGTATTACCCGAAATTCTGAAGTCTGGAAAAGTATCGAACGTCATGATAAGAAAACCGAACCTCGAAGATGTGTTTCTAAAACTGACAGGTCATTCTCTCAGAGATTGAGGAGGAAAGTATTGTGAAGAAAATTCTGAGGTTCTCTCTATATCTGTTTTTAAACGATTACATCAGGGATTTCTCTGGAAGTTTCTGGATATTCTTCTTCCCTCTGATCCTTTACCTGATACTAACTTCCATCTTTGGTGGAATCGCAGAGGGAGAAAATGTCACTTTCAGGATAGGGGTCGTTTATGAGGAAAAATCCACAGCCTTCGAAAAAATGGTTAGTCATTTGAAGGGAGAGAAAGTCTTTGATATTAGAGAGTACAGAAAGGTGGATGAGGCATTGAAACAACTCAAAGAATCGAAGCTGGATGTTGTTATATTCGTTGATAAAAACTTCGATTCTTCCTTCACAAAAGCCATATTACTTGCAAAGACGAAGATGAAATTGACAGTACCCATCGATATCTATTACGTCCCAGAGAGAACGGAATCCTCCATGGCGAAGGATGTCGTCAAGAGTATACTGAAAACCATGGAAGTCGAAATCTGGAGAAGCTTCGGTAACTTCAAGGATGTGAAAGTAGAAAGTTCATTAGAGGAAAAGACAAAAAAGTTCAACATGGCCCACTATTACTTTCCCGCAATAGTCATGATGACCATAATGAGTATAGGCTTCTTTTCTATACCTTACTCTATTGCGGAAAAAAGAGAGAGGAAATCCACCAGAAGACTCCTTGTTTCCCCATTCGGATCAGGAGAGTTCATATTATCGGTCATATTGAACAACTTTCTAGCTCTTCTGATATCTCTCACGCTCCTCTTCAGCATGGGTATGTTGCTTTACAGAGTACCGAAAGTGATCCTCAGCTCTCAATTCATCTTGCAGATCATTCTTGGAATGCTTATCTACTCCATGATAGGCCTTATGATAGTATCTCTTGTCAAGAGGACATCCACAATATCCATAATATCCAATTCCCTCTTTCAAGCCATGATGTTCCTCGGAAACTTCTATTTCAACGTTCTGAACATGTCGTGGGGTATAAGGTGGTTCGTGTACATAAATCCAGCCACTTACATACTGGATAAATTGAGGGGGACAATGGGTTATAACTCTTATCTTTCGAATCACCTTTTGGTACCGTTTGCCTGGTTGGTACTCTCAATACTTATCGTCACATTGAATTTCAAGAGGGTGATGGAAGTTGAGTGATTTCGTGTCTCTTGCAAAGTGCATGTTTAAAGAATCGATCAGGAACAAGGGGACCATGTTCTTCACATTGATATTTCCCATGATATTCCTGATTATCTTTGGATCGGTCTTCTCAGGTGGCAGTGTTGGAGACGTTCAAATCGATGTAGGAGTTGTGTGCAGCGAGAACATAAGAGAATCTTTGAAAACTCTGAAAGGACCCTGGAATCTGATTTTCTATGAAAGCGAAAGCGATATGGATGAAAATAGGAAAGACCTCGATGCCTTGGTTTGGATATCAGGAGAGAGTGTTAGGATCCTGAAAAAACCGAGGGATATGAGCAACATGGGATATCTGAATTCATTTGAGATGAGTCTGAAAATACTCCTTGAAAAGAAACTAAACGGTGTGAAAGATATAGTTGTGGTAAGGGAGCGAAAGATTCATGCTGGAGGTATGGATATAAGGCCTTTTGACTATCTACTTGCAGGTGTTATCGCAATTTCCATACTATCTTCAGGAATGTTCGGCGTTATAACTCTTTTCTCCCATTACAGGGAACTCGGTGTCCTCAGAAGGTTCAAAGTATCGCCTGTTAGGAAAATATCCTTCGTTCTGGGCCTCAGCTTTTCGAAATTCATACTGAGCCTTCTGGCCGCCTTCATAATGATAGGTGTGAGTATCTTCATATTCCACGGGAAATACTCCATGAACCTTTTTCTGTTCATTGTAACTATCATATCGTCGACACTTGGAATGATGGCTCTCGGTATAATCCTTTCCCTTTCCTTCAAGTCACCCACAGCTGCCAACAACGTCGCTTCCATAATACTGACAATTATGCTGTTTTTCTCTGGGGTTTACTTTCCCATAACCTTCCTTCCACCAAAGCTCAGAATACTTTCTTTCTTCATGCCAGCCAGATACGTTGCAGATGCTGTGAGGTACACTCTGGGACTTCAAAGTATGTCTGCTCTGAATTTCTGGTTGATAAACACGGTGTTCCTGATAACAGGTTCCATACTCCTCTGGGTAGCCAGTGAAATATCCCTGAAACCTGAAAGTTGAGAAGCGAAAAAACGACCTGTTCAAAAGTGTGTATAATATGATTGATCCTGTTTGGAGGGAGGTGATCGATGAGTGGCAGTGAGAAGAATAGGAATTCCTAGAGATGTGGAAATTGTGGAGGTTTTTGGGCAATACGATAGAAGAGCACGGTACATAAGGAAAACATTCGGTGTTGAGATAAGCGTTGTCGATGATGAGATATGGATAAAGGGGGAGAATGAAAAGAACGTGGATGCTGCAGAAGGTGTTCTCAACGAGGTTATATCTATTGTAAGGGATGGTCACCTTCTGGATTGGATGGAATTTGAATATCTTGTCGATCAGTATAAAAAAAACGGGAACGGCGTTAAGGAGATGTACGATGAATTCAAAAGAGGTGCTATCCTTGGATCGAGAGTGAAGCCAAAAACTCTGGGGCAGAAGATATACATGGAAGCGGTGAGGAAAAACGATATAGTGTTCGTCATCGGACCTGCAGGTACGGGGAAAACATATTTAGCTGTTGCCATGGCGCTTGACCATCTAAAAACAGGGGTCGTCAACAGAATAATACTGACAAGGCCAGCCGTTGAAGCAGGAGAGAAATTGGGATTCCTTCCAGGAGATCTCATAGAAAAAGTGGATCCATATCTCAGGCCTCTTTACGATGCCATCCTCGATATGATTCCTCCTGAAAAGTTCTACTCCTATAGAGAAAAAGGTATCATAGAAATAGCACCGCTCGCTTACATGAGGGGAAGAACGTTGAACAATTCTTTCATAATCCTTGATGAAGCGCAGAACACAACCTATCAGCAGATGAAGATGTTTCTCACAAGAATCGGTTTCAACTCTAAAGTCATAGTAACAGGTGATATAACCCAGGTGGACATAGATGAGGAGAAATCCGGGCTCATAGAGTGCCAGAAGATTTTAAAGGGAATCGAAGGTATAGCCTTCGTCTATTTGAACGAAACGGATGTTGTCAGACATCCTCTGGTCAAGAAGATAATAAAAGCTTACGAAGAATACGAAGGGAAGAAATCAAAATGAAGATCAAGGAATACCTGAAAAATTTAATTGAGGAGTATGGAAACGTTTTCGCTTTTCTCATATTGTTATTGGTATTTTCAGATCCAAGGCTTGTCAGATTCCCTCTAAGGTTCATAACTCTCTACATTCTAGCCTCCCTTTCATGGTTCGGGCTCGTGGAATTATCCATAAAGCATTTCAGAAAGTTTTCACTCCATGCTTCTTATAGATACACCCTTTACGCTTTAATGGGATTTGGATCTCTTCTCATAGGAACCATACAACCACGATTCGGTGTACTTTATGTACCCTTATTCATACCTGTAGCTCTGATTTCACTTCTGATGAATCACGAGATAGCGTTGACATCGGGTTTCATATTCTCTATACTGGCTTCATTCAGGGAAGGATTCGATCTGAGAATTCTTCTTTACTACTTCAGTGTGGTGTTCTTCACAGCCATGACCACGAAAGAGATTTACAGAAGGTTGGATCTCGTCAAATCTTCAGTCATAACATCCGCTGCGTCTTTTCTAGTGACCGTGGTTCTCTCGATGTTCAGGGACACTGGCATCGTTCTGAAAGATGTCATCGTCGCTTTTATGAACCCCCTGATCTCAACGATCGTCGTCTTCGGACTTCTACCATACGTTGAATTCGTGAGCAGAATATACTCGAACATTGGTTTAACGGAGCTTGGAAACCTGAACCATCCGTTGCTGAAACTCCTTGCCATGCAGGCTCCGGGTACGTATTATCACAGTGTGATGGTTGCGAATCTTGCAGAAGCTGCTGCCGAAAGAATTGGAGCAAATCCCGTTCTGGCAAGGGTCGCATCGTATTATCACGATATCGGTAAAATAAAGAGACCTAATTTCTTCGTGGAGAACCTGAAAAACGATTTCGACAAGAACCCTCACAACGAATTGAGCCCGAGTCTGAGTCATTTGGTTTTGATAGATCATGTGAAATATGGAGTGGAACTTGCAAGAAAACACAGGTTGCCGCTTCTTGTTGAAGACGTCATACCCCAGCACCACGGGACGAGAACCCAGATGTTCTTCTTCCACAAAGCGAAAGAAACGATAGAGGGTGAAGGAAAGATAAATGAAGGGGATTACAAATATCAAGGTCCCAAGCCTCAGTTCAAAGAGGCTGGGATAATAATGCTCGCTGACTCTGTTGAAGCGGCTGTGAGAACATTAACGGATACGAAGCCTCAACGTGTGAAAACGATAATCGAGAAAATCGTATCGGATATATTCTTTGAAAGGCAACTCGATGAATCCGGTCTCAGTTTGAAAGATCTCGAGATGATAATCGAAGAATTCCATAAGGTCCTCATGAACATGTTCGCTTCCAGGATAGCGTATCCAGAAGAGGAGAAGAAAAAGATGGTGAGAGTGAATGATAAGGGTAATTAACAGATCGGGTGAAAAGATAGTTGAAGATGAGCTGAGGGAATCGATATACCTGGTGTTGAAGGAAGAGATCGGCGATGTGAATGTGAACATCGTCTTCGTAACGATAGATGAAATGAAATCTCTTAACAAAGAATTCATGGGAATAGAAGAACCCACCGACGTGTTAACCTTCCCATACCATGACGAGGATGTATACGGAGAGGTGATAATCTGCCCTGAAGTTGTTAGAAAGAACGCTGAAAGATTTTCCGTAGCTTATGAAGATGAGTTGCTAACTGTTATGGTACACGGTATCCTTCACCTTGCAGGGTACGATCATGAGCGTGAAAACAGAAAAGCTGATGAGATGTTCAAAAAACAGAGAGAATACGTAGAAAGGATCAAAGGGGAGGGTAAGAAATGGTGGTGAAACCTTTCAAAGGATTCAGACCTAGAAAGGATGTTGCCGAGAGGTTCATCGTAAAACCTTACGATGTCGTGAGCAAGGAAGAGGCAAGGAAGGAAATTCAAAAAAACCCCATTTCGTTCTACAAAGTCACAAAACCGGAGGCGGAATTCACAGAGGATATCGATCCATCTTCAGACGATGTTATGAAAAAAGCGAGGGAAAATCTTGAAAAATTCGTGAGAGATGGTATCCTTGCTCAGGACGACAAAGAATCCTTCTACGTTTACAGACAGATCATGGGAAAGCACGTTCAAACGGGTCTGGTGGCTTTGTTCTCCGTTGACGAGTATCTGGAAGGTAAGATAAAGAAACACGAACTTACGAGAAAGAAGAAAGAAGAGGAAAGGACAAAGCACGTTTACTACACGAAAGCCCATACAGGACCTGTTTTTCTCATGTATCGATCAAATCCCGAGGTCAACGAATCTTTTCAAAGAGCGATAGAAACGAAAGATCCGGAGAACGTACTGATAGATGATATGGGAATCGTTCACGAATTCTACGTTATCGATGATGAAAAGCAAGTGGAGAGCATAGAAAAAGCTTTCGAAAGGGTCCAGGCTTTTTACATAGCGGATGGTCACCATAGAGCAGCGGCAGCGGTCAGAGCCAGGGACATGTTAAAAGGGGAAGTAGACGATGATGAGAGAAATTACTTCTTGGGAATAGTCTTTCCACACGATGAACTCAGAATAATGGATTACAACAGGGTTGTGAAGCATTCTATTGGGAAAAAAGAGCTTTTGAGAAAACTTGAAAAAGATTTCGAAATAGAAAGAGTGTACGAGCGTCCTTACAGGCCAAAGAAAAAACATGAAATTGGTTTGTATGTGGGATCAGGTGAATGGTACATCATGAAACCTTTGAATGTGTCCGAGGACACCTTATCGTCTCTGGACGTTGAAATATTGCAAAAAAAGGTTCTTTCTCCTATATTTGGAATAGAAGATCCAAGAACAGATGAAAGAATCGATTTCGTTGGAGGTATAAAGGGATTGTGTATCCTTGAGAAGTTGGTTGACGAAGAGGGATGGGACTTCGCTTTCTCCATGTATCCAACGAGTGTGGAAGATCTCATGAAAATAGCTGATGAAGGAAAGATAATGCCACCCAAATCCACCTGGTTTGAACCAAAGCTGAGAAGTGGTTTTGTTGTTCATATGATGGGATGAACTTTTTTGATGATAGATGAGTCCATTAGACCAGAAGGAGGTGGTAAAGTGTTCTTCCCACTCTTTGATCCAACGATCATCATATTGATTCCTGCGTTTCTCTTTGCTCTATGGGCTCAGATTCTCGTTTCAAGTACCTTCAGTAAATACTCCAAAATCAAGTCCACAACAGGCTACACCGGTTTCGAACTTGCAAGGAGATTACTTGAGAGTGCCGGTATATACGATGTCTCGATAGAATACATCTCTGGGAGGCTTACTGACCATTACGACCCCAGAACGAAGGTCGTAAGGCTCTCATCCTCAACCTATAACGATTTCTCCGTAGCATCACTTGGAGTCGTCGCTCATGAAATAGGGCACGCCATACAGCATGCCCAGAATTACGCACCCCTTGTCATAAGAAACGCCATGGCCCCTGTTGTCACTTTCGGCTCGAACCTTGCATGGATACTCTTCCTGATAGGGCTCATATTCTTCTCACCTTTCTTAATAAAGCTCGGAATCATATTCTTCATATTGGTTGTCATATTCACTCTCATAACGCTACCAGTTGAGATCGATGCCAGCAGAAGAGCCCTGAAACTACTTAGAGAGAGCATTCTCATGCCTGAAGAAGAATTGAGGGGTGTGAAGAAGGTTCTGACAGCAGCGGCCATGACTTACGTTGCTGCAGTTGCAACGGCTATTTTCCAGCTTCTGAGGATGATATTCATAGCCAGTATGTTTGGTGATAGAGAGTGAACATAAGAGAGATAGCGAGCAGAGTTTTAAGGATTTTTGAGAAGAGGAAAAGAATACCTGAAGATGAGGTTAGAAAGGCTCTGTCCCGAATGGATGATAGGGACAGGGCCTTTTTCAAAGAATTGGTGTGGGGAGTCGTGAGAAAGAGAAGACTCCTCGACTGGTACATCGATAGATTTTTGAGGAGAAAGGAAATACCCCCTGCGGTGAGAGTACTGCTCAGAATGGGGGTTTATCAGATCCTTTTCATGGATTCTGTTCCTGACTATGCTGCGGTCAATGAGACCGTTGCCCTTGCTGAGAACGAGAACTTCAAGAGATTAATAAACGCTATTCTGAGAAAGGTGTCGAGTATGGAAATCGAAGAGCCATCAGAATTGTCACTCAAGTATTCACATCCGGAATGGCTTGTGAACTATTGGAAAAGCTTTTTGGAGGAAGAGATCGTTGAGAGAATTCTCAAATGGAACATGGTACCTTCTCCCATTGTTCTGAGGGTCAACACGTTAAAGATAACCAGAGAGGAATTGATGGAGATCTTGAGGGAAGAGGGGCACGGAGTTTCAGAAACACTTCATTCTCCTGTTGGTATCTGGTTAAAAAAACTTGGAAAATCGCTCGATGATAGCAGGGTTCTATCAGAGGGTTTGGCCACCGTTCAGGGGGAGTCATCCCAGATAGTTCCCTTCCTCATGGAGCTCGATTCAGATCTTACAGTTCTTGACGTTTGTTCTTCCCCCGGAGGGAAAACCACCCATATAGCGGAATTGATGAAAAATAAAGGAAAAATACTGGCTTTCGATATCTCCTTAGACAAAGTGGAAAAGGTTATGGAGAACGCAAAAAGACTCGGGATAGAGATTATAGACACGGGAGTTTTACCTGGTGAGAAGCTTTCAGAGATTGTAAAAGAAAAATTCGACAGGATTTTGCTGGATGTTCCTTGTACATCCTTAGGAACCATAAGAAAGAATCCAGACGTTATGTGGAGAGTTAGGAAATCGGATTTCAAAAAACTCGCAAAACTTCAATATGAGCTCTTGTCTTCATCCTGGAAACTACTCAAAGAGGGAGGAATACTGATATACAGTACCTGCACCGTTACCCTCGAAGAAAACAAGAGAATCGTGGAGAAATTCCTGGCAGAGCACGATAATGTAGAGGTTCTGAATGTAAGCAATGAGATTTCGGAATTCGGAATAGATGGAATATGGGATGGATACGGTTTTCTAATGTTGCCGGATGAAACGATAACACCTTTTTATGTATCCAAACTGAGAAAAATGGGTTGAATCCTGAAATCCCTTTCTCCTTTCCTTTCACTATCAGATTTGAAGAAGAGAGAATGCACATTTGTTGCTTTTATATCGAGTAGAAGCTGCTCTTCAAAAAGCTCTGGATCAACATACATATTTCTTTCCTCATCCTTCAAAGCTTTTTCAAGAACTTTTCTATAAAGAGATACTGTCGATACAATGGGTAATTTTGAAACCTTCTTCATTTTCGAAAGAAGCTTCCTTCCAGATTCTGTAAAACCAAGTATTCTGAGATACTGAGGCCCTTTCTCGTTACTCCTCTCCACGAAGTCTTTTCTCATCTCAAACAGCGCGTAGAGCATCAACCTTCTTATCCTGGTGAAAGTGAACCTCTTACTTTTGACTTTTTCCATGAATTCTTCTATGTTGCTAGAGACTCTTGAAAATCTGTGAAACCTCTCGTCAAGCCCTTCTGAAAACCCATACAATTTCGAGAAATCGTCTCTGTCTTTCAACCTCATGATTCCTAATAGAAGCTTTTCCATATCCTCAAGAAAGACAGGACCTCTTCCTTCTTCGAGTTCTCTACATATCACTTCGAAACTCTCCTCTGGTACAGATTCTCTCACCAGGTCCATTTTCTCCTCTCTTATGAGTTTCCTTATAGACGTGGCACTCGATAACCTTCCTTTAAACTCTTCTTCTTTGTAATCTGCCCCCACTCTTTTTATGGTATGAGGGGTTATGTTTGAGCCAAGATCCAGAATAGCTCTCACATACTCAAGGCCTAGTATATCGTTAGATCTTTCTATCAGCTTCACCTTCTCTGGATCCATGATTTTCAACTCCTCAACGTATCTCATCAAAGCGTACTTCCTGGCGTTGGGGAACGAATATCCTTTTTTCAATTCTTCGTGAAGGAATTGGTTGTAAAGGTCTGGTTGTTCATGCAAGATTTCTGCTATCTTCTTCAAGAATTCAATATCGTTCGATTCACTTCCAAAAACGATGTCTGTGACGACACCTGTACCATCTAAGACTCCAATGGCTCCCCTTGCAAACCCTCCCGCATCTTGAATGGCGTAAACTGTTGGGAGCTCAAAAACGACATCCACTCCCATTTTGAGCGCGATCTCTGCTCTTGAGAATTTATCTATAATTGCTGGTTCTCCCCTCTGACAGAAGTTCCCACTCATGACTGCGATAGTGTAATCGGGTCTTATCAATTCTTTAGCTTTTTGGAGATGAAAGAGATGCCCGTTGTGAAAGGGATTGTATTCCACAACTATCCCCAGAACTTTCATTATTCGACCAATTCCCTCCTGAGGAGGGCAAGGTTCGTGACGAGGACGAGAAGGGTGAAAAGCGTGAAGAGCATCGAAATCAATATGAAAGTTTTGGAATCTCCAGTGTTCCCCAGGATCTCAACTCCCATCCACGCGAATCCATTCAGTACGATCCTGTAAACCTGGATGAACAAAGATATACCCGAAAACACAACAGCGAGTGAAAGGTGAATCGAAGGGTTACGACTCATAGATTTGGAAAGGGTGAAGAACCCCATGAAGAGTCCAGATATGGACAGAGAGGCTAAAGAGAACAGAAGCCATTTTGAAGCTGAAATCTTCAAATCCAGGATATCTTTGAACAGAGGTGCTATGTAGTATATCCCAAAGTAGACAGATGTTCCAAGGAGGCCAACAGTCATGACGACTATACCTAGAAAGAGGATCGCATAGAGTTTTCCCATATTCTCACCTCAACACCTCAATTTTCCAGATCATCCCCTTTTATGACTCTTCCAACACCCACATTTATGAAATACTCTTTGTATTCGTCCTCAAACATCTTCCTCGCCGTATCACCTGAACAATGCGAAGCCCCAACGTAACGTACCCCAAGTTTTCTGAAATCATCTATGATCTTTCCAATCTCATTTCTTGACTTTCCCATCAGGTGGAATCCTCCCATCACCAGTAGTACATCTTTACCAAGCAGTTCCTTCGCTTTGGCCACGATGTTCACGATACCAGGATGTGCACACCCGGTTATGACGATCAATCCTTTGTCTGTATTCACGATTAAAGATTGCTCCTTTATCCAAAATCCCATCTCACCGATCGTGTAAATTCCTTTACATATTTCAGCAGGCTCATGAATTTCCACTACCTTTGCCCCCAATGATCGAACATCCTCTTTGAATCTCTTATCAAATGATTTCAATAGATGAACGGTGACATTTGAGTTTTCCCTGAGAAATCCAAAAAGTCCTCCAACATGGTCTCCATGGATGTGAGAAAGAACGATGGTATCAATGTTTTCAGGATGAATACCGAGTTTCTCCATGTTGTACAACAGGGTTGGCGCATCCCCACCCGTATCGAACAGAATGGTTTTTCCTGCACCTTCAATCACACAACTAAAACCCCATCCCGTTTTCAATCCTTCTTTGTACAAGTAGTTGTCGTACACCACGGTTATTTTCAGATTCTTCAAAGGTATTTCAGATGGCTGCATATCGACTCCCCCACGCGCTACGGTATTTCCACCTGCCCCGAAACTCACACAAGCTATTACCATTATACCGATGGACATAAACATTTTGAGCATAATCATATCTTCTCATCTCCTTCTCTTCACGCATATTCTCAAAACCCCCAGTATTAAGTTAACTCTTGGTACTCCTCGCATGTACTCTCTGTACGAATCCCCAAACTTTTCCAGATTTTTCTTCTCTTCCTCCACCATCGCAAGGTAAAGAAGGAATATCAACACTCCACCAACAATGAAACTGAAAAGATGCTGGGTCAGCAAAGCCAGAGACGAGATGATGAGCATGTGCCCCAGAAACTCAGGATGTCGAACAAAGGCGTATATTCCATTGCTCACGAATCCTATTTCCCTTTTTCTTGAAATGATGGACCACGATACCATGAAGACGCCAAAGATCAAAATACACCATCCAGCATATATAAGGACATTGATAGGTCCTGATCGATAGAAAAATATGGAAAGAACTATCTGTAAACCATATAGAACGATGTACACAGCATGACCTATAAGATGAACTCCTGGTTTGCGCACTCTGTTCCCCCCTGATTATGATTTTTATTTGATTTTTCGATCATGTGCTTGTGAGATGTGGCTATGAGAGTTAACCCTATGATTCCGACAACTATAGCGATACCTGTTATGTCTTCTCCAAAAATCTTACCACTACCCATCAGAAACGCACTAAATAGAGCCAGACCAATTCCAAAAATCCACAAAATTTTGTTCATTCTGTTCCCTCCTCTTAAATACTTTACCATGTCGGAACCTTCTATCAAATTTTCACGCATTTCTTGTGCCTTTTAGAATCCCGGTATGATCCTGGTAGAAAAGATTTCACCGTAACGGGAGTGTATTTTCTTCAAACGCGTCACTTTGTCTATCACGTTTTAATCTGTTTCTACTCGGAGGAGCCGGGGCTGTTCTAGAAACAATGTTCAAGGTATAGAGAATAAAGCAAGGGAGATGATATAATCTCCCTCGCTATGAGAAAGTTAAACCTAAAAAAATTATTAAATTAACTTGCCTCTTCTGCAAAAAAATTTCTACCATATCTTTCAAAATCTTCTACAAAAAGGGGGAGGCCTTATACTTTTCCTGATCACCAAATCATCTCCATACTTGTCATAAAGGATTTCTCTCCTTTAGAGAGACTATCATTCTCTCTAAATCATATCCCAAAAGTGTTCCTTCTCTTCACAATTTCCATTAAGAACTAAAAAGATATAGATAACATCATAAAGGAGGGATAGGATAGGTAGGAGGAATGAGAAGTGGGGAGAATACAAGGGAAGGAATGAGATAGAGTTACTGAGAAATTTGAAGATGAAGCTTTCTGGATATGTGATGGTGTATGATGAAGAAGTGGCGATAGTATTGGAAATGATATA
>CAZANP010000046.1:0-14260 GCA_964486555.1 uncultured Thermotoga sp. | reverse complement strand
TCCTACAGAAGATATGATAGCACAGCTTCTTATATTCTGTTTTCAATCGAGATTTTCTTGTCTTGATCTGGTAGTGGAAAAATTTCTTGTAATATTTTTAACAAATGCATATATATGCAATATAATTGGAGATGAGGAGGTGGTAAAGGTGAGAAAAGATATCGTGATACTGGGAGGAGGTCCTGCGGGACTCCTGACCGCTGCAACTGCAAAGAAAAACTTTCCAGACAAGAGTGTTCTTCTTGTCAGGAAAGAAGAGGTCGGTATGGTACCGTGTGGTATCCCCTACATATTCTCCACGATCGGTAACGTGGAAGGAGACATTCTAGGATTGGATAACTTCAAGAAGCTAGGTGTCGAATTTCTCTTCGAAGAAGTCATGGATGTCGATTTCAGTTCGAAAAAGGTGAAAACCGCTTCAGGAAAGGAAATAGAGTACGACAAACTCGTTCTAGCACTCGGTTCAAAACCCATAATTCCCAGGATAGAAGGAATTGACCTCGAAGGAATATTCCCTGTATCGAAGTATAAGAGCGACCTTGAAAAGATCTTTTCATATCTTAAAGAATCCAAAAAAGTCGTAATTGTTGGTGGTGGATTCATAGGTGTTGAGGTGGGTGATGAGATAAGAAAACAAGGAAAAGATGTTACGATCGTCGAAGCTCTCGATCATCTACTTCCCACAGCTTTCGATCCAGAATTTGGAGAGTTGCTTGAGAAAAATCTGGCGGAGAAAGGTGTGAAAATTTTCACTAATAGAAAAGTAACCAAGTTCGTGGGAAGCAGGAAAGTGGAAAAGGTCGTTCTTGAAGATGGAGAAGAACTGGAAGCGGATATCGTTCTGATATCGATAGGTTATAGGCCGAACGTGGATCTTGTGAAAGATAAGGGTATAAGAATGAGTGAAGGAGGCGGGATATGGGTAGACGAATACATGAGAACGAGTATTCCAGATGTATTCGCGGTTGGAGATTGTGCAGAACACAGATGTTTCTTCACCAGAAGACCGAGTAAGTTGATGCTGGCGTCGACCGCCACTTTTGAAGCAAGAATAGCTGGAACGAATCTGTATGGACTCAAAGTCTTCAGAAGAAATAAGGGAACACTTGGTATCTTTTCAACATCTATAGAAGGTTTGACTCTAGCAACTGCGGGAATGATAGAGAAAGTTGCTAAAGAAGAAGGATTCGAGTATATCGTGGGAGAAGCAACAGGCATCGATAGGCATCCTGGAACGATTCCAGACAAATCCCAGGTGAAAGTGAAACTACTCTTCTCAAAAGTTAGTTTGCATCTTCTAGGTGGACAGATAGCCGGTGGAAAGAGTGTTGGAGAGATGATAAACATCCTTGCAATGGCACTCCAGACTGGAGCAACTGCAAATGACTTGTTCACACTTCAGATAGGAACTCATCCTCTCCTCACGGCACCCCCAACCGCGTATCCCATAATCTCAGCTGCGGAGAATGCTTTGATGAAAGTCAAATGTTGAGAGGGCCTCAAGGCCCTCTTTTTCGTTCTGGGTGTAAAATATACAAAAAGCTCTTTGGAGGTGATCTTTGTTGGAGGGAACGTTGCTCTATGGGCAATCGGGAGGTGTGACGAGCGTTATAAACGCCACGGCTTTTGGTGTCCTTGATGAGGCTTTAAAATCGAAAGCTTTCGATAGAATTCTGGTCATGAAAAATGGAATATCTGGTTTCATGGAAGGAAAATTTTTCGATATGACCGATGCTGACCCCAGAAAGCTCGAGATTTTAAGAGAGCTTCCAGGTGCTTTCTTCGGCTCGTGTAGAAAGAACCTGAAAATCGATGAAGAATTCGAAGAGCTCTTCAAAGTTTTTGAAAAATATAACGTGAGGTATTTCCTGTACAACGGTGGAAACGACTCCATGACCATGGCCATGAAGGTTCATGAGAAGGCCAGGGAATTCGGTTATGAAATCACTGTTGTGGGGCTCCCAAAAACGGTGGATAACGATCTCGTTGAAACCGATCACTGCCCAGGGTATGGATCGTCTGCGAAGTATCTCTATGTATCTGTCATAGAAGGAACCCTCGATGTGAAATCCATGTCCAAAGATTCCACGAAGGTGTTTGTCATAGAAACGATGGGAAGGCATTCGGGATGGCTTGCCGCTTCCACCGTACTTGCACGAAAATACACGACAGCCCCTCACGTTATTCTGGTTCCTGAAGCTCCTCTGAACGAGGAGAAATTTCTGGAAAAAGTTGAGGGTGTTCTTTCAAAAGAAGGATTCTGCACAGTAGTCGTTTCAGAAGGTATAAAAGATGAAGAAGGGAATCTGATATCGAAAATGGAGTTGAAAGATTCGTTTGGGAACGTTCAGCTTGGAGGAGCAGGTCTTAAGATATCGAAAATGATATCGGAAAATTTGAAGGTACGTGTCCACACCGCTGTACCGGATTACCTACAGAGATCGGGAAGACATGTTGTGAGTTTGCAGGATTTGATAGAAGCTGAAGCCGTTGGAAGAAAGGGTGTTCAACTTCTTCTTGAAGGTGTCAAAGGGGTTATGGTCACAATAAAGAGAGAGAGTAACGAGCCCTACGTGTGGAACCTTGGATTCGTTGAGCTTTCAAAAGTAGGAGGAAGAACGAGGGAGTTACCAAAAGAGTACATACTGGATATGGACATATCGGAAAGCTTCATCAAATATGTTGAACCTCTGACCGTTGGTAATTTCTTGCCGTTTTATACCGAGAGAAAATATAACCTCTCAATATTCGAAAAATGAGGCGGGGAGATCCCGCCTCACTCTATCTTGACATCTATCACTTTCTTTTTCTTCTCTTCTTTCTTTGGAATGTTTATCACCAGCACACCGTTTTCATACTTTGCTTTGATTTTCTCTGCGTCCACGTAATCTGGTAGGTTGAATGCCCTTTCGAATTTACCGAAGCATCTTTCCACGATCATGTAATTTTTCTTTTTCTCGTCCCTTTCTATTTTCTTCTCACCGGATATCACTAAGATCCCATCCTGAACGGTGATCTTTATATCATCTTTCTTCAGACCGGGAACCTCCAGCTCTATGACCAAGTCGTTTTCCGTTTCGTATATGTCGACGTCTGGTACGAATCTTCCACCAGTTTCTCTTGGTCCCACTCTGAAGAAATCATCGAATATTCTGTCTATTTCTCTCTGAAGCTCTCTGAATGGTCTGAAGAAATCTTCCCTCCTTTCAAGCAACATAGTATCACCTCCCTTTTCACGCATTTTCCTTTTTCTGATCTTCCGAAACTGTTTTGTAGAGGTACTGTCCAATTTTCATACTCTCTTTCTGGAGATCATCGAATAGCATCTTAACCTTCGGTATGTCGTTTTTATTTATCGCATCTCTGAGATCCTTTATCAGATCCTCCAGTTTCCTCTTCAGATCCTCAGGTAGTTTATCACCGTATTCCTTCAAAGATTTCTCCACACTGTATGCTAAATCATCTGCTTTGTTCTTCAGCTCTATTTCCTCCCTCAATCTCTTATCTTGTTCTTCATATCTTTTCGCATCTTCGATCATCCTCTTTATCTCATCTTCCGTTAACTTGTGCCTCCCTGTAACGACCATCGTTTGTTCTTTTCCACTTCCAAGGTCCTTTGCCGAAACGTTGACTATACCGTCGCTATCGATATCGAAAGTCACCTCTATCTGAGGAACTCCTCTTGGAGCTGGAGGAATTCCTATCAACTTGAAGCTTCCAAGGAATATGTTATCCTTCGCGATACTCCTCTCACCTTGGTAGACTCTTATCTCAACTTCTGTTTGATAGTCTTCAACAGTTGTGAATATCTTGCTCTTTTTGACAGGAATCTTCGTGTTCCTTGGAATTATCGGTTCGAACAATCCTCCTTTTATCTCTATACCAAGTGTCAACGGCGTGACATCCACAAGGACGATGTCTCTACCTTTGGCACCTTCTTCTCCTGCCAGAATTGCAGATTGTATTGCAGCGCCTATCGCAACTGCCTCATCTGGATTGACTCCCTTGTTCGGTTCTTTCCCGAATATGTCCTTTATGAAGTTCTGTATCATCGGAACCCTCGTCATCCCACCAACAAGGATTATTTCATCTATATCGTTTGGTGAGAGTTTCGCATCGCTCAGAGCTCTCTCTATTGGTCCCCTCGTCATCTCAACGAGATCCTTCGTCAAGGATTCGAAGAGTGACCTTGTTATCCTCATTTCAAGATGAAGTGGACCGCTTTGGGTTGCTGTTATGAACGGCAGGTTCACTTCCGTTTCAAGCTTCGTTGAAAGTTCTATTTTAGCCTTCTCAGCAGCATCTCTCAATCTTTGTAGAGCTTGTTTGTCCTCTCTCAGATCTATTCCGTGTTGTTTTTTGAATTCCTCAGCCATCCAATCTATGAGTCTCTGATCGAAATCGTCTCCTCCAAGATGGTTGTTACCGGAAGTTGCAATGACTTCGATGACACCGTCTCCTATCTCCAGTATCGATACATCGAACGTTCCTCCTCCAAGGTCGTAGACGAGAACTTTCTGTTCACCTGGCTTTTTATCCAATCCGTAGGCGAGAGCAGCTGCAGTTGGCTCGTTTATTATCCTTAAAACATCAAGACCTGCGATTACACCAGCTTCCTTGGTTGCTTGTCTTTGTGCGTCGTTGAAATATGCAGGGCACGTTATAACAGCTCTTTTTATCTCTCCTCCAAGGTACGATTCAGCATCTTTCTTCAATTTTTTCAGAATCAGAGCACTTATCTCCTGAGGGGTGTATTCTTTATCGTCTATCCTCACCTTGTAATCCGAGCCCATCTTTCTTTTTATAGACTTTATGGTCCTATCAGGATTCAGAATCATCTGTCTTTTTGCAGGTTCTCCAACGAGTATTTCACCAGTTTTCGTGAAAGCAACAACCGAAGGTGTGATCCTGCTTCCCTCAGCATTCGGTATAACCTCGACATTCCCATCTGGTTTCATCCAGGCTATGACGGAATTCGTTGTTCCAAGATCTATTCCAACAACGAACTCCTTCTTATCCGCCATCGTTTCACCTCCTCCGTGGATCATTATATGAAAGCCCAGTTGGTTTGTCAAGAGGGTCTGATAAAATTTGTTCATAATTGCATCTCACTGTTTATCGTAGAAATTGTCATATCAATTTTATAGATATGATATTTTATAGCAATCGTTACATTAAAATGATAAATAAGAAGAATATGATCAGAAAGAACTGGACAAAATCCATTCAAAAAGATATAATCTCACAAGAAAACACACGCCTCTGGATCCCGGCCTCGGTGCCTGTTCAAAGGCCGGCCAGGGTTTGAAGGGGGCGGAGGTTCAAAACCAAATGGAGGTGTGAAAATGGCAGTAGTTACGATGAAACAGCTTCTTGAAGCTGGAGTGCATTTTGGACATCGTGTCCGAAGATGGAATCCCAAGATGTCTCCCTACATCTACACATCGAGGAAGGGCATATACATCATCGATCTTCAGAAAACGTTGGAACTTTTGGAGCAGGCTTACACTTTTGTTAGAGATAAAGCGAGTGAGGGTGCTACCATTCTCTTCGTTGGAACCAAGAAACAGGCACAGCAGGTTATAAAAGAGGAAGCCGAAAGGTGTGGTGCTTTCTACGTTAACAACAGATGGCTTGGAGGGCTCCTTACGAATTTCAAAACCATAAGATCGAGGATAGAGAAATTGATAGAGTTGGAGGAGAAAGAGAAAAGTGGTGAACTGGAGAAGCTACCCAAGAAGGAGCTCAGTAGAATTAGAAGAATCCTTGAAAAACTTAGAAAAAATCTCGGTGGCCTCAAGGGAATGACGCGTCTTCCAGATATACTGTACGTTGTGGATCCAAGAAAGGAGAAAATAGCTGTTGCAGAGGCCAACAAACTTGGAATTCCTATCGTTGCTATCGTCGATACGAACTGTGACCCAGACTTGATAGATTACGTGATACCGGGTAACGATGATGCCATAAGATCTATAAAGTTGATCACCTCGGTCATAGCCAACGCATACCTTGAAGGAAGAGAAGGAGTTCCATTGAGAGAAGGAGAAGAGGAAGAAGAAAAGAAAGAAGAGGAAGAAGAAAAGGTCATTATGGAGGAATTAGAGGAGATAGAAGAAGAGATCAAAGAGGAAGAAGTCTGACCCCCCACGTTGGGGGTTTTTTCATGAGAGGATGATGAGGAAGCATGAGTTTCTAGAAAGCTTTGATCTGAAAGGAAAAGTTGTCATTGTTCTGGTTCCGACAGAAAGAGATGCTATAAAGCTGTGTCAGGGGGGGAAGTTTGAGCACTTCCCTGCTCCTGATGTCTTACCATTTGAAGAATTTTCCGTATCCTTTGATGTTAGAAAGAGAAGGATAGAAGTTCTGTGGAAACTTCTAAAGGGCGAAAAAGTAGTCGTGGTAACCACACTCCATTCCCTTACGAGAAAGACTATATCGCCAAGTGATCTCATGTCACACACTCTGAAATTGAGAAGAGGAACCAATGTAGAAGATCCCCCACATCTTCTCTTACTCATGGGTTATGAAAGAACGTACATCGTCAGAGAAGGGGGAGAGTATGCTGTAAGAGGAGAGATCGTTGATCTTTTCCCTCCTATATATAGAAACCCTGTGAGGCTCGATCTCTTCGAGAATGAGATAGAAGATATAAGGTTTTTCGATCCAATGACCCAGAGAACGGTTGAAAAAGCAAGTGAAGTAACTATTCTTCCCACAAGAGAGTACATCTCAGAAAATCATGATGCTGATACCCTTCCTGGGAAATACGGTTCCAACTCTTCTTTGTTAGAGTATCTCAAGGATCCTAGCGTGATCTTCGTAAACAAGGAAGAGGTTTTCAAAGAGTATGTGAAAATAGAGAAAGAAATGAAGGATATCTTGGGATTCAAGTACGAGGAATACAAGAGACTTTCTTCGATACCTTTATCAACATTCGAAAAGTTATTTGAGAAAGCCGAAGAAATCGAATATTCTTTCGAAACAAAGGAATTTTACGTACTTCCCTCGAAAAAGAAAGAAAAAACTGTCCCCATTTTGGATATAGAGGATATCGAAGTTGGTGAACTCGTGGTTCACAAAGATCACGGTATAGGGATTTTTCAGGGTATAGAGAAGGTGGAGAACGCACTGGGAGTCAAAGAATACTTCAAGATAAAGTACGAGGATGCGAATCTGTACGTTCCTGTCGAAAGATTAGATAGGATCCATAAATATATAGGAGATAGTTCAGAGATATCCATAAACAAACTGAACGACAAACGATGGAAGAGAACCGTTAAGAGAGTAAAAGAGGAGATCGAGAGAAGGATAAGGGAATTGATAGAGCTTTACTTGAAAAGGCAGGAAGTAAGGGGACTCTCCCTATCGGGTGATCCAGATATGGAAGAGAAATTGGCTCAAACATTTCCATATCCTGAAACCTTCGATCAAAAAAGGAGTATCGAAGAAGTTCTCAAAGATCTTGAGGATGAAAAACCCATGGATAGATTGCTATGTGGTGATTCTGGGTTTGGGAAAACAGAGGTTGCAATAAGGGCTGCTTTCAGAACGATTGTATCTGGAAAACAAGTAGCAGTTCTCGTCCCAACAGTAATACTTGCAAGACAACATTATGAAACCTTCAGAGAGAGGTTATCCCCTTTCGGTGTGAAAGTGGAGTTACTCGACAGTACGAGAACGAAAGCTGAGAGAAGGAGTATCATAGAAGGTCTTAAAAGAGGCGAAGTGGATATAGTGATAGGGACCCATTCTTTGCTTTCCGATGATATCGAATTTTACGATTTGGGACTCGTGATCATAGATGAAGAGCAGAAATTTGGAGTCGAGCAAAAAGAGAAGCTGAAAAAGCTCAGAATTTCCGTTAACGTTCTTTCGATGAGTGCAACTCCCATTCCCAGGACTCTTCACATGGCTCTCTCCGGCATGAAAGATCTATCTGTTATAAACACTCCCCCATCTGGGAGAAAACCTGTTGTCGTATACGTCATGGAATACGATCCAAGAGTTGTGAGGAGCGCGATCTTGAGAGAGGTCAACAGAGGTGGTCAAGTGATATACGTACGAAACAGGGTGGAGGAACTGGAGGATGTTTTCAAAAGGCTCACAGAGCTTGTTCCAGAGGTTAGGATAGGAGTGGCACACGGCAGAATGAAGAAGAAAATGATGGAGGAAATCGTGTGGGATTTCTACAGAGGAAAATTGGATGTTCTGATATGCACGACTATCATAGAAAGCGGTGTCGATATTCCCAACGCAAACACGCTGATCGTTGAGGATTCCCATAGATATGGTTTGGCGCAACTGTATCAATTGCGAGGAAGAGTTGGAAGAAGCGAAAAAAGAGCCTTTGCTTATTTCCTATATCCCAAACATGTTTCCAAAAAAGCTTTGGAAAGGTTAAAGGTTATAAAGGATACAGTGGGTCCAGGTAGTGGTTTCGAGATAGCCATGAAAGATATGGAGATGAGAGGGATAGGGAGCATCCTTGGATTTGAGCAACATGGTAACATGAATTCCATAGGTCTCAAGTTGTACTCTGAAATTCTTGAAAGCAGTATAAGAAAGGCTAAAGGAGAAGTGGAAGAAACTGAAAAATTCTTGATAGACACGGAGATAGAGGGTATTCCAGGGCGCCTTGTGATACCGGAAAGCTACGTTGAAAATCCTATAGAGAGAATGAGGCTTTACAGAAGGATGGCCATGGCAACCTCTGTCGAGGAACTTGAAGATCTTCTCAACGAAATAGAAGACAGGTTTGGAAATCCTCCAGAAGAGGTTCTCTCACTCTTCGACTACTTCAAGCTACGGATTCTGGGATGGCTTAGAGGTATAAAGAAGATCGTGTTCGAAGATGGAGGGATCGTATTCGTTTTGAAAGAGAATTTAGATCTTCATCTGAAGGGTAAGTACATCTACAATCAGGAAAAAAGGACGGTGGTGTTGTACACTGATAACGATCCTTTGGCCACCGCCCTCGCAGTTTTGGAAAGATGATTACCTTTCCTCTTCGTCGAGAAGGCTGAGAAGAGCTTTGAGGTATTTACTTCTTGAAGGATGTCTCAGTTTTCTGAGAGCCTTCACTTCTATCTGCCTGATCCTTTCCCTCGTGACGTTGAAATACTGGCCAACCTCTTCAAGTGTCTTAGCCTTTCCATCCAACAGGCCATACCTCATCTTCAGGACCATCGCTTCTCTTGGATTCAAGGTTCTCAAGACCTTTTCAACTTCCTCTCTTATCAACATCCTCATAGCTTCTTTCTTAGGAGACGGTATGGAATCGTCTGCGACGAAATCTCCTATGGTTGAATCCTCATCTTCTCCGATGGGTGCTTCCAAAGAAATCGTCTCTTTCGCTGCTTCCAGTATTTCCTCTATCTTCTCCACAGGTTTTCCCATCATTTTGGCAAGTTCTTCTATTGAAGGTTGCTCACCATGCTCCTGGTAATACTCCCTTATGAGTCTGTTCAACTTGTTTATGGTTTCAACCATGTGAACTGGTATCCTTATGGTTCTTGCTTGATCAGCTATGGCTCTCGTTATCGCCTGTCTGATCCACCAGGTTGCGTATGTGCTGAACTTGTATCCTTTCCTCCAATCGAACTTTTCAACAGCCTTTAGAAGACCTATGTTACCTTCCTGTATCAGATCCAGGAATGGAAGTCCTCTTCCTATGTATCTCTTCGCAATACTCACTACCAACCTAAGGTTGGCTGTTATCAGCTTCTCACGAGCTTTCTTATCTCCCATCTGAGCTCTCCTTGCAAGTTCTCTTTCCTGAGATGGAGTGAGGAGTGGTATCTTCCCGATTTCCTTGAGATACATCTTTATGGAATCCTTAACGGACGTGCTGTCGTAGACCTCCGGAGATTCCTCTTCTAAGAGTTTCATAACCTCATCGTCAGTGACAGTTTCTTCACTTCCCTCACTGGGTTCTTTATCCATAATCGTTACATGATTCTTCTCAAGTTCCTCATAGATTTTCTCTATCAAACTCGTATCGAACCCTTCGTAATCAGGCGGAAAGGCTTTATCTATATCCTCATAGGTTATGTGTCCTTTTTTCTTACCGAGGTTTATAAGCTTTTTTATTCTCTTTTCAATCTGTTCTGGTGAGAGTACCTTCGCTTTACCTGCCATTTTCATTCACCTCCTATTTCTTTCATTCTTCTGATCAGGTCTATTCTCGCCTTCAAGAGAATTTTTCTCTCTTCATCATCAGAATTTTTGATCATATCATCTATCTCAGCGAGCCTTTTTCTCAATCTCTTTTTTTCCAGATCGCTCAATATATCCTTGAAGACCTTCCTTGGATCAGGCGGTTCCGGTACCAACTCCTGCACTTTAAAGATCCAATCCTTCAAATCTTTAGACGCCTTTTCCAGAAGTGTGTTCACATCACCACTTTCCTTAAGGAGCATAAAAAAATCCTTTCCAAGACCTTCTAGAACGTCAGTGTCTATTTTTTCTATATCCTCTCTGAGATCCTCGTAATTCATGTACAGAAAAACCAGTTCCTCTTCCACACCTATGGTTTTTCTGTCCAAAGATGTTTTCAAGGAAAAATCTTCAGAGCTGAAAAGACTCATGACATCTGATTCTGGAAGGTTCACAATAGAGGAAACTTCTCGAACGAGGTTATCCAGCCTTTTTATCTTACCACTCTTTCTGAAGATATTCGCCCATTTTTTCATAGATTTCAGGAAACCTTCAACTCCATTTGATGTTTTCAGATTGAACAACGATGAAATGGCTTTTGTTAAGAAAATTTCGTAAGGCACGGAATCCTTCAGACGGTTTTTCAAATTTTCTGCCCCTTCGTTCTGGAAGAATTCGTCGGGGTCTTTATAGGGCTCCATCGAGAGAACCAAAACGTTGAAATCCAATTTATCGAGTATTTCCAGTGCTTTTAAAGAAGCTCTGACCCCTGCATCATCGTTATCGAAGCAGAGGATCACGTTCTTCGTCTGAGTTCCCAACCTGAGTAGATGATCTCTTGTGAGACTCGTTCCGAGAACCGCAACCGCGTTCGTAACACCAGCCCTGTGGAAGGCCAGAGCATCCATGTAACCTTCTGTTATGATGACGAAATCCAACTCCTTTATGGAACGCTTTGCTTCGGAGAACATGAAGAGGATTTTGCTCTTTGAAAAGTACCTGGTATCTGGTGAATTGAGATACTTAGGTTCTCCATCCCCAAGAATTCTCCCACCGAAGGCGACTATCTTTCCCGACTCGTTTCTTATGGGTATCGTTATTCTTCCTTCAAATCTATCGATTAAGGTTCCCCCACTCCTCATGAGAATTCCATACTCCAGTGCTTTTTCCAGAGGTACATTCATCTGTTTTGCAACTTTATGAGGGATTCTGGAATTCACAGGGGAATATCCAAAACCGTATTTTTCTATCTCTTCGTCGTTGAAACCCCGATCTTTCAGGTACGCTCTTGATTCCCCTTTTAAGGTTTCTTTGTATTTCATCCAGACGTTTTCATAGAAAGTTGTGTAAATTCTATAATCTCCACCACCTACTCTATACTTTCCAAGATCAACGCCAACTCTCTTCGCCAGCTTCTCCAAGGCCTCATAAAAACTGATCTTCTCCATCTCCTGCACGAACTTTATGACATCACCACTGGCCCCGCATCCGAAGCAATGATAAAACTGAAGCTTGGGATGAACGTAGAAAGAGGGGGTCGTCTCTGGATGAAAAGGGCAAAGGGCTCGATAATAAGATCCAACTCTCTGAAGATTGATGTACTCAGAGATAACATCCACTATATCAATTTTGGACTTTATGTCCTCTATTACCTCCTTTGGGATCAAAATACCACCTCTTCTGAAAAGAAGAGAAAAATCACCTCTTTGAATACTGAGGAGCTCTTCTGGCCTTTTTGAGGCCGTATTTCTTCCTTTCGACCATCCTTGGATCCCTTGTGAGCATCTTGTGTTCCTTGAGGGTTGGTTTCAAATTCTCATCGAATTGAACAAGAGCTCTTGCTATACCAAGTCTTAAAGCACCAGCTTGACCCGCTGGTCCTCCTCCATTGAGTCTCACCACGATATCGAACTTACCAAGGGTGTTGGTGACAACGAGGGGTTCTAAAGCATGTCTTGACCATGCTGGATTGTGGAAATATTCGTTGATATCATCGTATACTTTTCCATTTATTCTTATCTTTCCATCACCAGGTCTCAAAAAAACACGGGCAACAGCGGTTTTCCTTCTACCAGTCCCGTAATAACCCACAACTTCCGTCTGAGCCATATTCATCCCTCCTCATATTTCTAGCGGTTCCGGTTTTTGTGCACTGTGTGGATGATCAGGAGATGCGTAAACCTTCAGTTTCTTTAGCATTTTTCTCCCAAGGGCTGTCTTGGGGAGCATTCTCTTGACAGCCAGGTAAATAAGTCTTTCCGGATGCTTCTGAAGCATCTGTCTTGCACTGATCATCTTCAAACCGCCTGGATAACCCGAATGTCTGTAGTAAAATTTCTGATCCAGCTTCTTTCCTGTGAGAACTACCTTGTCAGCGTTTACAACTATGACGTAATCACCTGTATCCACATGGGGAGTGTACTCTGGTTTGTGCTTCCCCATGAGTACGATCGCTATTCTTGAAGCGAGTCTCCCCAGGGTTTTTCCACTCGCATCGACAACATACCATTTTTTCGTGATTTCCTCTTTTTTAAACATTTTGGTTTTCTGGACAGGGAATTTTATCGCCATATCACGTACTCCTCCTTTCAACTTCTTTAACCTCTGATTTGAAGAACACCGATATTCTCTTATAGACCAAAAAGGTCACAAACGAGTCTATCGAGAATTTGATCAGATTGAAAGCGATGATGAACGGTAAAAACTTCAAGAACAGATCGAAAGGTGCTTTGAAGTACAGGGGAACAACCAATGCGTTCAATCCGACGAGTGTACATGTTGTGCAGATAGTCGATAACACCATACCCTTGATTGCCCTCGCTTTCGTTTTTCTCCTGTGATAGATCACACCAGCTATGGATACGAAAATCACACCGGCAGCTGCATTCATGGCTATACCAATGGGGTCTCCCGATTTTAGGAAGAAAAACAGTATATCTTTAACTAAAATCACGGTCACTCCCGCTAAGGGATCAACCATGAAAGACACTATAAGAGCAGGTATCTCACTGGGATCGTATTTTAGAAAATCAGCCTGTGGAAATATGGGAAATTCGAGATACATCATGATGGTGGCTACAGCCGAGAATACTCCCATGATGACGGTGCGCTTGGTTCTGCTCATATCCTTTCCTCCTCGACGTACACGTATTTCTTGTTATTCCTCCTTCTGAATTTAACATATCCATCCTTCAGTGCAAACAACGTGAAATCTTTTCCCATACCCACATTCTTTCCAGGGTAGAATCTGGTTCCTCTCTGCCTTACAAGGATATTCCCCGCTTTAACGAACTGGCCATCTCCAACTTTAACCCCCAGGTACTTGGGCCTGCTGTCTCTACCGTTTCTTGCAACTCCTCCACTTCTTTTATGAGCCATTTTCTATCACCTCCACCTTCAGATTACCAGGGTACTGCTTCTCCAGATCTTTCAAAGAGATGTAAAGCTCTTCCATGAGTATTCTGGAAAGATCATCGATCTTCTTCAGAGAAACCTTTAAAGAACCTCCCTTACGTGTCACACTGGCTCCACATCTTCTCTCCAGAATCCTCGCCGTGTGTTGGGTTAAAACGCTCACGGCACTACATACGATATCGTATCCTTTGACATCAAAACCAGAGTGCCCCGAAACTTCAAATCCATCTCTTCTAAAGTGAATCCTTATCATTTCAATTCAATCTTCTCTATCATTATCTTCGTGTACCACTGTCTATGACCTTTTTTCACTTTAGAATTCTTTCTTGGTCTGTATTTCACCGTGACAACTTTGCGAGCTTTTCCATGTTCCAAAACCTTTCCTCTAACCACCGCATTTTCCAAGTAAGGCTTTCCTATCAAGGTTTCGTTATCGGTGCGGACCATGAGAACTTTGTCGAACAATATCTCTTCACCTGGTTCATATCCTACCTGTTTTTCCGTGTAGAGCAACTCTCCTTCCGAAACTTTGTACTGTTTTCCAGAGGTTTCGATGATGGCATACACCTTATTCCACCTCCTCACTTTTGGTGAAACAAACACTGGAGTATGTACCCTTTCGGGATTTGAGACATACTCCAAGTGCCGACTTCTAGTATTTTACATTCTAACTTTCCATTCTGTCAACAAA
>CAZANP010000045.1:0-14580 GCA_964486555.1 uncultured Thermotoga sp. | reverse complement strand
AAAGGAAGTCCTCTTCTGAAGATCAATCTTGGAGAAGTGTATATGTAATAATAAGCTCTTATGAACAGCTTTTTCAATTCTTTCGGTGTGAAATTTGGATGTTTGAACACCAAATTGGTTCCGTCGTATTTTTCGTAGTCTTTTGTCAGCAGGGAAGAACGAAGTTTCTCAAACAGTCTGGTGCCTGGATAAGGTGTCAATATGGAAAATTGCACGATACTCGCTCCAAGTTTTTTCGCAAACTTCACAGTCTTCTTTATCGTTTCCCTGGTATCACTCAACGCTCCTAAAATGAAACTTGCGAATATATCTATCTTGTACTTTTTCAGAATCTTGACGACATCGAACGCTATGGAACTGGTGAGTTTCTTGTTGAATTCTTTCAGAGTCTCATCACTTGCACTTTCAAATCCTATGAAAAGCATCTTACAACCGGATTTTGCCATGGCTTCCACCATGTCTTCGTGCCCCAGGATTTCATCGGCTCTTGAGAAAGCCCACCAACTTATTTTCAGATCATTTTTCAATATCCCTTCGGATATCTCGATAACGCGTTTTGGATCCAGAGTGAAGTTGTCATCAAAGAATATCAGTGATCCATATCCGTATTTTTTCACAAGAAGTTTTATCTCCTCTAACACGTTGGGAACACTTCTTTTCCTCCACAAAAACCCCATGAACTGTGAAGCAGAGCAAAATTCACAATTGAAAGGGCATCCTCTCGAAGTTATCAAGCTCGTTGCCAGTTTTCCATCGAATTTAGTTTTATACCTATCCATAAGAAGATTCTCCCTATCGGGAAACGGTATTTCATCCAAATTTCTTATGAACTCCTTTGGATGAACCCTCACAACACCATCCTCCAAATACGCAAGACCAGGTATTTTGGGATACTTTTCTCCATTCTTTATGGCTTCCACCAAATTCAAAAAGGCTTTCTCTCCTTCTCCCAAGATGATGTAATCGGCTATTCCCTTTTTCAAAATATCGTTCACTTCCGCACTGGCGTGGGGCCCTCCAAAAACCACCGGAACGCCTTGCTGTTTCACCACTCTAGCTATATTGGAAGCCAATGAGAATCTTGTTGTATCGACGGATATCCCCACAACGTCATATTCGGTGTAATCAAAACTTTTGTAATCAAATTTTTCAACGTTCATATCGACGATTCTAACCTCATGACCCTTTTCCTTCAAAACGGAACTCAGGTAGGCAAGTCCTAAAGGAGGATATATCGCTCCCAATCTGTAGTAATAACCTGTATTCAATGGATTTATAAGGAGTATCTTCAACATCCGACACCTCCATTAGTCAGGAATTCTCTTATTCCCTCTTGACCAAGTAACTCAAATCTCCTATTTCCATAAACAGGTCATCTATGTTCTTCAAAAATCCCAATCTGTTGAGTCTTATATCTTCTTGATTAACCATGACGAAGACGTTATCGAAATAAGAATCTATGAAGGGTTTCAACTCTATGAGATTTCTGACCGCCTCTTTGTAATTCAAGTGATCAAGGGCCTTTTTAACCTTATCCTTCACTTCAAGAAATTTGTTGAGGAGCTTTTTCTCCTCTTCGATTTGGAAAAGCGCCCCATCGTATACCCTTGATTCATGTTTTTTCGTGATGTTATGAACTCTTTCAAAACCAACGACAAGATCCTGAAAATCTTTAGAATCCAGCGTTTCAAATATGGCTTCTGCTGAGAGTATCCCTCTTAAGGGTTTTACCCACAGGTGGTTCACACTTCTTGCCACATCGTATGGAACTCCCAGGGTGTTCACAAGGAAAGCGTAAAATCTGCCTCTAGCGAATTCTTCGAGATCTCTCCAAAATCCCTCTTTATCTATGCCGATGAGCTCTCTCGATTTCTTAAAAAGTTTTTCCAGATCGAGATCCCACTCGTACTTTCTCGAGATCTTGAAAACCGCGTCCATTTTTCTTCTGAGTCCAAATGGATCTTTAGAGCCAGTTGGAAGGTTTTCTATCAGAACGTTTCCCGTGATCGTATCGACTCTATCTGCTATACCTACTATCGCTCCTATGACGTTTTCCGGTTCATCCTCGTATTGCTCCTGGATAGCCCAGGCGACCTCCTCATCTTCTCCCTGTTTGATTGCATAGATCCTTCCCATGATACCCTGTAGCTCTGGAAATTCAAATACGACCTTAGTTGCGACATCCGCTTTACTCAAGATCGCAGCTCTCATCACTTTGGTTTTATAGGTTTCATCCACTCCAATTTTATCACACAAAATACTGGACAATTCCTTTATCCTGAGAACCTTATCATATAGTGTCCCCAGATTCTTCTGAAAGATGATTCCCTTCAATTCCTCGTTGAAGGATTCGAGAGACCTTTCAAGATCTTTAAAATAGTAGTACCTTGCATCTTCAAGCCTTGCGTTCACAACTCTCTCATAACCTTTTTTGACGTTTCCTTCTGGATCACCTGGACCATCCATGAAAGCAAGGAACATGTTCTTTATCTTCCCGTTATCTCTCAACGTGAAAGCTTTCTGATGGTGCTTTATCGTAACCGTTATTATCTCCTCGGGCAGCGTGAGGTATTCTTCTTTGAAGGAACCGAGTATAGGGGAGGGATACTCCGTCAGCCACACTATCTCCTTGATGAGCTCTTCATCCTCTTCGAGATTTCCACCAACTTTTTTAACCTCTTCGTGGATTATCCTTTCTCTTTCTTCATGATCTACCAGAACGAAAGTCCTTTTCAGCTGATCGATGTAGGTTTCCACAGATTCGATTTTCACATCACTCGAATGGAATCTATGTCCCTTCGAGACATTCGAGGATTTCACACCGAACATCTCAAAAGGCAAGACCTCATCGTTCACCATCGCAACTATCCAATGAACGGGCCTTACAAATTCAAAAGAACCCTTCCCCCATTTCATGGGTTTTTTGAAAGATAGAGATTTCACTATCTCTTCGAGCACTTTTGGAAGGACCTCTTCTAACTTCTTACCTTCTATTTTTTTCACAAGATAAATGTAGTTTCCTCTTTTTTCGATATCCTCTAGTCCCGCATCGTTCGATTTGAGAAACCCTAGAAGAGCTTTGGTCGGTTTTCCTTCTTCATCGAACGCGATCTTGAGGGGAGGGCCTTTCCTCTCCAGAGTGGTATCGGTCTGCTTTTCGGGAAGATCGTACAAAATGAAACTGATTCTTCTTGGGGTTATGAAGATCCTGCGATCTTTACAGGAAAGCCTGTTTCTTTTCAGAACCTCATCTATGTTCCTCTCCAGCTGTTCCAGAATAGATTCCATCTCGCTTATGGGCAATTCCTCGACACCTAGTTCAAATAGAGCTTTTTTCATTCGTTCACCTCCAGGAAAACCTTGGCGACCTTTCTTGCCATTCCTTGAATCCTTCTTATGTACTCCTGTCTCTGAGAGACACTTATGGCGTTTCTGGAGTCAAGAAGGTTGAAAACGTGGGAACACTTCAGGAGGTAATCGTAAGCTGGTAAATAGAGCTTTTCATCTATCAGGGAGAAGAACTCCTCCTGAAACATATCGAATATCTTGAAGAGTCTTTCAGTACTTGCTTTTTCGAAGTTGTACTTGGAAAATTGCTCTTCGTTTTTCAGAAAGATATCCCCGTACTTCACACTTTTGTTCCACTTTATCTCGAATATGTTATCAACGTTTTGAAGGTACATCGCTATTCTTTCAAGACCATACGTTATTTCAAGAGGTATCTCGTTCAATGTGATACCACCTATCTGTTGAAAATATGTGAATTGTGTGATCTCAAGTCCATCAAGCCAAACTTCCCATCCAACTCCCCAAGCTCCAAGAGTAGGAGACTCCCAGTTGTCTTCAACGAATCTGATGTCGTGCTTCGATAGATCTATTCCCAAATTTTCCAGGGATTTAAGATATATCTCTTGTGACTCTTCAGGGGAAGGTTTTATTATCACCTGATATTGGAAATACCTCTGAAGTCTGTTGGGGTTCTCACCGTATCTGCCGTCTGTTGGCCTTCTACTCGGTTGGACGAACGCCACCTTCCACTCACCTTTTCTCAAACATCCAAAGAACGTCGATGGGTGAAATGTTCCAGCTCCAACCTCCAAATCATACGGCTGATCTATGAAGCATCCTTGGTTTGCCCAGAACTCGCTGAGCTTCATTATAACGTCTTGAAGGTACATGGTTTCACCCTTTCTCTGCGATGACTTCTATTTCTATCTCAGCTCCCTTTGGAAGAGCGGAGACCTCAACGAAGGAACGAGCGGGTTTGTGATCACCAAAGAATTCGGAATAAACCTTGTTCACCTTTTCGAAATTGGAAAGATCCGTGATGAAGACAGTGACTTTAACAACGTTTTTTAAAGAAAGTCCCACACTCTCGAGAACGGCAGATACATTCTCCAGGACTCTCTTGGTTTTTTCCTCTATGTCACCCTCGACCATCTTTCCCGTTTCTGGGTCCAGGGGAATCTGACCCGATACAAAAACGAAATTTCCCGATACCACAGCCTGAGAATATGGTCCGACAGCTTTTGGCGCTTTATCTGTTCTCACAAACTCCATACTATCGCCTCCATCTGAAGACGGGTTTTCTAGAAGCCGTCACTTCATCCAATCTTCTGACAGGTGTTTTATGGGGTGCGGTTTTAACGATCTCAGGATTTTCTTCAGCTTCCTTGACTATATTCTCAAGGATCTGCGCGAATCTGTCCAGTGTCTCTTTGGATTCCGTTTCCGTTGGCTCTATCATCAGCGCTTCGTGAACTATGAGAGGGAAATATATGGTGGGAGCATGCATACCAAAATCCAGGATCCTTTTTGCGACATCCAGGGTCTTCACACCTGTTTTTTTCAGGAGGTACGATCCATCAACTACGAATTCGTGCATGCAGATTCTATCATAAGCGATTTCCATGAACTCGGACAGTTTCTTTCTCAGATAGTTGGCATTCAAGACGGCCATTTCACTTGCAAATTTCAAGCCATCTTTTCCCATCAAAAGGATATAAGCGTACGCCTTCACTAAAACCAAGAAATTTCCCAGAAAGCTCCTTACCATACCGATGGTTTTGGGAACGTTGTAATCCAGATAATACCTTCCATCCTTTTCCCTCACAACGGGAACAGGTAGGAAATCGGCAAGGTGTTTCTTCACACCTATTGGTCCACTTCCAGGTCCTCCCATTCCATGGGGTGTTGAAAACGTCTTGTGGAGATTCAGATGAACTATATCAAAACCCATATCTCCGGGCCTTACCCTTCCCATTATCGCGTTCAAATTCGCCCCATCATAGTAAAGGAGCGCTCCCGCCTCGTGTGCCATACTCGTTATCTTCTCTATATCCTTTTCAAAGAGTCCTAACGTGTTCGGATTCGTGAGCATAACGGCGGCGGTTTCGTCATCCAAATTTTTTTCAAGTTCCTTGAGATCCACCAAACCTTCTGAACTCGATTTTATTTCGACAACTTCGTATCCCACCATCGAAGCCGATGCTGGATTGGTACCGTGTGCAGAGTCCGGTACAATCACTTTCTTTCTCTTGGTATCATTTTTTGAATCATGGAAAGCCCTCACTATGAGCATACCTGTGAGTTCTCCGTGAGCTCCAGCAGCAGGTGCCAACGTCATATCGTCCATACCAGTTATTTCACATAAAAGTTCCTTGAGGTGATACATGAGTTTCAAGGCACCTTGAGTTGTTTCCTCCGGTTGATAAGGATGAAGGTATTTGAAACCATCGAGATTCGCTAGATCCTCATTCATCTTCGGATTGTATTTCATTGTACAAGATCCGAGGGGGTAGAATCCCACATCAACTCCATAATTCTTTCTCGCAAGTTCTGTGTAATGCCTTACCACGTCCAACTCATGAACCTCTGGGAGCTCTGGTGGATCTTTTCTCAAAAGATGCTTTGGTATGTCGTTTCCAACATCTTCAAATTCATAAGGAGGGAGAGTGTAGGCTTTTCTTCCCTTTTTTGACTTTTCAAAGATCGTCATCTTATCGCCTCCAGGAGTTTTTCAATGTCCTCAGATGATGTAACCTCTGTTGTGCAGGCAAGAGCACAGTCAGAAAGTTCTTTGTAGAGTTTGGCAAGAGGTAATGGACCGAGTACTTTCTTCTTCACCATTTCCCTCCACTTCTTTTCGTAATTCTCTCCCACCTTGAAAACGAATTCGTTGAAAAATGGTCCTTTGAATCTTCTTTCAAATCCGATCTCTTCCAGCTTCTTCAAAAGGTAATGAGCTGTGTTCATGGATCTATAAGCGACTTCTTTCAGTCCTTCTTTTCCCATGACACTCATGTAAACAGCCGTTGTGAGAGCTGAGTGAGCATGGTTCGAGCATATGTTTGAAGTTGCTTTCGCTCTTCTTATGTGCTGTTCTCTCGTTTGAAGGATCATGACGTATCCTCTCTTTCCTTCGACGTCTTTCGTTTCTCCTATGATCCTTCCTGGCATCTTCCTCACGTGTTTTTCAAGAGTTGCGAAAAAGCCAAGGCCAGGCCCTCCAAAGGAGGGGTAGAGTCCCAAGCTTTGCCCTTCTCCCACAACGATATCCACTCCGAACTTTCCAGGAGGTTCCAGCAAGGCTAGAGACACAGGCTCAGCCACAACAACGAACACCACATTTTCCGGTATCTCATTTCGCAATTTTTCCAGGTCCTCCACAATGCCAAAAAAGTTCGGATACTGAATCACAACTACCGCTATCTCCTCATCCAACTTGCTCTTCAAGTCATCAAGTGATGTCTCACCTGTTTCTTTATCGAAGTCCACTTCAATGATTTCGAATCCTTGAGCTTTCACATAAGTTTTCGTCGTAATCCTGTATTCAGGATGAACAGCTTTGGATACGAGAACTTTCCTTCCTTTTGAAATTCTCAGTCCCATGAGGACGGCTTCGGCAGTTGCCGATCCCCCATCGTACATGGAGGAATTTGCAACCTCCATACCCGTGAGTTCACATATCATAGTCTGATACTCAAAAAGAGCTTGAAGGGTTCCCTGAGAGACTTCGGCTTGGTAAGGAGTGTATGCCGTTAAAAATTCCGGCTTCATCGCTATGTGGTGAACCACGGAGGGGATATACCTTAGATAAACGCCAGCACCCATAAAAACGGAGAGATCTTTCAGTGAAATGTTCTCACTCGCTAACTTTTCCAGATGTCTTCTCACTGAGAACTCATCCTGAGACTCGGGTATCTTCAAATCGCTCGTTATGGTAATTGGAACTTCGGAGTAGAGATCTTCTATGCTTTTCACTCCTATGTATTTCAACATTTCCTCTATATCTTCTTCCGTGTGAGGAATGTAGGGATACTTCTTCATTTTCCTTCCTCCTCACAGAACTTTTTGTATTCCTCCTCTGAAAGGAGTTCATCGAGCTGAGAGGGGTTTTCCACTTTGATTTTGAATATCCATCCCTTTCCTTCGGGATCTTCGTTGATCAATCCCGGGTTGTCGTTCAAAGTTTCGTTGACTTCCACCACTTCACCATCGACAGGACTGTAAACGTCACTTGCTGCTTTTACAGATTCAATGGTTAGTACCGTTTCACCTTTCTTGACCTTCTTTCCAACATCTGGTAACTCCACATAGACCACATCTCCCAATCTTTCCTGAGCATAGTTCGTTATTCCAACCGTTCCCGTCCCATCACTCAGTTCTATCCACTCATGAGTTTTCGTATATTTTTTCATATTCACACCTCCTTAGCTTTTTTTCCCGATTTGACGGTACCTCTATAGAAAGGCAGCTTCACGACCTCGGCTTTTATCCTCCTTCCTCTAACTTCAACTTCCACTTCGTCCCCATTTTTAACGGATCCAGATCGTACGATGGCGAGGGCTATTGACTTTTCAAGGGTTGGTGAGTAATTCCCACTTGTGACATTGCCGATTTCTTTCCCATCTTTGAAAACTTTGTAACCGTGCCTCGCTATACTTTTACCTTTCAGAACAAGGCCTATGATCTTTCTTTTCACCCCCTTTTCTTTTTGGGTCAAAAGCGCTTCCTTCCCTATGAAATCCTTGTGAAATTTAACAACCCAGGAAAGACCAACCTCGAGAGGAGAGGTGTTTTCATCCATATCTTCTCCATATAACATGTACGATGCTTCGAGCCTGCAGAGATCCCTTGCGCCAAGCCCTGCAGGTTTCCCTCCATACTTTATAGCGAATTCCAAGAGAGTCCTCCAAAGGGTAACACCTGCTTCCGGCTTCACGAAGATTTCAAATCCATCTTCACCTGTGTATCCAGTCCGAGAGATGTAACCCTTTACTCCTCTAACCCGAGCTTCTGTGAAATGGTAATATCTGAGTTTTTCCAATCTGATACTGGCGATCTTTTGAAGAATTTCTTGAGCTTTTGGACCCTGAAAAGCCACCAGCACGAAATCTTCTGAGACATCTTTTACGGAAACATCGTAACCTTTAGAGTGACTCAATATCCAGTTGTAGTCCTTTTCGGTGTTTGCAGCGTTGACGACGAGCATCGCTCTATCCTTTGAAAATTTATACACCAAGAGATCGTCCACGATACCTCCTTTTTCGTTGCACATGACCGTATAAAGAACCTGATCGATTTTGATTGAAGAGAAATCGTTCGTTATCAACTTGTCAACGAACTCGATTGTATCAGGTCCCTCGATCAAGATCTCTCCCATATGGGAAACATCAAAGACGCCAACACACTCCCTGACAGCCTTCACTTCCGAGGTAATGCTTTCATATTGAAGCGGCATAACCCATCCGGCAAATTCGAACATCCTTGCACCGAATCTGACATGCTCATCGTAAAGAGGTGTCTTTTTTGCATCAGTCATCTTTTATCCCCTCCTCAAGTATTCTTTTTGCTTCTTCCAGTTTGTCCTCGGGGACCAAAATCTTCACAGAACCTCCCGATCCGAATATAACGGGGGTTATGTTGGTTGATTCTTCAACGAAGGGTATCCCCTCATTACGAAGCAGGGATTCTATAAAAGCTGCTTTTACCTTGTCTGTTTCAATGAGAACTTTCCATCCCATAGATATCTCCTCCTAAGGAGAATTCTACAACAAAGAAAGATCAAAAATAAATGCTATACTAAGATCAAAAAGAGGGTGATAAATTTTGAGGGCGTTGTTTTTCGATGGAGAGAAATTGAGTCTTGTGGATCTACCAAGGCCAGATCCTCCCAAAGGTTGGGTTCTCATAAAGGTAAAACTGGCTGGGATATGTAACACCGATCTTGAAATATTGAGAGGTTATATGGATTTCAAAGGGGTACCTGGTCATGAATTCGTTGGAGAAGTGGTTGAAGGACCTGAAGAGATCCTTGGAAAGAGAGTGGTTGGAGAGATAAACGTTTCATGTGGGACATGTGACATGTGCAGAAGAGGGTTGAAAAAGCACTGCAGAAACATAAGAGTATTGGGGATAAAGGATTTGAATGGCGCTTTCAGCGATTACATCGTTCTTCCTGAGGAAAACGTTCACATCCTTCCAGACAACATCTCTGATGAAGAAGCTGTCTTCGTGGAACCTTTGGCAGCAGCTTTTCAGGTTCTAGAACAAGTCCATATTCCTCCAACATCCAAAGTTATGATTCTAGGTGATGGTAAACTCGGCCTTTTGATATCGAAGGTATTTTCCTACTCTGGAATACCTCACATTTGTGTGGGAAAGCATGAGGAGAAGTTAGAAAAAGCAAAAAAATGGGGAGCACGGACTCTGCTATTAAGCGGTATCTCGGAAAATATGTTCGGTGAATACGATGTCGTTGTCGATGCCACAGGAAGAGAAGATGGTCTGAAACTCGCCGTTTCCTTGGTAAGACCTCAAGGAATAGTCATTTTGAAAACCACCATAAAGGGTTTCCCTTCGGTGGATGTATCCCAGATAGTGGTCAAGGAAATCACCTTGATTGGATCAAGATGTGGCCCTTTCGAGCCGGCAATAAGAGCTTTGGAGAGTGGCAAAATAGTGGTGGAAGATATGATAGATTCTGTTTTCGATCTTGAAGATTTTCAGAAAGCGTTCGAAAGGGCTAGAGGATCTTTGAAGGTGATTTTGAGATTATGAAAAGGGTGAAAAGTCTTATAATCATCTTGATTTCCACGATTGGATTCTCTTTGACACCCGTTTTAATGTCTCAAGATAAAACACTGAGCTTTTTGATCTCCAAGAATTTCTCTGTTATCAAGAATGAACTCACGGGATTGTTTGGGTTTGAACCTGATAGGAAAGTGCTCATAAAAAAACTTGAAGGTGATCTTCTTAAACCATGGGTCGGAAGTGCAAGGTGCTCAGAATACGAATGCTTTGTATACATAAAGCTGGGGAAGGATAGTGAGAAGATCCTGAGGCACGAGTTAATGCATGTTTATTTAACTCTCTGGAGTAGGAGGAATGATGTCTCCGTCCCTTTATGGGTACATGAAGGGCTTGCAGGATGGTTCGAGGGGATTCCTGGTAAAATCTCTTTTCCCGTTTTTCTAAAACCGGTGGATCCAATTTCTTTTTCCGATTACCCATCGAAAGAGAGCATTTTAAAGAGTTTCTACTTTTCCTGTGCGCACTTTTTCTTCTTTCTGGATAAAAGAGTACCTTTAAAGAAGAATTTTAGAAAGCTACTCCAAATGGTAAGGCGCGAAAAGAACTGGAAAAAGGCAATAGGAGATCTATTGAAAGAGGATTTCGAAGTCTTTCATAAGAAGTGGTTCTCGCATGTTAAACTGGTTTCGTTTCTCATCTCTTTCGGTGCGATCTCTGGAATTGCCCTTGGTGTTTTCATCATCGTCATGTTTTTGATACTCGAAGAAGAGAAAATAGAAAAGGAAATCGACACTGAAGAATGATCGCACGATGCTATAATTCGAGCGTGGAGGGATGCGAATGAAGAAGATAGCGGTTTTAACGAGTGGTGGAGATGCTCCAGGTATGAACGCTGCCATAAGGGCAGTCGTGAGAAAAGCTGTAACTCAGGGAGTGGAGGTTTTAGGTGTCAGAAGGGGATTTGCAGGACTGATAGATGGAGAATTTCTGAAGCTGGATTATGCGGATGTTGCCGGTATCATGGAAAAAGGTGGAACAATCTTGAGGACGGCGAGATGCGAGGAATTTAAGGTGGATGAGGGTAGGAAAAGAGCCGTGGAGAACCTGGAAAAAGAAGGTATCGAAGGGTTAATAGTCATAGGTGGTGAAGGGAGTTTAACAGGAGCCATGCTTTTGGACATGGATTACAACGTGCCTGTTGTCGGTATTCCCGCAACCATAGATAACGATATAGCTGAAACCGATATGAGTATAGGTGTTGATACATGTTTGAACACGGTTGTCGATGTCATACAAAAATTGAAAGATACAGCTTCATCTCACGAGCGGGCCTTCATAGTCGAAACCATGGGAAGAAATACCGGCTACATCGCTCTCGTTGCAGGGCTCGTGACGGGAGCGGAAGCGATAATAATACCAGAAGTTCCCGTGGATTATCAGAAACTTGCCGATAGGCTCTTGGAAGAGAGGAAAAGAGGAAAGATAAACTGTATAATCGTCGTCGCTGAGGGAGCCGCTAGTGCTTACACGGTTGCAAGACATTTGGAACACAGGATAGGTTATGAAACCAGGATAACAATTCTTGGGCACGTTCAGAGGGGAGGAAGTCCCACGGCTTTCGATAGGATTCTAGCTCTGAGAATGGGTGCAAAAGCAGTTGATACACTCCTTTCAGGAGAGCATGGAGTCATGATGGCTTTGAGAAGGGGGGAAGTTGTGAGTGTACCGCTTTCCGATGCTCTGAACAAGAAGAAAACGATAGATCTTAGTCTGTACGAGTTGGCTTTGATACTTTCATGAGGTGATGTGTATGAGAAGAACGAAGATCGTGTGTACCATAGGTCCTGTGACGGGAAGTAAAGAGATGATGGAAAAGATGATAGATGCGGGTATGAATGTGGCAAGGCTCAACACCTCACACGGTGATTTGGAGGATCACAGGAAGAAGATAAAACTGCTGAAAGAGGTTAGAAAGGAGAAGGGAGTTCCCCTTGCTATTCTTCTCGATCTGGCGGGGCCAAAGATAAGAACGGGCTATCTGAATGAAGATTACGTTGAGTTGGAAGAGGGGCAAATCTTCTATTTGACGACGGAAGAGATGGTTGGAAACAGAGAAATCGTTTCTGTGAATTGTAAGGAACTAGCAAAGGATGTGAAAAAAGGTGACAGGATACTTCTTTCCGATGGTGCGATAGAGCTCGAAGTTCTGGAAACGGATGGTGTAAAGATAAAAACTATCGTGAAAAATGGTGGAAGGATCACACACAGAAGAGGTGTCAACGTTCCAGGTGTGGATCTCTCGATAGAATCTTTAACGGAGAGGGATATGGAATTCGTTAAACTCGGTATAGAAGAGGATGTGGATTATTTCGCCGTCTCTTTCGTGAGGAAAAAAGAGGATGTTCAGAAATTGAAAGATATCTTGAAAGAAAGAAACCACGACATACCTGTGATAGCAAAGATCGAGACAAAACAAGCCCTCCAGAATTTGGAAGAAATAGCTAAAGTCAGCGATGGTTTAATGGTTGCAAGGGGAGATCTGGGAGTCGAGGTTCCCATAGAGGAGGTACCGATAGCTCAAAAGAGAATCATAGAACTTGCAAACAGACTCGCAAAGCCTGTAATAACTGCAACTCAGATCCTGGAATCCATGGTCAACAATCCAAGACCGACAAGGGCTGAAATCACAGATATAGCAAACGCTATCTTAGATGGAACGGATGCTCTGATGCTTTCAGATGAAACAGCTGTTGGGAAATATCCTATCGCTTGTATAAAGGTCATGGATTGCGTTGCAAGAAAAGCTGAAGAAAGTTTGGAGTTCTACCGTCATATATCTTTAGATTGGTTGAGGAGTTTCTCAACTGTTTACGATATATCCGATGCCATTTCACATGCGTGTTGGCAGTTATCTGAGGATTTGGGAGTTAAGCTCATAATAACCTCGACATCATCTGGTAGTACTGCAAGAAGAGTCGCTCGCTTCAGACCAAAATCTCTCATAGTGGCAACAACCCCTTTTGAGAAAACCTACCACAGGTTGTCCCTGGTTTGGGGTGTGCTCCCTCTGATCATAGACGAAGTCAAAACGACGGATGACTTGATAGAAAAATCTTTAAAGAAAGTGAGAGAGAGAAAATTAGCAGAAGAAGGTGATGTTGCGATAGTGACGGCTGGTATCCCTCCTGGAAAACCAGGGACCACCAATATGGTGAAGGTTCAGAAAGTCTGAAGGGAGGGGATTGTATGAGAATAACCTGGTTTGGGCATGCGTGTTTTCTACTAGAAGGTGATGGGGTGAAGATATTGACTGATCCCTTCGACAGAAGTGTTGGCTACGAGATACCCGATGTAACGCCCGATGTTATAACGGAAAGTCATCAGCATTTCGATCACAATGCTCATCATTTGATCAAGGGGGATTTTAAGGTTATCAAAACCCCCGGTGTTCATGAGTTCAAGGGAGTTACGATAAAGGGTATAGAGACTTTCCACGATGACGTTGGCGGAAGATCGAGAGGAAAAAATATAGTTTTCGTCTTTGACTTCAAGGAAGGAATTAGGGTGGCGCATCTTGGAGACCTTGGACATGTGCTTCAGGAAAGGCATTTAAAGGAGATGGGGGAAATCAACGTTTTACTCATACCAGTTGGGGGAACATTCACAATAGGTCCTCAAGAAGCCAAGAAGGTAGTAGAATCGGTGAAACCTGATATCGTCATTCCAATGCATTACAAGACCAAATACATAACCTTCGGAATACTGGGAGTGGATAGTTTCACGTCGCTGTTTGGAAGTTATGAAAAAGTCGGTAACTCCTTTGAAGTCAGCAAAGAAAACCTTACAGGGGAGACTAAGGTGGTGGTCATGAACGTATGAGCATCAAGATACTAATAGATGAAAACACCATAAGGAAGAGGATAAAAGAGCTTGCAAAGGAAATAACAGATTATTACAAGCAGTACACAGACACAATACATGCTGTGGGGGTTCTCAAGGGATCTGTGCATTTCTTCAGTGAACTCATCCTGAATATAGACCTGAACGTTAAATATTCCTTCGTTCATGTATCGAGCTACCAAGGATCCTCTTCCACGGGTAGAATAAGAGTCAAATCCTGGATAGATGAATCCATAGAGGATGAGTACGTTCTTGTGATCGAGGATATCGTGGATACGGGCTTAACTCTTCGATACATTCTGAAATATCTCAGAAAATACCGTCCCAAGGATTTGAAGGTTGTGACCTTTCTTGAGAAGACAGTCTGTGACCATGGTGTTGACCTAGATTTTGTTGGATTCAAAATAGGAAACGTTTTTGTGGTTGGTTACGGCCTCGACTACAACGAAAAGTACAGAAACCTACCTTACGTTGGTTACATAGAGTGATTACAATTCATTCAAGGAGGTATAAACACACCCACCGGCGGGTGTAAAGAGGATCATGAAAAAAGGTTTCCTGATAATATCAGCTCTTTTGATACTGGCTTTCGTCTTTTCGGTGATGGTCATCATCTGGGAATACCTCTTGATCCTCCTGGAGTGA
>CAZANP010000044.1:0-14849 GCA_964486555.1 uncultured Thermotoga sp. | reverse complement strand
CATGACTTCTGTGTCGTTTTCGTTCATCTGGCATCCATATGTTTTGAAAAAGATCCTCAACATTATCCCCTCCACAAGTATCTATAATACAACATCCCCCTGAATAAGTTTTATCTAATAATACCACTGTTTAGACAGGGATGGTAGGAAAAAGTTCAAACAGGTGAGAAAGAAAAAAGCGGGCTTTTCGCCCGCTACACTATCTTCAATTCCTTTATACCCTTTTCCACAATCTCCTTTGTATCTCTTGCTATGACCAGCTCCTCATTGGTCGGTATAACCAAAACGGTAACTTTCGAATCCGGTGTGGAAATTATTCTTTCTTCTCCCATCACATCGTTCTTTTCTTTGTCTATTTTCACACCAAGATATCCAAGATAATTTTCACAGATCTCCTCTCTTATTATGGGAGAATTTTCACCAACACCCGCAGTGAAAACAATCGCATCAACGCCGTTCATAGCGGCAGCATAGGCTCCTATGTACTTCGCTATTCTGTATTCGTACACATCAAGGGCTGTCCTTGCGGTTTCATCTCCATTCATGGCAGCTTCTTCTATGTCCCTCATATCGGGGCTGAATCCTTTTGAAAGTCCTAGAACACCACTCTTTTTGTTTAAAATGTTGTACACATCTTGAGGAGAGAGACCTTCCCTCTCCTGAAGGAACACAACTATCGATGGATCGATATCACCGGATCTTGTACCCATCACGAGACCTTCAAGGGGTGTGAAACCCATGGATGTATCAATGGATTTTCCGTTTTTAACCGCCGCTATGGAAGCACCATTTCCGAGATGGCAAGTTATGATCTTCAGCTCTTCGTAGGGTTTTCCAAGTATTTCAGCGGCTCTTTTGGATACGTATCTATGGCTAGTTCCATGGAAACCATACCTTCTTATCTTGTATTTTTCATAATATTCATACGGTATGGCGTAGAGGAAAGCTTTCCTTGGCATTGACTGATGAAAAGCCGTATCGAAAACGGCAACATTTGGAACTTTTGGAAGGAGCTTCATAGATGCTTTTATTCCCATGAGATTCGGTGGGTTATGCAATGGTGCGAGGTAGGAGTACTCTTCCAAAACTTTTATCACTTCATCATCTATCAGAACAGAACTGGCGAAAATCTCTCCTCCATGAACCACCCTATGCCCCACAGCTCCTATTTCGGAAAGATCTTTTATTACTCCCAGTTTCTCATCCATTAGAGTATCCAGAATTAGCTTCAACGCGACTTCATAATCCGGTAAGTCTTTCTCTATGACATGTTTTTCATCTCTCACTTTGTGAACCAATCTGCTTCCTGGTATACCGATCCTCTCTGCTATACCTTTGCATAAAACCTTTTCCCCATTCATGTCTATGAATTGATACTTTACGGAGGAACTCCCCGAATTTATAACAAGAATTTTCATGACCTATACCTCCCTAAAGACTTTTTGAATGATCAGGCTTTTCCGCTCGAACCAAATATCTTCATCCTCTTTTTAACGGTGTCTTTAACCATTTCGAAAACGGGCTTGAAGATTTTTCTTGGATCTATCTCACTTTTCTTCTCAGAAAGGGTTTTCCTTATGCCAGCGTTGAAAGTTATTCTCAAATCAGTATCTATGTTTATCTTGTTGATACCGAGTTTGATAGCTTCTCTGAGCATCTCTTCAGGTATACCTTTGGCTCCCTTTATCTCCGCTCCATATTCGTTGGCGAGGGCAACAAGATCCTGTGGTACCATGGACGCTCCATGAAGGACCAAGGGGATTCCTCCTGTATTTTCTTTAACCTTTTTTAATCTTTCAAAATCAAGAACAGGTTCTCCTTTGAACTTGAAAGCGCCGTGACTGGTTCCTATAGCGGGAGCAAGGAAATCGAGCTCTGTCTTTTCAACGAATACCTTCGCTTCTTCGGGATCCACGAGAACGGATTCCCTTTCAGCAACGTTGTCCTCTATTCCTTTCAGTTTCCCCAATTCTCCTTCAACAGAAACTCCCAGCGCATGGGCTATCTCAACGATCTTCCTGGTTTCTCTCAAGTTTTCTTCAAAAGGTAAATGAGAAGCATCGATCATGACGGAGGTGTAACCCGCTCTCAAAGCTGACATTATGTACTCGAAGTTTCTTCCGTGATCCAGGTGAAGAGCCACCGGAACGGATACCGTCTCAGCAAACGCTTTCACCATGCTAACTATAATTCTGGTTCCTCTATGAGGATCTCCTGCTCCTATGTACTTGATTGCACCCTCAGATGTAGCGATTATTACAGGAGATTTCTCTTCTTCTGCCGCTTCGATTATAGCTTGGAGAAACTCCAGGTTGTTTATGTTGAAAGCACCAACAGCGTATCCTTCTCTGTTAGCTTTATCCAGGATCTCTTTCGTTGGGGTGTAAGGCATCTTCTTTTCACCTCCTAGGTTATCTTTTTAAAAGGAAAGCCGGGGGATCCCGGCTCTCACGATTTTTCCCTTATTGTAGCCTGAGCGGCAGCAAGCCTTGCAACAGGTACCCTGTAAGGTGAACAGGAAACGTAATCAAGGCCTGCCATGTGGAAGAATTCTATGGATCTGGGATCCCCTCCGTGTTCTCCACAGACACCGACCTTCAGATCGGGCCTTGCAGCTTTTCCTTTCTGAGTACCGATCTTAACGAGTTCCCCGACACCTTTATAATCCAAGGATTTGAATGGATCGAATTCCAGGATGTTCTTTTCTAAATACTCAGGCAAGAATTTCCCCACATCGTCCCTACTGAATCCAAACGTCATCTGCGTCAGATCGTTCGTTCCGAAGCTGAAGAACTCCGCCTCTTTCGCTATCTCATCTGCTGTAACACACGCCCTTGGGAGTTCTATCATCGTTCCAACCTTGTATTCGAGCTCAACACCTGCTTCCCTTATCATTTCATCCGCAACTTCCTTTATTATGTCTTTCAAGTACTTTATTTCATTCACGTGTCCAACGAGTGGAATCATTATCTCAGGTATAACTTCGATTCCCTCCTCTTTCTTCAGTTCAATGGCTGCACCTATTATGGCTTTTGTCTGCATCACAGCGATTTCTGGGTAGGTTATTACCAGCCTACAGCCTCTGTGCCCAAGCATTGGATTGAATTCCTTCAAGGATTCAACGACATTTTTGAGTTCTTCGAAAGACACTCCTATTTGATCTGCAACTTCTTTTATCTGTTCTTCCTCCGTTGGTAAAAACTCATGAAGCGGTGGATCTATAAGCCTTATGGTGACTGGATATCCTTCCATGACCCTGAAGAGCCCTTTGAAGTCTTCCTTTTGGAGTGGTAGTAATTCCTCGAGTGCTTTTTCTCTTTCTTCTTTAGTCTTCGCAACTATCATCCTTCTTACTTTAGGTATTCTATCCTTTTCGAAGAACATGTGCTCCGTCCTACAGAGACCTATGCCTTCCGCTCCAAATTTCCTGGCAACTTCGGCATCCCTTGGAATATCCGCGTTAGTTCTAACACCGAGTCTTCTTATTTCATCCGCCCAACTCAGTAGCTCGGCGACGGGCCCCTCAAGTCCCATGGGTTTTACCGTTGCGATCTTTCCAAGAAGAACTTCACCCGTTGTGCCATCTATGGATATCCAGTCTCCCTCTTTCACAACGACGTCGTTGACACTGAACACACCTTTATCAACATCAACATCGATGCTCTCCGCTCCAACGACTGCTGGTTTTCCCATACCCCTTGCAACAACCGCAGCGTGTGATGTCATACCGCCTCTTGATGTTAATATACCCTGAGCTGCCGCCATTCCACCAACATCCTCAGGACTCGTTTCGGGTCTTACCAGAATAACTTGTTCTCCTTTCTTTCCAATCTCTTCTGCCTTCTTGGAATTGAAGACAACGATACCAGTTGCCGCTCCTGGGGATGCTGGTAGTCCTTTTGCTATGACCCTTGCCTGAGCCCTTTCAGATGGATCGAACATGGGATGAAGCACCCTTTCTATATCCTCCGGCCTCACTTTCATAACAGCTTCTTCCTTTGTGATGAGACCTTCGTGAACCATATCTACGGCGATCTTTATGGCAGCTTGCGACGTTCTCTTCCCGTTCCTGGTCTGAAGGAGATACAGTTTACCCTTTTCAACTGTGAATTCTATATCCTGCATGTCCTTGTAATGTTTCTCAAGCTTTTCCATGATTTCCATGAGCTGGTTGTAAACTTCAGGCATTCTGCTTTTAAGTTCCTCCAATGGAAGGGGCGTTCTTATACCAGCGACAACATCCTCACCTTGAGCGTTTGGAAGGAATTCTCCATAAGGTTTCTTTTCGCCGGTGTTAGGATCCCTTGTGAAAGCAACACCCGTTCCACTGTCCTCTCCCATGTTTCCAAAAACCATGGCGACTATATTGACGGCTGTTCCGAGGAGTTCTCCTTCTTTAATCCCATGAATCTGTCTGTATTTTATGGCTCTTTCATTCATCCAGCTTCCGAAAACCGCATCAATTGCCAGCCAGAGTTGTTTCCATGGATCCTGGGGGAATTCCTTTCCTTCCTCCTTGTATATCTCCTTGAACCTTTCGACGAGCTTTTTCATATCATCAGCATCCAGTTCTATGTCGAGTTCAACACCTTTTTCTTCCTTGAGCTTCTCTATCTCGTTCTCGAATTTTTCATGAGGTATTTTCAAAACGATGTCACCAAACATCTGAAGGAACCTTCTGTAAGCGTCGTAAGCGAATCTCTCGTTGTTCGTAAGCTTCGCCAGCCCTTTCACGGATTCATCGTTCAAACCAAGGTTCAAAACGGTATCCATCATTCCAGGCATGGAAACGGCTGCCCCAGATCTTACCGAAACGAGGAGTGGATTTTCAGGATCTCCGAGTTTCTTACCTGTGATTTCTTCAAGCCTGTGAACGGCTTCCTCCACCTCTTCCTTCAATCCTTCTGGATAGGTTCTCCCGTGATCGTAATAGTACTTACAAACCTCGGCTGATATTGTGAAACCTGGTGGAACGGGTATACCTAGGTTGGTCATTTCTGCAAGGTTTGCTCCTTTTCCACCCAGTATATCCTTCATCTTGGCGTTTCCATCCGCTTTACCGTTGGCAAAGAAATAAACGTACTTCTTCGTCATGAGTTTTCCCTCCTCTTCCAATCCGTATGCTTTAAATTATTATATTCCCATGATAGAAATCTTTACTCCTTCCTAACATCATTTCAAAATGAGTGAAGTGTTGACTTTCCCATCCACGACCTGTACCTTCAAAAGGATGTGAGCTTCCTCTTGCGTTCCAGAGAGGCTTTCTATAAATTTTGACAAATCAACGTAGAGCAGCAATGATTCGTTCCCTTCCATATGCTCTTTAACCTTTTCTAAGGCGTCAGGATTGAAGGAGACATTCGGATCGGGATAGTAAGCGTTCACGTATCCATCTTTCGCTTCCACATAGAGCTGATTTTCAACAAGATAGTAATTCCCCTTCTTTTCATAGGAAACCTCACCGGATTTGAAAAGTTCTTCGAGATCTTGAAACGTTACATCTGCCTTCAAACTGACCTTTAACTTGGGTTGAGTCGTCACTTCAGTTGCTCCCATCATGAGCTCAACAAGGGGCTCATGGAAATCCAGAGCCAGATATCCCAAACCATGAACCTTTCCTTTCAAATCCTCAAGAACCTTCATTTCTTCTTCCTCGGGTGGTTTGATTTCAAGGGGTATCTCATTTTGAACTTCTTGGGCGATTTCCTCCAAACTCTTTGTCAGCGTTTCTAAGAACGTCACTGGATCTTTCATGTTGAGGTAAAGTGTGAGTTCTCCTGCTGTCATACCTTTGAGATCTCCACCAACTGGTTCCAGATTGCTTAGAAACTCCTTTGCACTTTGATTCAACGGGACTATGGTTCCTTTGGAGACAGCCTTGCCATCCTCAAAAAACGAATAACCCTTGGTAGAAAATTCCATGTCTCCCAGTTTTGCCGATGGAGAGTAGGAGATAGCCCAGGCGTTTTCTGGGAAGGTCTCAGGTATGCTTCCCCCACCTTCTTTACATTTCTCTATGGATTCCTTCTTTCCCGCTGCGAAGACGTATCCTTCATACGCTTCGACTACCACGCTGGTCCCTTCACCTGTTGTCTGGGATATGATATCTCTTAAAGCATCGACCACCTTATCGGCATTTTCGGAAGGCCCGGCTACGACACAGACATCCTTGTTCTCGAAGGTCACCATCATGATCTCGTTGGAAAGAACGTTTAAAAATTCATCCAATTCCAGGCCATAGCTGAGAAGTTGTGTCTGCAGCATACTCTTTATCAAACCTTCGAATCCCATGGTGTCCAGGAGGAACGAAAACGTCGTTGTGCTTTTGAGATTGTTGTAATTCTGAGCAACGTTCTTGTACACAGCAACAGAGACGTAATCTTTGGGGATAAAGTTCATGACACTTCCCATGATCAAAATGGAGATTATGGACAAGAATGTGATCAAAATCCTTTTCATAAACATCATCTCCCTTCGCAATTGAATTGATCATATTGTCTACAATTAATGATACCATATAGATAAGGAGGGATTTTCTTGTTGAGAGAAGCGTTAGAAAAAAGTAAAGGTGTGATTTTGGAAGTATTGACACCCAGAGGTTCTAATTTAAGAAAGTTTTTAGAATTCACAGAAAAAATGTGGAAGACTGGTATAGACGCATTTTCAGTCACCGATATGCCTCTTGGGAAAGTTAGAATGGCTCCTTGGGCAGGGGCTCATTTCCTTCTGGAGAGGGATATGGATGTTTTAATGCATTTCACCAGAACGACCAGAAACATGATCAGAATTCAATCCGATCTTCTGGGATCCTATGCGCTCGGTGTGAAGAATCTTCTCATATTATCGGGGGACGATCCGAAACATGGAGACTATCCAAATACCACGAGAGTGAACGATATCAGTATCACAGATCTCATAAAACTCGCGAAGAGCTTGAACAATGGGAAAGATCTTGGAGGAAGGGCGATAAAACCCTCAACTGATTTCTACGTGGGAGCTGTTTTCAATCATAGAGACAGCATCGATCTTGTAAAAGCTAAGGAGAAGGTAAGAGCGGGAGCGGATTTTCTGGTTTCACAACCTGTATTCGACGTGAAAGAGGTAGAAAACGTGATCTATGAATTTAATGAGGTCAAACTCGTTTTGTCCGTTGTCTTCTTCAAGAGTGAAAAACAATTCAGGATCTTTTCGCAAGTTCCAGGAGTGAACATACCGAAGAGGTATCTGGAAGATTTGGAAAATAAGAGCGATGAGTACGTTCGGGATTACACGCTTTCCAGGGTCTTGGAAATAGTCGATGAATTGAAAGGTAAGGTGGATGGTTTTTACGTAGTCGGTATCGTCAGAGATATTGAAGGTGTAAGGAGGTTGGTTGAAATTGCCAAGGGTGGTTGAGATAGATCCAATGACAGTGAAAGTTCCAGAGAGGGTCATATCAGCGCGCCTTGGGTTCAAAGGTGTTGGAAGAATACCAGAGGAATTTCGGAATATCTTTGAAAAAGCTTGGAAAGAGATAATCAAGGTTTCAACTCCCTTTGCCCTATTAGAAGATGAAGAATGCATCTGGAACGAGTACTTGAGGGTAAGAGGAATCGAGTTAAAAAGTGATCTTGTAAGGAGACATCTCAAGAATTGTGAGATCGTAACCCTGATGGCTGTCACATTGGGTGAAAGCGTGGATAGAAGGATTGAAAAGGCTCATGAAGATGGGGATGAGCTGTTTTCCTACTTCTTAGATGGAATCGCATCGGAATTCGTGGAGTACGCTGCAAGGGAAATCGAAAAAGTGTTGAGGAAGGATAAAGAACCTTTGGCTGGAGGGGCCAGGATATCACCGGGTTACGGAGATTTCCCATTGGAAGTGAATAAATGGATCGTGGAAATTCTGGATGGTGAGAGATATGGAATAAAGTATCATCCAGAATCTTTCATGTTGATACCGAGAAAGACCATAACTTCCATAATGGGGTGGAGAAGAAGTGAATAGATGGGAACTCAGGAGAATTTTAGAGGAGAGAGTGTTGCTTCTAGATGGAGCTTACGGTACGGAGTTCATGAAAGCAGGTTTTGGGGGAGGGATTCCTCCCGAGATTTTAAATGTTGAAAAACCAGAGATGGTGCTCGATCTTCAGAAAAGATACGTCATGGCGGGAGCCGACATCCTCATAACCAACACCTTCGGGGCGGTACCCGCAAAACTCGCAAAACACGGTTTAGAAGGCTTGTTCGAGGATATCGTCAGAAACGCCGTTCGAATAGCAAAGAATGCTTCCAGCGGAAAAGCCTTAGTCTTTGGAGATCTAGGACCATCGGGAGAACTTCCAGAACCCATGGGGAACGGGAATTTCGACGTCTTCTACGAAAACTTTCGAAAAGTGGCAGAGATAATGCTGGAAGAAGGTGTGGATGGTTTCATACTTGAAACATTTTCGGATATTCTCGAGCTCAAAGCCGCAGTTTACGCTGTGAGAGATCTATCAGAAGATGTTTTCGTAATAGCCCACCTGACTTTCGATGAAAGAGGTAGAACTCTGACAGGTACCGATCCAAAGAATTTCGCCCTCACCTTCGAAGATTTGGATGTTGATGCTCTCGGAATGAATTGTACTCTGGGTCCTGAAGAGATGCTTCCCATATTTCAGGAGCTTTCAAAATACACTTCGAAATTTCTGTCCGTTGAACCCAACGCAGGGATGCCTCAGATAGTGGATGGGAAAACGATATATCCTGTAGGACCTGAAGAATTCGCAACTCACGTGGATTCCTTCTGGGAATCCGGTGTGAACATCCTTGGAGGATGTTGCGGAACAACGCCCAAACACATATCTCTCCTCAGAAGAACCCTGGGAAGAAGAGCTCCCGTCGAAAGAGCTCCGAAAAAGGTTTTTGCAGTGACATCACCTTCCAACTTGGTCGATTTTGAGGATTTCGTTGTTGTTGGAGAGAGGATAAATCCAGCCGGTAGAAAAAAACTATGGAAAGCGATGTTGAATGAAGACATGCCGATTGTGGAAAAGGAAGCAAAAGAGCAGGTTGAAAGTGGGGCAAGGATACTGGATATCAATTTCGGGGTGGAAAGGTCCATATCCTTGAATTTTGCTAAGAAAGTTGTGGAAAGGCTTCCATACACATCGGTTCCACTCTCTTTAGATGTTCAAAGTGTTGACTTGATCGAAGAACTCATGAGAGTTTATCCAGGAAGGCCTCTGCTCAACTCCTCAAGGGCTGTACCCAGTGAGATCGAAGAACGAGTCAGAATCTTGAAAAAGTATGGAGGAATCCTTGTCATACTGGCGATGGAGGAGCATGTCCCAGAGGATTTTGATGATAGAAAAAGAGCTGTTGAAAAAGCTTTAAAGATTCTGGAGGATTTGAACTTCGATACGAACAGGATAATAATAGATCCCGTGGTTTTGTCCTTGGGAGCTGGTGGGAAATCGGATGATACGCTGAAAACCATCGAGTATGTGAAGAACCTCGGTCTCAAAACCATACTAGGTTTGTCCAACATCTCTTTCGGCCTTCCAAATCGATCGAGTTACAACACGGCATTTCTGGTGATGGCCATAGAAAGAGGGTTAGACTCTGCCATAATGAATCCCTTGGATGATGTGCTAATGAAAGCTATGGAAGCCTCTCTGGTGATCCTGGGGAGAAAGGAGCTACCTAAGAAAAAGGTAAAAACGGAGGATGAGGTCCTCGATATCATCCTATCTGGGAAAACCGAAAAGCTTCTGGAAATCGTAAAGAATATGGTTGATGACGGTACAACTCCTATGGATGTGATCGAAAAGCATTTGAGACCTGCCATGGAAGAGATAGGAAGATTGTACGATAAAGGTAAGATATTCCTTCCACAACTCATCATGGCTTCTCAAACCGCGATACCATCCTTCGAGTTTCTAGAGAGCAAAATGGTTGGTCAAAGTGGTGATAAAGTGTTTGTGATAGCCACCGTGAAGGGCGATGTCCATGACATTGGCAAAAACATCGTCGCTTCGGTCGTGAAAAGTAGTGGCTATAGAGTTATAGATCTTGGAAAGGATGTTCCAAATGAAAAGATTGTAGAAGCTGTTGAAAAGTATGAACCTGTGGCTTTGGGACTTTCTGCGATGATGACAACAACTGTCTTGAGGATCGGAGAGATCGTGAAAGAGCTGAAAAGGAGAAATCTTAGGGTACCGGTCATAGTTGGAGGGGCTTCTCTCAACGAAAATCTTTCGAAGGAATTGGGAGCAGATTTTTACGCAAGGAATGCGACTGATGTCGTTAAATATCTGAAAGAAATCGAAAGGAGAGAGAAGAATTGAAATTGTTGATTCTCGTTCTCATCACTCTGGCTTCCCTAGCGTTTGCTGAAATGAACGTTAGCTTTGAACTCGTTTCTTCGAATCTGAGTCTTCATCTTTCAGGATGCAGAAGATACACGATCTCCTTTGACGATTTCTCGACTGTAACATCCCTCAAGAACGTTACGATTCCTTGGAAGAGGGGGTTGTCAGCGACTGTAACCATTTTAGGATACACGGATGAGTCAACGGAGATGAAACAGATCTTCGTGGATGGAAATGAGGATCTTCCACCGAAACTCCTCGTCACGTTTCCCCAATATTTAGATCTTGAAGAACCCTCGTTCATCATATCTTCAAAGGATGATTGGGATGTTCCTAGAATCAAAATTCTCGTGGATTCGAAGGAATCGAAAGAACTGGATCCATTCTTTCTCGAAGATGGAGAACACGTTCTTGAAGTTGTGGCTGTGGATTCTTCTGGAAACGTGGCCAGAGAGAGAAAAACTTTTATAGTGGATACATCTCCTCCAGATGAACCCAGCGTGTCATATAAAGATGCTGAGTATTTCCTATCAAATAGCACATCGTACGCTTTGTACATAAATGAAAACAAAATCGAAAAAGTTGATGTCGTGGAAAGAAGGGAACCAGGCATGCTACTCTTCAGAGAAGATGAAGCGGGAAACAGGAGCTTCCCCGTTGTTGTGAAACCTCCATTCGTTCATTTGAATCCAGTGACGTCCAAAACACCTATAACCTCCGTCCCATTCAACATGATACTTCTGTCGACTTACTCCCCCTACAACATCATGACCAAAGTGTTCATTCCAGAGGGAAAAAGAGTGATTCTCGAGAAAGGAACGGTTCTCAACATATTGGGTAGTGGGGAATTGGTGGTGAGTGGCATCTTCTCGGATCTTGAAGGATCAACTGTTATAAAGGGACAGGGAAAACTCATACTTCAAAACGAGGCCAATTTTTATCTTGAAAATTCCACCATAACCTGTTTCTTCGATACCACGTCTGCTCGACTCCTATATCTCTCCAACGTCTCCCTGTATCAAGAAGTCCTGAACCTTCAGAATGTAGACGTGGTGGTTATCGAAAATATGAGAGTAAAGGAGATTCATCTTAAAAATGTGAAGAGATTGTATCTGAGAAATGTGGAAGCCGAGAATCTAACGGCTGAGGATGTTCTGATAGGTGATGTGCGAGACTCGACCTTTACAGCCATGAACGTTGAAAGCTTTTCAGATATTACTTTCAGGAATCTCAGAACAAAAGAAATTAAGATCACCGGCCTTTCAAAATCCATGATTTTAAACTCTTTCATCGAAAAATTGAATATATCGAAAGCTTCCAGTGCCAGAGTTAGAGGATGCAAAATCTTGAGAGTTTCCCTGGAATATTTCTCCATGTTGGAGAGTGCCTTTTCCAATCTGGTAGAGATCAGTTTGAAGAATTCTGGGATGGTGTTGAAAGAGACAAACGTATCGGGCATGTCAAAGGATGAATTTTCCTTCGTTGAAAGAAGGTGAGGTTTTGGAAACTATTGTAGCCGTTTCTTCACCTCCTGGAATCGGGGCGATTGCGGTTGTAAGACTGAGTGGTGATAGATCCTGGGAAATGGTTAAGAAAGTCTTTAAAACTCCCTCTAAGATCGAAATTAGAAAAGTGATACACGGTTGGATCAAGGATCCCACAACGGATGAACTCGTAGACGAAGTCGTGGTCATATTTTACAAAGCTCCCAGAAGTTACACAGGAGAAGATATGGTCGAGATCATGTGTCATGGAGGACCTGTTGTTACGAGAATGCTCCTAAACATCTTCCTGAAACTTGGTGCCAGAATGGCAGAACCCGGTGAGTTCACTAAAAGAGCCTTTTTGAACGGTAAAATGGATCTCTCAAAGGCAGAAGCGGTAAGAGATATCATAGAAGCTAAAACGGAGATGAGTGCAAAACTCGCTCTCAAGAATTTGAAAGGAGAGCTTTCCTCCTTCATCGAGGGATTGAGGAAGAAGATCTTGGATTTGCTGGCGGAGATAGAAGTCGTCCTGGATTATCCAGATGAGCTTGATTTTGATGAACAAGGTATCAAAACGAAACTCAGAGGAATACTTGTAGAGGTTGAAAAACAGCTGGATCTTTCAGAACATGGAATCGCTTTGAAGGAAGGAATCAGGATGGTTATAGTTGGAAAACCGAATGTGGGAAAGTCAACGCTTTTGAACAGACTTCTTAAGGAGGACAGAGCGATAGTAACCGAGATACCTGGAACAACGAGAGATATTATAATAGAAGATCTGAATATAAAAGGTGTCCTCTTCAAGGTGGTGGATACAGCCGGGATAAGGAAATCTCAAGATGTTGTGGAAAAGATAGGCATAGATAGAGCCTTGAAAGAAATCGAGAAGGCAGATCTCATACTGTTTGTTTTGGATGCAAGCACACCTCTGGATGAGAACGATGAGATGATATTGAGCAAGATAAAGAGTAAAAGATATTTAGTGGTTGTAAATAAAGTTGATGTTGTTGAAAAACTGGACGTAGGGAAAATTAAGAGTATGCTCGGTACGGACAAACATGTTTGTATCATCTCAGCCCTGAAAGGAGAAGGGCTTTCGAAACTGGAGGAGGCCATTCTCAAAGAAGTGAAGGACACCATGGAGAAAGGAATTTCATCACTCGTTCTGAACGAGAGACAGAGAGAGATTCTGATATTTGTAAGAGATCATTTGAGAGAGGCTCTGAATACACTAGAGGAGGGTTATACAGCGGATACAATTTCCTTGAATCTGCGAAAAGCCCTAGAGCATCTCGATAGAGTGATAGGGAGAGACTTTACAGAAGATCTTTTAGACACAATTTTCTCCAATTTCTGCGTTGGAAAATGAAGGAGGGGAATCCCCCCCTCCCTCATTTGACTTTTTCTTTGAGAGCTTTTCCAGGTCTGAACTTCGGCACCTTCCTTTCGGGAATATTGATAGGCTCTTTGGTCTGCGGGTTCACGCCTCTTCTCGCAGCTGCTTTCCTAACTTCAAAGCTTCCGAAACCGACCAATTGTACTTTCTCTCCTTTGGCCAAAGCATCTGAGATGACTTCAATCGTCGTGTCGATGATCTTCTTCACGTCCTTTTTCTTAGCTCCGGCCTTCTTAGCGACTTTGTCAACAAGTTCCTTCTTGTTCATGAGTTCTCCCCCTCCTTTCTATAAAATTCGGAGAAAAAACCTCTCCTTGTCAGTAAATATACCATTTTCAGACAATGTATTTCAAGTCAGAAGGATAAAGGGATAAGAATACGAACTCCAAAATGAGCTTTTACAGATGATCTCAGCACAGAGATTCGCAAAAACTACTTTATCACAGGGATCTTCCATCAAAATCAGACTCTAGTGACTTTGTAAAAGTTCAGATGGTAAAATACACTCCTGTAGTTCACTCTGAAATTTTGAGAGAGGAGAGTACAGGTGAAAGCACGATTAATTTGGGCGATTTTCCTGGGGTTAGGTGTGATAGTTCTCCTATTTTCCGTGATAGGAAGTAGGGAAATCTTCGTAACATTGAAGGAAGTGAACCCTTTAGCCATCTTGTTTTTAGGTATCACGGTCTTTGCCATAATTCTGCTGGATTCAACCAGAACATACATTCTTTCGAGGAGTGTTGGAGCAAGATTACCTTTTAAAGTATTCCTGGAAAATACCGTTATGGGTTTTTACTTCTCCGCCATAACTCCTTTCGCAGCAGGTGGGCAACCTTTTCAGATATATCATCTTGTGAAAAATTCGGTGGAACTTGGGAAAGCCTCCATGGTAGTCGCCGTTAAGTTCATATCATCTTTCACGTCAGCTGTAATTCTAGGAATCCTCGCTTTCATCTTCTTGTTCGATGAGATCAAAGAGATAAGGTTAATAGGCCCCATAATTCTAGCGGGAATTTTTGCTACTTTGGCCTTTTACTTCCTTTTCCTAACCTTCCTTTTGAATAGAAAGTGGATAGAGAGTTTCTTCTCTTTGAAGATCGTGACGGTCCCCATTGCGTTTATTCTGAGAAAAGATGTAGATGTGGTGAGAGATAGTGTGAAAGATAAGGTGAAAAACTACATGAACGCTTTCGAGGCGCTATGGAAATCCTCAAAAAAGGTTTTTTTCACCATTTTCATCCTCTCATTCATCATGATCCTTTTGATCCAGATTACGGGGTTTCTCTCTTTGATATCGGTCCTGGAAGACACAAATCTGAACTTCTACAAGGTTATAGGTCTCCAATCGGCTATGAACATGATCGTTTATTTTCTCCCAACACCAGGCGCCAGCGGAGGGATAGAGGGGAGCTTTTACATAATATACAGTGGCATGGTTGGGAAAAGCAGGTCTGCAGTTTCCTTGTTGATCTGGAGAATAGCAACTTATTACTCGGCCATAGTCATAGGAGGAATATTGATTCTGAGGAGAATAAAAAATAAAAGGGGCTGAGCCCCTTTTTGGTGCCGAGGGCGGGACTTGAACCCGCACGGGCCGAAGCCCACATGGCCCTCAACCATGCGTGTCTGCCA
>CAZANP010000043.1:13566-15662 GCA_964486555.1 uncultured Thermotoga sp. | reverse complement strand
GCCGGCATGCTCATTCCAGCACTTATCACTATATCCCCTATAGGTTGATTAGTATCAACATATCTCAAGCCACTCTCTGGATCTTGAACAGCTTTCCATCCCTGAACTTTGTAACCAGTAGAAGCCTGTATCAATGTGCCGTTGGTGTCGAGTATGAAGTTACCTGCTCTTGTGTAGTAATAACCTCTTCCATCTGAGAGAATGAAGAAACCATCCCCTTGTATCGCTAAATCAGTCTTTTTCCCTGTGTTCTGGAAAGAACCTTGGGTCATGAGTTTATCTATACTAGCTATTTGCGAGCCAAGCCCTATTTGCATGGGATTCGTTCCTCCTATGTTGTTCTGAGGAGCTCTTCCAGATTTCAGAGTCTGAAGGAGCGCTGTCTGGAACGTAACACGTGATGCCTTGAATCCAACCGTGTTGACGTTCGCTATGTTATTACCCACGATATCCATGACCGTTTGGAAGTTTTTAAGCCCAGTTATCCCGCTGTACATCGCTCTCATCATATTTCTATCACTCCTCCCTGGGTTCTGAGATCTCGATAATCGAATCTATGGGATAGAGATTTCCATTGACAAGAACGTAAGCCTTTCCATCTTTTATCTGAACGGCTTCCACTATTCCACCTTCAAGCCCTCCGATTTCTTCTTCATTCGTTCCATCCACTCTTACAACTTTGTATTTGTAGGTCCCATCTGGGACAGGGATACCGTCGTTGTTTCGAGCATCCCATACCCAGGCATGCATACCTTCTTCCACTATTCCCAAATCTTCTTCACGTATGAGGTTGTCGTTCTCATCGTATATCCTTATAACAACATGTGCTGGTTCATCCAGGTTGAAGACGATGCTTTCGGCTTCTCCATTTTGAACGGATATTTCATTCGATCTCATAACGACATATTTTCCTATTAAACTTGCAAGTTGAGCAGGATTCACCATTTGCTGAGCTTCAACGAATTCCTGAACAGCTTTCGACATGTTCATGATCTGCTCGAGCGCCGTTAACTGCGACAACTGAGCTATGAGATCTTTGTTTTCGAGTGGCTCTAACGGATCTTGATGCTGGAGTTCTGTGAGCATCAAAAGAAGGAAGGCATTTTTGTCCAGTTCCTTCCTGATACCCTGACTTCTCAAACCTTCCAAAGTACTCTGATATATTCCTCCAAGTCCAACATCGAAGATCATTCTTCATTCACCTTCCTTTTGAAGATCTCTCTGAATTTCCTTCTCCTATCCTCCCCTTCTCTGCTTTCTCTGAAATCATTCTCTTCATTTTGACGTTCTCCTTCCTCATCATAAGATTCTTCCGAATTTTCCTTTATTTGAATATCCTCTATCCTGAAACCCAAATTTTCCAGCCTGGCAACCAGATACTTGCTGCCTTTCTCCAAGATTTCTTTTGCCTCATTCGTGGAGACCTTCAGAATGATTCTCAGACCGTCTCCGTCTTTTAATATTTCTATCTCCATCTTTCCAAGTTTTGGTGGTTCCAATTGAACGAAAGCTTTCTCTATTCTCTTTTGAGCCATTTCTTTAACCTTCTCGATCACACTCTCCAGGGTGATTTTCCTATCCTCGCCAACGTCCATTTTTATCTCAGAGGTATCCTTGGTTTTTGAAAAGTTCTGAGCTTTCAAGTCAACGATGGATATTTCTTTCTCAGCTGTGTATTTCTTCTGAGCGGTGCGCTTGATGATGATATCCTTTGCCCTTTCTATCCCCTTATCTCTCTCAATTCTTTCCGAGCTCTGCTTCAGGGAAATGTTTCTTTCAATTTCTACGTGATGACCTTTTGAACTTGAGGTTTCCATCTTTATCGTTTCCACATTCAATCTTTTGAAAAAACTTTCATCCTTCAAAGAGGCTTTCATTGTGGTTTCTTTGATGGGATACGGCTGTTCTTCATGATGCGTTTGATTTCTCTGATTTTGGATGGTTTCTTCGATCTTATAGTGTGGCTCTTTATTCATCACGATTCTTTCGGTTACCACTTCTTTGATGTATTCCGCGCCATCTTCCTTCACCACTTCTATTACCTTTTCCACCACTTCCTCATTATGAGAGACGATTTTTCGCGACCTCTTCACAAG
>CAZANP010000043.1:1697-13466 GCA_964486555.1 uncultured Thermotoga sp. | reverse complement strand
TTGCTTTTCCAACAGAAGGTTTCTTCGATACCGATTCGGATCCCTCATCGACGGTTCTCTGTGACTTCTCATCGGTTTTTTTCTCTTCAGGTTGATGGTTCTCGTCCTTCTTGAGAACATCGATACCTTCTGCCTTCCCTTCTTCACTGGTTACTCTATCGAAAAGTTCTACGATCATTTCTTTTGGAATTTCTACCTTCTGCAATTTTGAGTCTCTCAGTATATTGCTCTTCTTTCTCACACTGAGCTCTCTTTTCACACTTTTCAAAAGATCCGCAAATTTCTTATTGTTCCCCTTAAAGGGAACGTGTTTGATGGTTTTTGTTTTACCTTTTTGGATGGTTTCCATATTTTTGACCATGTTCAAGAGTTCCATCAAACCCTTCAAGGTTTCGCTCCTCCCAAAAGTTCAGGGTAATCTCTGTAAACTATCTTCAAGATCTCTTCTGCCCTGTCTTGGGGCAGTTTCGTGAGTAGCAATCTGAAAGTCTCGGTGTCTATCTTCAACACTTTCAAAAAATCTACAATCAGGGTCTCTTCCATATCCTTCAAAGCATCAGCCACCACTTCCAAATACTTTTCCTTATCAAACAACTCTCCTTCCTTTCTTATCAGATCCTCCAAACTTCTTTTCGTCTCTTCCAATAAATTCTTCAAATTCTCCTCTATTTTCTCCACACCAACCATTTCCTTAACCACACTTGCCGCTTTCCCAGGATTGATCTTTGTAAGGGCCTGCAAGAATTCAGCCGAAACATCGGGTGGAACCTTTTTTAAGATAACAGCCAAGGTTACCGGGGAAAGTTCCTCGCTGTTCATCATGGTGGATAGTTCTTCTGGATCAGCTTCAAGAAGGATTTTCGTGATATCCTCAATTTTCTTCTCATACTCCTCCAAACTCTTTTCCTTGATCACTAATTCTTTCTTCTTCTTCCGCCATTCTTCTTTCAAATTCGCTAACACACTTTCCTCCATCTTCAGCACCTTCTCTTTCTTTTCAACCTCCTTCTCTCTTTTCAGAACTTCGGATAGCTTTTCATCATAGGTTCTCACATAATCCCTCAAAACACTCGAGTAATACTCCTTAGGAGACATCACCTTCATAGGTTTATATTCAATTCTTTCACTGAGGAAAGGTATTTTCGACAGTAAGAAAGCAACAAAGCTCCGCCAATCCTGAAATAACCTGAAATCCTCTCCATACACTTTTTCGAGTTCGAATTTCAAGTAACCATACATGAGAAGGACGGAGAGTAGTAGTATCAGAACGAATAGTATTTTCAGGATACTCATCAATTTCTTCACTATTCCACCACTCCCAAGATAATTCTTCTAGATCTACCCTTTTCACTCCTAAGATCTGTTAAAATAATTCTTTGAGGCGAAGGGGGCGTATATCATGATCGATGCCAGAACCCTTGAGGATGTTATATCCAAAGTCTCCGGTGTTATGTCAGTGAAAGTGGTGGAGGAAAATGGCGAACCCCGTGAAATCCATGTGATAGCCAGTTCAGATAAAAACCCAAAGCAGGTTGTTCGTGATATAGAAACTATGGTCCTAGCATCGATAGGTTTTAAACTGGATAGGAAGATCATAAGTGTGGCTCAGATGGATTCTCAACATTCACTTCCCAGAAGAAAATACGATGTATCGGATGTGACTCTAGAGGAATATGGAAGCACGGTTAAAGCGGTTGTGAGAATCCTTTCTTTAAATGGTGAGGAGAGAATAGGTGAGTATGAAGGTCCCAATACAAGTGTGAATCTGCCGAAAGTTGTGGGAATGGCCGTCGTGAACTCTTTGGAACCGAATTCCGCTGTTTCTGTTGACGATGTTCAAAAGTTGGTCATGGCGGGAGAAGAATTCGTGATATGCCATTTAACCTTTTCGGATGGTTCGAATGAAACTAGAATCCTGGGAGCTGCTCCTTTGAAAAACGATTTTCTCAAAGCGGTATGTCATGCCACCTTAGATGCTCTTTCGAAATATACGAAATGATACACGAGGTGAGAGATGATGATAAAAATAGGAGCGCACATGCCGATATCGAAAGGATTCGATAAGGTACCGAAAGAGACGGTGGAGATAGGTGGGAACTCCTTTCAGATATTTCCTCACAACGCTAGATCATGGAAGGCGACCCTTCCCGATAGGACCAAGGTCAACGCTTTCAAAAGGAGCATGAAAAAGTATTCTATAGATTATGAGAATGCCTTCTGCCACAGTGGATACCTGCCGAACCTTGCGAGTCCCAACGATGATACTTGGAGTAAATCCATAGAGCTTTTGATAAAGGAGATAGAGATATGCTGGACTCTGGGAATAAAGTTTCTGAATATTCATCCTGGAAGCCATCTTGGAAGTGGTGAAGATAAGGGAATAGATAGGATAGCAAAGGGTTTGGATGAGGTGTTCAAGAGAACCGAGAAAAAGCCCGTCATGATACTTCTTGAGAATGTCTCACCTAAGGGAGGGAACATAGGTTACAAAATAGATCACCTCAGAAGGATCATCGAGCTCTCCAGCTATCCAAGTCGTTTAGGAATCACTTACGATACATGCCATGGTTTCGACGCCGGATACGATATAACAACAAAGGAGGGTGTTTCCAAGTTACTCGAAGAGATCGAGAAGAATGTAGGACTTTCAAGATTGAAGATGATACATCTTAACGATTCCAAGTATCCTCTAGGAGAAGCGAAGGACAGACATGAGAGTATAGGAAAAGGGTACATCGGTGAGAAGGGATTCAGCGTGTTCTTTTCCTTCGAAAATGTAAGGAGGATCCCTTGGATACTGGAAACCCCTGGAGGAAACGAAGAACATGCGGAGGATATAAAGACAGTCTTTGAAATCCTCAAAAAATATGGGATCGAGGGATGAAAATGCCCTTCGATGGATTGATGATGAAGAAGGTAACAGATGAGATGAAAAAGGTTGTCGGACAGTTTCTGAAGCAGATATACCAGCCAACCTCCGTAGATTACTTTTTCCTCTTTCAAAATCACACACTCAGGATTTCACTCAATCCCTCCATGTCACACGTATCCATTGTCGAGAAGGAGAAATTCGGATCCAAAATGCCTTCCTCCTTTACAATGCTTTTAAGAAAAAAGCTGAAAGGAGCAAGACTCGTAGAGATCGAGCAAAAGGGGCTAGATCGGGTTGCGATATTTCGATTTCACAAAATGGATGAAATAGGAAAAGAACACGATTACGAATTGATAGTGGAGATAATGGGGAAATTCTCAAATATGCTGCTGGTGGAAAATGGGAAAATCCTCGATGTTCACAGAAGGATATCGACACGAAAAAGGGAATTACTTCCAGGAAGAGAGTACGTTCCATATCCATCTGGAAAAATAAATATTCTGGAAGAGGATATCGAGGTGATCCTAAAAGAACTCGAAGACATACCCATCGATAAGTTTCTGTTGAAGAAACTGGAAGGTTTCTCAAATTTTTCGATCTCAGAATTGCTTGCGAGGGCAGGGGTGGATTTCACATTCTCTGCTTTGGACATGACACAACCCAGATTTGAAAAAATCAAGAAAGCTGTGGAGAGTTTGAAAAAAGACTATCTTATGGTAGGTGCTTTCGTTTACTTTCAAAACGAGCATCCGTATGAAATAACCCCTTTCCCCTCTTTGATTCTTTCCCATTTAACAGAGAAGCATTTCTCCTCCCCGTCAGAAGCCATCAATCTTTTTCACAGATGGAAGGAAAGGAAATCCGCTTTCGAACAGAGAAAAAAAGAGCTAGAAAAGATCGTTGTCACCAGAATCGAGGAATTTGAAAATCTTAAAGGGAAGTTATTGAGAGAGTTGGAAGAATCAGAAGGTTTCGAAAGATACAAGAAGATGGGAGATCTTATAATTTACAACTTACATGAAATAAAGGACAAGAGAGGTGAGACGCTGTTAGTTGATTGGGAAACTGGTGAAAAAATTCGTGTGGTTCTGGATAAAGATCCTTCAAAGAAGGCTCAGGATTACTTTGAAAGATATAAGAAACTTAAGAGAAAATATGAGAGGTTGAAAAGCAGAGTACCTGAAATTGAAAGAGAATTGGAGTATCTGTACCAGTTATGGCAGACCATCATAGACTCGGAGGATGAGGAAACATTGAAAGAGATAGAAGATGAGATGATTTCTGAAGGCATTATAAAAGTGAAGAAAAAAAGGAAGAGAGAGGTCGTATCCAAACCTAGGGAAGTCTTCTTTAAAGGGTTCAAAATACTCATAGGAAAAAATAACAAGCAGAATGATTCTCTTGTGAAAAGTGCATCCGATGATGACTTATGGTTTCATGCTCGTGAAATGCCAGGTGCTCATGTCGTGTTGAAAGTGGAAGGAAAAACTCCCGATGAAGAAGTTATAAAATATGCAGCATCTCTCGCTGCAGGATACTCGAGAGGAAAACTTTCAGGAAACGTTCCTGTAGATTATACTAAGATAAAATACGTTTCAAAACCGAAGGGTGCAAAACCAGGATTGGTTGTTTACAGGAACCATAAAACATTGGTCGTAAAGCCTTGTAGATTGGAGGAGAATACAGGCTATGGTGGGTTATGAAATATTCGTGAGATCTTATAGAGATACCAACGAAGACGGTATCGGGGATATCCGGGGAATCGAAGAATCCATTTCCTACCTTCTCTCACTGGGTGTGAATTTACTATGGCTCATGCCTATATTCAAATCCCCATCTTTTCATGGGTACGATGTCATAGATTTTGAAAGTATCAATCCGCTCTATGGTGATATAGAGGATTTCAAAAGATTGATCTCGGCTCTTCATGATAAAGGAATAAAAGTGATACTGGATTTCCCACTTCAACACACGAGTTCTCTTCACCCCTGGTTTGAAAAAGCCCTCTCCGGTGATGAGAATTTCAGGAATTACTACTTATGGAACGAGAGTGATGAAGTTCTCTTAGAGAGGAGAGAGTGGGATGGTCAACCTGTATGGCACCCCTCATCCTCAGGGCATTACAAAGGGTTGTTCGGGGCGGGCCTTCCAGATTTGAATTACAGCAACGAAGAGGTTTCAAGAAAAATGAAGGAAATTTTGAAATACTGGTTCGATATGGGAATAGACGGTGTGAGGTTAGACGCTGCAAAACACATATTCGAAGATTCTAAGCAGAACAAGAGATTCTGGGAAGAGTTCTTAAGAGATTTCGAGGGAAAGATGTTCATTGGGGAGATATGGGCCTCCCAGGATACAGTGGATGAATACGGTGAGGTATTCGAATATGTGTTCAACTTCCTGCTTTCATATTCCATAAAGGAATCTGTTAAAAGGGAAGATCCAGATCTGTTGATAGAAGGTATTCAGAAAAGTTTGAAAGACAAGAGCTACACCCCAGTGAACTTTCTAACGAATCACGATATGACGAGACTTGCAGATGAGATAGAGGACGAGAGGAAGAGAAAATTGGCGTTTTCTATCCTTATGACCCTACCTGGTATTCCTTTCATATTCTACGGTGAAGAGCTCGGAATGAAAGGACGCTATGATCCGTTCTTCACAGAAGACGTTCTGGAGCCTTTCCCTTGGAGAGAAACCCTGTACACCAGAGGCCAAACCATGTGGAAGTCCTTTAAATATTTGAAAGCCCATTCTGGATTCTCCGTGGAAGCTAATGAAAGTAGAGAAAACAGCTTGTTGAATCATATCAGAAAGTTAGGAAAATGGAGAAGAAACAATCCCTGGATAGATGTGGCAAGTGTTGATGAATTGGAAAGAAAGGGAAGTATAATCTCCTATGAGCTTGTAGGCGAAGGGAGAATTCGTATCCTTCATAACTTCTCAAACGAGGAAGTGGAAATTGAAGGAATATCTTTGAAACCATATGAAAGTTTTATAGCAAAGGGGTGAGAATTCATGAAGTATAAACCTGTATCGGCTTGGAAAGTTAGGGACAAAGAGGTCATCGAAAAATTCGCAAAGGATTACTTGGAATTCATGAAAAAGGCCAAGACGGAAAGACTAACCATTTCCATCTTCGAGGATATGCTCAAGGAGAAAGGATTCATTCCTTTAGATGAGTTCACCGGTGATCCTAAGGACATGGCGGTGTATCATATCAACTCCGGTAAAGCCCTTTTTGCTCTCAGAGTGATTGATGATTTGAGAAGCGGTATGAACTTAGTGGTAGCACACATCGATTCTCCAAGGCTCGATCTAAAACCCAGGCCGCTGATAGAGGAGGAAGAGATCGCTCTTTTCAAAACTCATTATTATGGAGGCATAAAGAAATACCACTGGTTGAACATACCCCTTGCCATACACGGGGTCGTGTACACCTCTGAGGGAAAGAAAGTGGAGATACACCTTGGAGAAGATCCTGACGATCCCGTTTTCGCCATTCCAGACCTACTTCCACATCTGGATAGAAAGGACAAGAGCGTGAAGGAGAAATTTCAGGCTGAAAAATTGAATCCGATCGTGGGAACGGTCCCTTCGGATGAAGAAAAGGAAGCCGTGAAAATGAACGTCTTGAGGATTTTGAATGAAAAATATGGGATAACGGAAGAGGATCTGATAAGTGCGGAGCTGGAGCTTGTTCCCGCCATATTTCCAAGAGAAGTTGGAATAGACAGGAGTCTCATAGGAGCGTACGGTCACGATGATAGAGTTTGCTCTTTTGCTGGTATCAAGGCTCTGCTCTCTGCTGAAAATCCTTCGAAGTCCTTCGGAGTGATACTCTTCGACAAAGAAGAGATAGGAAGCGAAGGAAACACGAGCGCAAAGTCCAGATTTTATCTTAGAGTTCTTAGAAAGATATTGAAAATGCAGGGAATTTCCGATGTCGAGTACGCTCTAGATGAGGTCTTGGAAAAGACCTGCGTCATTTCTGGAGATGTGTGTGCAGGTGTAAATCCTCCATACAAAGAAGTTCACGATATAAACAACGCTCCAAGACTGGGATATGGAATCGTTCTGGTCAAATACACTGGATCGGGCGGGAAGTACGGTTCAAACGATGCACATGCTGAATTTGTGGGAAAAATAAGGAGAATTCTCAAAGAAAGTGGCGTGATCTGGCAGGTTGGTCTTCTTGGAAGGGTGGATGAAGGTGGAGGAGGAACTGTTGCTAAATTCCTAGCTGATAAGGGAGCTCAAGTCGTGGATATGGGACCTGCTCTTCTTGGTATGCATTCACCTTTTGAACTGGTATCCAAAGCCGATCTTTACGAAACGTATCTGGCATACAAAAACTTACTGGAGAAGATGTGATAACAGGATATCTGATCCATCGTGACCGCAGAGGAGGTGATTGTACCGGGCTTTTCTGAATGATAAAAAATCCTGCCCGGTGGATGCGATGACTTCCGAAAAGGTTGCAAGAAGAATAATAGAGTTATTCCCAAGGACTTCGAAGGATAGAGATCCATTCAGAGTTCTTATTAAGACTATATTGAGTCAGAGAACCAGAGATGAAAATACCGATGAAGCTTCCAAAAGGCTGTTTTCAAGGTATAAAACCGTTGAGGATCTGGCTAGAGCTTCTCCTGAAGATCTATACGATCTCATAAAGCCAGCTGGGATGTACAGACAAAAAGCTGCTAGGATCATCGAGGTCTCCAGAAAGATACTAAAAGACTTTTCAGGCAAGGTTCCTGACAACTTGGAGGATTTGACTAAACTTCCCGGTGTTGGTAGAAAAACTGCCAACATAGTACTTTGGGTATCCTTCAAAAAACCTGCCATCGCTGTGGATACCCATGTTCACAGAATAAGCAACAGATTGGGTCTTGTTAAAACAAAAAAACCTGAAGAGACGGAAGTCTCTTTGATGAAAATCCTTCCCAGATCACTCTGGGGACCTTTAAATGGCTCGATGGTGGAATTTGGAAGAAGAATATGTAAACCTCAATCTCCAAAATGTTCCATTTGTCCTCTAAAAAATGAATGTGACTACTACCACCGATTACGTGCTTCAAAATCGAAGGAAAATTCTCCTGGTTGAACTACGAGCTCGAAAACGAGTCTGTCCGCTCTTTCTTTGCACTTTATAGTTGAACTCAGGAGTTTAAGGGATTCTCCCAGTACAACTACCCTAACTTTAACAGGTTCTTTTTTTGCGTTCATGATCGTCACTTTCCAGGTTCTTTCTGTGTAGGTTCTGTACCTCTCGGATTTCAGGAGCTCTCCCTTGACCCTAACATCCCAGGAGGAGCCTAAAGAAAGGATCATCTCCCCTCCAACTGGGACGTCTTTCGCATATCCTAAGTTCACAATAACATCGTTGTCTTCGATTTTTTTATGAAACCTAACAGTTCCTGCGGGGATCGGAAATCCCAAGCCATTTTCTTCCGTGTTTTTCGCCACTTTACTGAAATTCATTTTTTCATAATCGAACGAACCAGAGTTCACAGGGAACGAGAAACTGTAGATACTCTCCATTTTTTTTATCTTTCCAGACCCGAAAGAGACTCTCAAACCTTTCGATAATCCTTTCAAATGTCCTAAGGGATACACCTTCGTTTCCTCCACTTCAACAGGTTCTTCAATCCCCTTCTCTCTCATTGGAGCGGCAGCACTTTTCATCATCAGAACTTCTTCAACTTTTTTCTTCTCGAAGAAACCAGATATCAGAAAAACGTTCCCCTCATCCACAGGAATCACAGGTAGCAATGCCTTCGCTGTGAAACTCCCATCTTCCCAGATATCGTAGACAACACTCCATGATCCCTTTGCTGTGTATAGAACTTCGACAGGACTCTTTGATTTCACAACCAGAGTATCGGGAGTGGATCCTGGTGTTTCGTACTCAAATATGTACCATCGTTTATCCTTCTCATCCCACAGGTATGCCTCGTTTTCTCTCTTTAGAACGAGAGGATTTAAAGATACTACTTCTCCTTCCAAACCATCTAGTTCCTCAACAATCTTAACTTTCTTATTTTTCATAACATCATACCAACTCTCCTTTTCTCCAGGAATAACGTACCACTCGTCAGCATACAGAACATCCATAACCTGCAGTCCTTCAGGATAAGTGATTTCCTTTGTTCCTTCGACTTCATACCTCTCGGCCACTATCACGTTTTCGCTGTAAATCAGAACAGTTGTTGAAAACAGAATTGTCGATAGAGTCGTTAGCAGCAACGCGATTTTTTTCATAAGAAACACCCCCTATTCTATGAAAAAGGATAGTAGATTCACCGACAGCGGGAGAAAACATATCAGCGAAAATAAAGTATCAGAAAGCTTCCATACGAGTTCGACGTAAGAAGATCTTTCCGCATCTACCCTGTACAGCCTCGATTCCATAGCGACAGAAAGTTCTTCAGCTTTTCTCATAGCGGATACAAACAATGGAACAATCAGAACCACCATCATTCTCAGTCGATCTGAGAGTTTCCCCCTTTCAAACGACGCTCCCCTTGCTATTTGAGCTTTCGCTATTCTGTCAGCCTCCAAAGCCAAAATGGGAACGAATCTCATGGCTATGGTTGTAACCATCCCAAGTTCATGTCCGAATCTTTTCAAACCAATTAAAGCAAAGAGCTTCTCCAAAGCTTTCGCTATCATCAGAGGAGGTGTGGTGAAGGATAGAAGCTCTGCAACGAATAGCACCAATATCAGTCTTATGACTATATAAAGAGACGATAACAATCCTCCTGTTGTTATACCCAAGATTAAGATCTTACCTTCTTTGACAACAAACAACTGTATCACACCTGCTAACGATATCAAAAACCAGAGTCCTCTGAGGCCATAGAAGTAAGGTTTGAACCCTATATCACTTTTCACCATCAACAGAACGATCAAACATACAGGAACTAGATAAAGCATGAGAGAAGGAACCGTGAGTATTCCTGAGATGAGAATCAAAACTCCCATCATCTTGGACCTGGGATCGAGTTTGTGTATGAAAGTATCTTTTGGTATGTATCTACCAACTATCACGAAATTCATTCTCATTTTTTCTTTCCTTTCTTTTTACCCTTCTTCTCTCCTTTTCCTTCTAAAAGTTTCTTTATCCTTTCGAGCTCCTTCGACACAAGGTAGTTAACACTTCCTTTTTCATACACACCTTTCTTGGTGAGCTTACCTGCCTTCCTTCCTGTAACGATCTCAATGGCTTCATCTACATTTTCAACAACCCATATATGGAAGATACCTTTTTTCACCGCTTCCAGTATTTCGTCTTTCAGTATTAAGTTCTTTATGTTCCCCTTGGGTATTATCACTCCCTGATCTCCGGTCAGTCCTCTCATCTTACAGGTTCTGAAGAATCCTTCCACCTTCTCGGTAACACCTCCAACGGGCTGAACCTCCCCATGTTGATTTATAGACCCCGTCACCGCGATATTCTGCTTTATCGGAACCTTGGAGATGGAAGAAATCAAGGCAAGGGTTTCAGCGAGTGACGCACTATCCCCTTCCACAATCGTGTAGACCTGTTCAAAACTGATCGATGCACTGAAGGATATAGGAGTCTTTTGAGCGTATTTACTTCCAAAGAATCCTTCTAAAATCAACACAGCTTTTCCATGGATCTTTCCACTGAGATCCGCTTCTCTTTGTATGTCAACAACTCCCACTTTTCCAAGATAAGTCTTCGCTGTTATCTTAACCGGTATACCGAAAGAGTGATCACCGAGTTCTATAACGGTTAAACCGTTTATCTGCCCGATTTTCTCACCTGTTACCTCCACCATGAGATCGTATTCTTTCAACATGTTGTCGTATTTCTCCTGAAGTAACCTCACTCTCTCTTCCATAGACTCTATTGTGGTCGTTATGTCTTTCTCTTCGACGAGATTCTTTTTCGACATCTTGGCTATTGTTCCAGCCTCTATGATGAGTTTTGAGATCTCCCCAAATCTTGTAGAGAGTTTCGTTCTATCACCTGAAAGTCTTGTTGAATACCACAAAACACGTTTGACAGCCTCTCTCGTTAGATGAGGCAGTTCGTGCTCGTTACATATGGACGATATGAAGCTGAGGTAATCCTTCACGTTGGACTCGTTGTTTTCCATCTCCCAATCGAATTCTGCTTTTATTTTGAAAAGTTTTCGAAAATCTTCGTCATAAGCGTATAGGAGTTCGTACATAAGTGGCGTTCCTATCATGAAAACTTTCACATCTATCGGTATTGGTTGAGGTTTCAACGTCATGGTAGAGCTGAAACCCAGGACATTCTCCAGATTTTCTATCGTCAACCATCCACTCATCAGCGTTCTTTTCAGACCTTCCCAAACGTGTATGTTCCTCAAAACATCCTCTGCATCCAAAATGATGAATCCTCCATTCGCCTTGTGAAGTGAACCGGATCTTATCATAGTGAAATCTGTTTGGAGAACTCCAAGTTTTGCGTAATATTCCACCTTACCAAACAAGTTCGAATAGGTCGGATTTCTTTCATAAACAACAGGAGCACCTATGGAATCGCTGTTGTCCACGATCAAGTTAACACTGTACTTCTTCTTGTAAAATTCCCTCTTTTCGGGTTCTTCGGATCTTAAATCCTGAAGATTGTCCAAAACGTCGCTTTTCACTTTCTCCAGGTATTCGATGATATCGCTGTTACTTGAATACTTTTTCTTCAATTCATCGAACAAATTACCGATGACGAATATGGCACCGTATCTATCGAGCTCCTGTAGCTTCTCTTTCAGTTCTCTATCCAGCTTTCTGGACCTGTGAAGGGTACCCTCCACCAGGTGTTTCACCTTCATGCTGGCTTCCTCAATCTCCTTTTTCTTTTCCTCAGGAAGAAGCTCGTATATATCGGGGGTAACAGGTTT
>CAZANP010000043.1:0-1597 GCA_964486555.1 uncultured Thermotoga sp. | reverse complement strand
AGACCCGGTTCCAACGAGAAAGCTTTGGGCGATTGAGGATCGTCGAAATTGTAAACATAAGCCCAATCTCGGGGCCTTGGTCTGTTCTTCGCAACCTCCCTCAATATATTCTGAACGAAAGTTCTTCTACCTGTCCCTGTTGGACCTGCTACGAAAACGTTGTATCCTTTTTCCCTTACCTTGAGACCAGTTTCAACCGCCCTTCTGGCTCTGTCCTGTCCAATCAAGATCTCACAAGATGGAAATTCTTCGGTCGTATCGAATTTTGGTAAAAATTCATCATTCACCATTAGATCTTCATAAGAGAGCTTCTTCATCCTATCCCCCCTATCTCATCAGGAATATAACGTATATAGAAGCGAGCCCAAGGCTTGGAAGAGTCGCCCAAAATCCTTCTTTGAAAAATTTACCGAAAGATACCGTTCGACCGGAGTGCTTTTCAAGAAGAGATATTCCAACTATATTTTGGACCGCACCAAGTGGCGTCATGTTGGTTCCAAGATTCGCACCGAGTGCAAACGCCCACCAGATGTTGGGTGAAACGCCTGATGCCACCAAAAGCTTCAGAGCTGGTGCGAGTATTAACGTTCCTGGAACAGCACTCAAAAATGGTATCGTAAAGGCTGAAAACCACATGACGAAGAGTCCTAAGATGACAGGATGACTCCTGAAAATGCTGAAAAATCCAGATATGGAAGATATGACACCTATCTTCTCCAGCGAATAGGATATCACAAAGAGTCCCATGTAAAAGAACAGGGTATCCCAATCTATCTCTTTGCTGAATTTCTCAAAATCCGCATCCAGTAGAAGAAGTAGGATGCCAGCTCCAAGAAGAGCAACTATCGAGAGATCGATCTCTATCACAGAGTGAAGGGAAAAGCCCACCAGAACCATTAGGAATATGGGAAAAGCTTTTTTCAAGGTTTTGAGGTCTGTTATGGCTTTTTTCGGATCCATCGCAGATATGCTCTTCAACTTTTCCTTCATTTCGGTTGTTACTTCGAGCTTCTTTCTGAAAACCATGAACGTCACCACAAAAGCAACGATGGCAAAGCTCCCAAGCTTTTTCAAAAATTCGTTGAAAGATAGCCCACTTATCGAACCAAGAACTATGTTCAGAGGGCTTCCAATGAGTGTGGACATTCCACCTATGTTGTCTATGAATATAGTTAAGAGTATCAGTGGAACGGGGTCCATACCCATGGTGTCTGCTATGAGAAATATCATGGGTGATAGAAGGATAATTGTTATGAGATTATCTAGAAAGGCTGAAACCAGGGAGACGAGAATCATGAGAAGTATCAAAGTTTTCCAAAAACTTCCACCAGCAAGTCTTATCATCTTAACAGCGGCGTACTGAAAAAAACCCGTACCTTTTAAAACGGCGACGATTATCATCATCCCAAGGAGGAGCCCCAAGGTGTTGAAATTCACAACCTCTCCTATATTTTCAAGATTCAATCCATCAACCGCTTTCACAGCGAACAGAACGAGGGAAAGTGTGAGGACTATGATCGATTTTTTCACTTTTCCAAAGATTATGAAGTAATAGGCGAGTATTGCGATGATCAGTACCAAAATGGAAGACATCATT
>CAZANP010000042.1:6260-16258 GCA_964486555.1 uncultured Thermotoga sp. | reverse complement strand
CATCCTGTACAATATTAACATAGACATCAAAATATTTAACCACCTTACTCTCCCCATAAAGGAGAAGTGTTTCCAGCGGTTGGTTTTTTGTCATATCTTTTGGAAGAAGGCCGTTTTCAACCAGATAACGATGGAACTTGAAATTCTTGAGTAATGCATCTGTATCTATTATGAGTTTTCCTGTCTTTTCATCCACGAATTCCCCACCAAACATGGCTGTTATCATATGGAAATATCCACCTGGACTTGGTCTGTGGAGAAATCCCCATTATTCCACCAATCCCATTTCTTTAGCTTGTTTTGCAAGGTCGATCAGCTCGTATAAACTCACACCGTGTTTAAACTATTGACAATCATTTGAATGTGTGTTAAATTTACATGGGAAATAATAAATGAAAATAATTTATTAAATGGGAGCGTAACATAATGCCATTCGCAAAGGAGTTCATAAAGTACAAAAACGCATTTGAAATACTGGAATTGCTGCTAAATCAGAGTGTTTCAAGATCGGAGATATCTGAGGCAACGGGTCTGACCAGAACCACCGTTGGAAATATCGTGAAAACATTCATAGAGCTCGGTTTTGTAAGAGAAAAAAGAGAAAAGAGGAAGAACATATCTGGTGCGGGTAGAAAACCTATACCTCTCGAGATAATCCCTTCATTCCTCCATGCGATAGGTGTGGGTATTCTGAGGCATCAAGTTATCGGATGTCTCATAAATATGAAAGGAAAATTGTTGTTTCATGAGATGAGCCCTGTGTATGAAAAACGAGATGTGGAGGAAGTTCTCAAGAATGTCACATACGTTGTTGATAATCTCCTCGAGAAAGCAAAGAAAGAATCTCTTGAAGTAAAAACAATCGGCCTTGGAATACCCGGTCCCTTGGATCCTGTGAAAGGAATGGTCCTAAAACCCCCCAAATTCTCCAATTTTGAGAATGTACCACTTGTTCAAATACTCTACGATAAGTATGGAATAAGCACCTGGATAGAAAACGATGCCGATATGGCCGCCCTTGGGGAAAAACGTTATGGCGGTGGTAGGGACATGAGCAATCTGATATACATCCATACGAGTGAAGGAGTTGGAGCGGGAATAATCATGGACAACCACTTGTATCGCGGGAAAATAGGTTATTCAGGGGAAGTGGGACGTCTTCTGATCAGAAAAAATGGTGATTTCACGTACTTTGAGGATGTATACGGTATGGACGTCGTGGTTGAGAAAGCAAGAGTAGAGATCAGTAACGATATAGAAAAATTGCAGGATTTGACGGAGAAGATTAGGAGTGGTGATGAAAAAGCTGAAAAACTGGTGAAAGAGATAGCAAGGGATTTCGGCATGTTGGTTCTCTCCTTAGTTCATATATTGGGGATACCGGATGTTTTCATAGGAGGGAAGTACCAGTTCTTAGGAGACACTTTCATTAGAGAAGTTCGAGAGGTTGTGAACGAATATGGGATCTTCGGTCCAAAGGTCAATATCCAGTACTCGCACCTCGGTGATATGGCCATACCTTTGGGAGCAGCTTCACACGCTATCGTGATGTACCTCAAAACTTTAGTCGTCATGAACGATAGGAAAAGAGTTTTAAAAGAAATACTGGAGTTTCTTTATGTGTAAACGATACTTTCCTAAAGGAGGGGGTTCTTTATGAGAAAGTTCTTGATCTTCAGCTTATTGATCGCCATGGGTGTACTTTTTGCTGTAGATCTGGTCACAAGCACCACCATAGGCTATCCTGATGCAAAGAAAGTTCTCAACATGGCTACAACCATCTGGTATTCACCACAGAGTCCCAGTGAAAGTATGAAGGAATACCTCATCAAAGTTTGGGCAGAATGGGCGAGGTTGAATCCAGAATGGAAGGTCAATCTAACGGTTCTCAGTGGAACGATTTCTGAGAGAATGACCAAGCTACTTCAGATGTGTCAAATGGGTAATCCTCCAGACGTTGGTCCAGTCGATTCTTTCTGGCTGAGCAGATTCTACGATTACTTACAACCACTGGACGAATTCTTCTCTGAAGAAGAGATCAACGATTTCTTCCCAACGTTCCTCAAGATGATGAGAGATCCGAAAACGGGTGAACTGAAAGCGTTGTGGCTTAACACGGATGTCAGAGTGTTGTTCTACAGGAAAGATTTAATACCTGAACCTCCAAAGACGTGGAACGAACTGATCAAGATAGCGAAGGATCTGAAGAGCAAACATCCTGAGATTCTTCCATTGGTCTTTCCAGCTTCCAGAGCTGAGGGATGTATGATGACATTCATACTCCCATTGTTCTGGCAACAAGGTGGAAAACTTGTGGATGAAAAAGGAAAACCTATCTTCTTCGAAGGAGAAAACAAAGAATACATGATCAACGTTTTCAAATTGGCGAAAAAACTCGTGGATGAAGGTGTTTTGGCTCCACAATCCGTCAACATAGCGCATGAACCTGAGATAAACCAGCTCCTCCCAGCCGGTAATATAGCCATGTTCTTGGGCGGAAACTGGCAGTACGCTGACCTTGAGCAGTATATAGGTGAAGAAGGACAGAAGAAATGGGGAATGGCAATGATACCACTCATCGAAGGAGCCAAATCTCCAAAGACCGCTGCTGGTGGCTGGACCTTTGGTGTTTTCACAAAGGATAAAGAAAAACAAGCCGCTGCTGTGAGACTCCTCTACAAAACCTGGATCAGTGTGTATGCTCAGTACAGATGGGCTGTGTGGGGAATCAAACCTGGTGTTCCCGTCAAATTCGTTCCCGTAAGAAAGAGCGTGTACGATGACTTCAAAGCCATGCAGAGCGAGAGTATGCAAGTCATAATGGAACTTCTGAAATACGCGGGTCTAAGGCCAGGTGCTCCGATCTACCCAACCATTTCCAGTGAACTCAGCGCTGCTCTGAGTGAAGTTGTAGCGGCTGGTGCGGATCCAGAGAAGGTTCTTGAAAAAGCCTGGAAGAATGTTCTGAGAGCATATGAGAAATTGAAGTAATCATGAGATAGTTTGAAAGATCCAAAATGGGCCCTTCGGGGCCCATTTAAAATAAAGGAGGCTTGGAAGCTATGGAAAACGTCATCAGGGATCTGCAAGGATATTTTGAGAAAGATGGTAAAACTTTCGAATTGAAGCTGCCGTATTCGTGGCCTGCAGATACCGATGATCTCCTCCACATAAGAGCAAGGGTTAGTTATTCAGAGAATGCTTTTCTCGCGATAAAAGGCTTCTGTGAGGGATTGATCATACTGAACGGAGAACTCATAGGAAGTGTCGATCCAAACCATCCGTTCACACCTTTACCTGGAAGCGAGAATAGTGCAGATCTGGAGTTGGTATTGTCAAGGGTTCATCTTGATCATTGGTTGTCTCAAAATCCTCTTTTTTGTTTCACCTACAAGAGAAATGTGATCGAGAGGATAGAGGTGATATCCAGGGAAGGGCTGAAAGAGATAATGGAAACCAATATCCATAGAAATTTCAGACCGAGAAAATTGGAATTCGACACGAAGTTCCTCTTCGTCGGTCACAGCCATATAGATCTTGCATGGCTTTGGGATTTCGAAACAACTTACAGAAAGGTAGTTAGTACATCGTTAAATGTTTTGAATTTAATGAGAGAATTTCCAGAATTCAAATTTTCGCAAACACAGGCACAGATTTACGAATGGCTAGAAAATAGGAATCAAGATCTTTTCGCAAAGATAAAGGAGGTGATCAAAGAGAAAAAATGGATACCAACGGGAGGCATGTGGGTTGAACCCGATATGAACATTCCAGGTTTGGAATCCATAATACGCCAGGCTTATTATGGGAAAAAGTACTTTAAGGAGAGATTTGGTGTCGAAGTGAAGGTATGCTGGCTACCAGATACCTTTGGTTTTAACGGGAACTTACCCCAAATTTTGAAAAAATGTGGTTTCGAATATTTCGGTACAGCGAAGTTGAACGCCAACGATACAACTGTTTTCCCGTACGTTTTCTTCTTATGGGAAGGGATTGATGGTACGAAGATAAAATCTTATCATGCACCGGATTTCTACAATGGCGTTCCAAGGTTTTTTCCTGATTTGAATGTATTCTGGCGTGAATCTCGAGTGAAACAGAAGGTTCCATGTTTGATATTCACGTATGGATATGGTGATGGAGGAGGAGGACCAACATATGAGATGCTGGAAACGTTGCGAAGATTAAGGGAGAAAAGTCCTGATAGAGTTGAGATAACAGATCTCGAGATGGCTTTTTCTCAGTCATTTGAAAGTCTGAAAGAAAAGTTGCCCGTATACAAGGGAGAGCTTTATTTCCAAAACCATAGAGGAACATACACTTCTGTAAGCAGGATAAAAGCTTGGAACAGATATCTTGAAGGGTTGCTGAAAGTGTCGGAGGCTTTAAACACCGTAGAGAATTTGAAGAGAGAGGAAGACATAGAAAGATGCTGGAAGGTACTCCTCAGATATCAATTTCACGATGTGATAGCAGGGACGTGTATACCGAGCGTTTATGAAAAAGTCTTCCAAGATTTCAATTCCATCGAGGAAGCTTTGAAAAGCATCATCGATGAGTTTAAACCCCAAAATTCCTCCAACTCCTTCTTTCACCCAGATCTTAGTTCCTCCGTCCGCGCGATCGTCCTGAGAACACATGAAAACGCTGTGAAATTCGATGGGAAAGTGTATCATTTACAGAAGATAGATGAAACGAGGAAGATTTGCCTTCTAAAGGGTATAAATGGTGTGGGTTGGCATAGTTTTGAATTCGTCAAGGAAGATATAGGTGAAAAACCTCGGTATGAATTCAAGGAGAATTCCTATGAAAATAAATTCATCAAAGTTCTTTTGAACGGGAATGGAACTATAAAGTCGTTTTATCACAAAGAAATGAAGTACGATTTTGTCAAAGATAAATGGAATATCTTCCAGGTTTTCACAGAAAAAGAAACTGTATGGGACGCTTGGGATATATCTCGTGAAACTATCCTTGGCGATCCCGAAATTTTTACATTGCACGATGTGAGAAAAGGTAATGAGGGTCCCGTCTTCTGTGATTTGAAGCTATCCTTCAAACACGGAAACTCCACCATCGATGAGATTCTTAGGTTCTATCATAATCATGATTTCGTGGATTTGATTCTGAGAATAGATTGGAATGAAAAAAACAAGCTGTTGAAACTAGCTTTCCCTATCAATATGGACACACCAGAAGTTCTGTATGAAATCCCTGGAGGATTTATAAAGAGATCCAACAAGTTGAATTACAAGGAGGATCCACATTTTGAGGTACCGGGACAGAGATGGGTAACTCTGTGGGATGGTAAAAAAGGTGTGGGGATCGTAAACGATAGTAAATATGGATACGATTGCAACGGTTCCAATCTGAAAGTAACCCTCCTGCGCTCTCCCATGTGGCCAGCGGAACGAATAGATATTGGTATTCACAGTGTTAAACTGAGAATCGTACCTCTTGGAAACACTATTGCACCGTTGTACTCACACTCACGAGATCTTGTGGAAGAGGTTGTCACATCCCAGGACAAAAAAGAGATCATTTTGAAAGTTTTGAAGGGTGTCTTGGAAGTGAGCTCCATTTTCCCATTGAATGATGGCATGGGGATACGCTTGTACGAACCCCTGGGGAGAGAGCAAGAAGTTTCATTAGAATTGAAGAGAGAGGTTAAAAGTATCTTCATCACAGACGATTTTGAAAGTTATGCCAAAAGGGAAAGAGTGAATTACGATGAGAAAAACCAATACATCACGTTACATTTTATGCCATTTGAGATAAAGACACTGATTCTAACGAGGTGATATTGATGAAGAGATCAAATGCACTTTTCATATTACCTGTTGTTCTGGCACTATTTTTGTTCTTCTTTTTCCCTTTGGAGGAGATAATAAGATATTCCTTCACCAACGCTCGGTTGTTTGAGAAAGGTTACAGTTACACTCTCATAAATTACAAGATGATCTTCACGGATCCGGACTTTCTTCATTCTCTGAAAATAACTGTTATCTTTGTGATTTTCAGTGTTATAGGACAAGTGGGTTTTGGTTTATTACTCGGTCTTCTCTTTTACCGAATGGAAAACATTGGGCTTAGATATTTCTCTCTGGTGACAAGAACCGTTATAGTATCAGCTTGGGTTCTACCAGGTGTCGCCATAGGAATAATGTGGAAATTGATGTTTTCAGACTTTCAATTTGGGATCGTTAACTACTTCCTCTCTCACTTTGTATTCCACAAGCCCACGATGATAAGCTTTCTGTCAAACGCAAGAAATGCCTTGATAATCGTTACCGTGTCCAACATATGGCGAGGGTTGGCTTTCAGCATGTTACTCCAATACGCCGCTTTGAAACAGGTTCCAAAAGAGCTATACGAAGTGGCCTCGCTTGATGGAGCAAACAAGTTGCAGAGGTTTTTCTTCATAACTCTTCCATGCATCTCTCAGCAACTTCTGATCAACATCACCATAGCCACCATATCAACTTTCAACGTGTTCGATGCGATACTATCCCTCACAAGGGGTGGTCCTGGAAAGAGTACAGAGGTACTCTCTTTGATGGTTTATAGAAGCGTGTTTTCAAACACAGATTTATCTTACGGTAGTGCCGTGGGTGTGATACTGCTCATAATAAACCTCCTGATTTCTCTGATGTACCTGAGGATCATATTCAGAAAAGAGGTGAGAGCATGAGAAGCAGCCTCATCGAAAAAGTAGTACTATCCATCATCTGTGCATTCGTGTTCGTGATCTTCATATTCCCTCTGTTCTGGACGTTTTCAATGTCCATTAGAAATCCTCAAGAAGTTTTCTCTTATCCTCCACGATTGTGGCCAAAGAATCCCACTTTTGCCAATTACAAAACGGTCGTTCTGGAAACCGATATTCCAAAGTACTTTCTGAACTCCATGATCCTGGTATTAATCAGTGTGATCCTGGTTTTAATAATATCCATACCATCTGCATACGGTCTTTCAAGATTCTCCTTCAGAATATCGAGCGTATTGATACCCATATTACTGGTCGTTCAGATGGTTCCTGGTATACTGATAAGTATCACGTTTTTCAAATACTCCAGGACACTTGGTATATACAACAGCCTCACGTTTCTGTCCATGACAATAGCCGCTTATCGTTCTCCATTCATCACGTGGCTTTTAAAGAGTTTTTTTGATACAATTCCTAGAGAATTGGAAGAAGCCGCCATGATAGATGGTTGTACGAGATTGGGGGCGTTGAGAAGGATATTTCTCCCTTTAGCGACACCGGGTATAGCCACCGCTGTGATATTTACGTCGATATTCGCATGGGGAGATTTCGTATTTCCGTTCATAATGATCGATGATTACAAAAAATTCCCGGTAACTGTCGGTATATTTGCGTACACCGAGGCAAAGTACCAAGTTACAACCCATTTGGTGGCTACAGGAGCTTTTTTGATGGTGATACCTGCTTTGATAGTGTTCTTGTTGCTCCAAAAATACGTGGTGGAAGCTCTAACAGCCGGGGCTATAAAAGGGTGAAATGTAATTGGAGGGTACGAAAATGAAAGAGATTTTCCTTCTGGGTCTAGACATCGGAGGAACGAAAACGTCTATAGTCCTCGCAAATGAAGATTTTAAGATATTCAAAAAATTCGTTTTCGATACAAAACCGGAAGAAGGTTTTGAGGAATTTTTTAAAAGGTTGATCGATTTTTCAAGAAAAATGTTGGAAAACATATCTCCTCAGGCGATAGGCGTTTCCATAGGAGGACCCCTCGATGCGGAAATGGGGATCATTTTCAATCCCCCTCATCTTCCATGGGGAAAGGTTAATTTGAAAAAATCTTTGGAGGATGTCTTCAAATGTCCCGTCAGAATCGAACACGATGCCAAAGCCTGTGCCCTTGCCGAATGGAAGTTTGGAGCCGGAAGAGGATGTAAAAACATGATATTTCTGACTCTTGGGACAGGGCTTGGTGCTGGAATAATAATAGATGGGAAGATATATAGAGGGTCAACAGGGCTTGCGGGTGAAGTTGGACATATTCGAATAGCAGAAAAAGGGCCCGTAGTGTACGGAAAAGCGGGATCTTGGGAGGCGTTCTGTAGCGGAAAGGGGATAGCAAAACTTGCACATTTCATGTTTCCTGAGGTCTTTGGCGAAAACGTGACGACCAAGGAGATATCAGAAAAAGCCTTTAAAGGTGATGAACACGCTATCAGGGTTTTGAAAGAAAGTGGAAAATACCTTGGTTTGGGTATATCCATACTCATAGATATCTTCAATCCCGATGCCGTGGTTCTTGGAAATCTGAGCTGGAGACTTCCAAGGTTCTGGCTGGATAGAGCCCTTGAGGTTATAGAGAAAGAGGCATTGGAAAACTCCAGAAAAGTCTGTAGGATCGTTCGAAACGAGTTGAAAGACGAATTAGGAGATATCGCAGCTCTCATAGTGGCAGAATCTGCTTGGAAAAAAGTAAAGTATTGAGGTGATGACCATGGATGAAAGGGAAATACAGGGAATATTTCATGAGAGTGCAGAAATAAAGAAAAAATTTGCTGAGGAGTATGCAAGCACGATTTTGGAAGTGGCTCGAAGAATTACCGAAAGGATCAAACAAGGAGGTAAAGTCATTCTGATGGGAAACGGAGGAAGTGCTTGCGATGCCCAGCATATAGCTCTGGAACTCGTTGGAAAGTTTTACAAAACGAGGAATCCCATACCCGCTATTCCCTTGAACGCTAACGGGGCTTTACTGACGGAGATAGGAAACGATTTTGGTTTTGAAAACACATTCGCAAGACAGATAGAAGCTCTTGTGAGTGAGAAGGATGCTGTCATTGGGATAAGTACGAGTGGGAAATCAAGAAACGTTCTGAAAGCTCTCGAAAAGGCCAAAGAGGTCGGAGCTTTAACTATCGGTTTTACAGGAAAACAGGGAGAATCCATGAAGAAGTACTGTGATTATTTGTTCATTGTGCCAAGTTCCGATACCCCGAGAATTCAGGAAGTCCACATAACTTTGGGGCATGTCCTGGCACAACTTGTGGAAGAAATGATGGGAGGTTGATCGAAAAATATGGAATATAGAGGGCGATGGCGAATTTTCAATACATCTAGTTTGAAAAGGTATTCTCTCTTCGATAGACCCTCCAAGGTTAGTCTGGATGATCTCGTGTATTTGGAGAAAACAGAGGTTCCCGTGTTGGGGAAAGATTTAGATGAAATGATCGGGAAGGTAGCAAGTAGGATCTTAAAAGCTAAAAAAGAGAATAAAAGGGTTCTGATAATTTCTGGGGCTCACATTGTGAAAAACGGTCTTGGGACATTCCTGATATGGATGATCAAAAATAACCTGGTTGATCACATCGCGGTGAACAGTGCCTTCATAATCCATGATCTTGAACTGGCTCTTGCTGGTAAAACTTCTGAAAGTATACCTAACGCTTTAGGAGAAGGGAAATTTGGATTTGCCAAAGAGACAGCAGATCTCATAAATGGAGCGCTGATTGAAGGGAACAGAAAGAAACTTGGATACGGTGAAATCATGGGAATGTTGCTATCAGGAGATTTAACCCTTCCATCTTTTGAAGATCTGGAGTTTCCTCACAGAGATATATCTGTCACCTACAACACATACAAGGAGAACATTCCTTTAACTGTTCACGTCGCCATAGGTGCAGATATCGTTCACATGCATCCCACATTTTCCGGTGAAGCGACCGGAGGGTGTTCTGCACGAGATTTTCTCATATTGGCCGAGACGGTCTCTCAGCTCAAAGAGGGTGTGTGCATTTTGATAGGTTCTCAAGTCATAGGCGTTGAGAATTTCCTGAAAGCGGTTTCGATGGCTGCAAACGCTGGACACCCTCCTCTCGGCCTGTTCACAGCAGTTTTTGACATGAAACCTGTCGAATCAACAAAAGCTGTGGAGATAGGGGACGATACGAAACCCGTTTATTATTTCAGGGATGTAAAAAGTATCGTCGTTAGAATTCCGAAAGCTTTCGAAGGG
>CAZANP010000042.1:0-6160 GCA_964486555.1 uncultured Thermotoga sp. | reverse complement strand
TACTGCTTTGGGTGTTATCGGAGATGATGAAGAGGGCAGGACTTTGTTAGAATGCTTGGAAAGACTCGGTGTTGATACCTCCCACATGATCTTATCACCCCATAGAGCAACACAGTTCTATTCAAAGTTTTTCAATGCTGAAACTATGAAAGAAGACAAACCTCGAATCGACAGATACGACTTCTCACCACTCACTGAAGATGAGGAGAGAGAACTGAAAAATAAATTGGACCTTTTAGTGAAAGAGGCGGACGTTGTGCTGTTGATCGATCAGTGTGAAGCGGGAAAATTTAGAACTCTCAATCATGGTGTTGTCGATCATTTGCGCTCTTTGAAGAGAAAATACCCAGGGAAACTCTTCATAGCGGATTCAAGGAAAAACGTTAAAGAGTTTCTGGATTTCTGCGTGGTCAAGTGTAACACCATCGAGTTGTTGAAAGCTGCTGGTGAGATCTTGAAAGAGAGTGTTGAAAAGTGCACTAATCCTATTCTATGTTCTCAAATATACGGAAAGAAGTTCTTTGAAAGATTCGGAAATCCAATAGCGATCACTTTAGGAGAAAAAGGGGCTCTAGGAATCGATGAAGGAGGAACTCTCATCAGAATTTCTGCTAAAGAGGTTGAAGTTGTAGACGTTTGTGGAGCAGGAGATGCATTCACCAGTTGCTTTTCCCTTGCTCTCATAGAAAGTCAAGATTTTCGAAAAGCTCTAAGCTTTGGTGTGAACTGTGGTGGGATATGTGTACAGCAACCAAGAACTGGTAAAGTCACGCCGAAGGTCCTTTTGAATGAGTTCGAAGCTCTTTCATCCTTCTCTTTGAAGAATGAGAACACCATCGTACTGAATCCTGAAAAGATCAAAAACGAAGGGGTGAAAGTGGCTCTTTTCGATTTCGATGGAACGGTGTCCCTTCTGAGGCGAGGATGGGAAGACGTGATGGAAAAGGTCATGATGGAGGCGATAACAGGAGGAAAAGAAGTATCTGGGGAACTTCACCATCAGATACTGAGCACTGTGAGGAACCTGATAAACAGAAGTACGGGGGTTAGGACCTCTGTTCAAATGAGAGTTTTAGAAAAACTGGTCCGAAGATATGGCTTGATACCTGAAAAAGAGATCCTGAGCTACCAAGAGTACAAAAAAATATACACAAGCAGATTGAAGGAAGTTGTGAAGAAGAGAATGAACGAGGTTAATACTGGTAGGAAGAAAAAGAAGGAATTCCTCGTGAAAGGTGTCGTTGAATTCCTGGAATTGCTTAAAGAAAACAACATTAAGGTGTTCCTCGCATCTGGAACGGATAGATCTGATGTTGTTGAAGAAGCAAGATTTCTGGGAGTTTACGATTATTTCGAACCCTTAGAGAATGTAGTGAATGTGAAAGGGGAGATCACGAAAAGAAAGATCGTAGAGGAGCTGGTCAAACGATTCGATCTGAGTGATGGGGAACTTCTCGTAGTTGGAGATGGACCTGTTGAAATAATGATCGGATGGAAATACAAGGCTTTAACACTGGGTGTTGCCTGTGATGAATATGAGGAAGATCGATGGGATTTTAGAAAAGTTGAAAGACTTTCAAGGGCAAAGGCGGATATACTGATACCAAATTTCTCGCTGTGCCTTGAAGATCTAAAATCCCTGATTTTTTAGTATTCTTCCACAACCTGCCTCAACGTTCTGAGGGTTTCTTCGAAAACGCCGGGAGTGCATGCAAGGATTTCTTTACCGAAAAGAAAATCCTCTTTTGTTATACCAGCCACGATGGCTCCGGCTTCTTTCGCTATCAAAGATCCTGCAGCTACATCCCAGACTTCCAGACCGAATTCCCAGTAGCCATCCATCTTCCCACATGCTATGTAGCAAAGTTCCAGAGCAGCACTTCCAAGGATTCTAACTTCCTGTACTTTCTTCATCATGATCTCTATGGTTTTGAAAGTTTTTTCCGTCAGGTAGGTGTCATAGGGCCATCCCGTTACGAAAAGGGTTTTCGAAAGATCCTTTTTGTCACTCACCTTTATTTTCTCACCGTTCAAAAAGGCACCTTTTCTTACTTCTGCATAGAATATCTCATCCGTTGCAGGTGAGAAAACGACACCGTGTGTGACTTTTCCTTTCTTGAAAAGAGCTATCGATATCGAGAAAAAAGGAAGGCCATGAACGAAATTTAAGGTACCATCAAGTGGATCGACAACAAACGCTTCATCCCATCTCCCTTCTCTCCAGCTCTCTTCGCCGAGCACTTTAACTCCTGTCTTCTCAAGAGTTTCCTTTATGATCTTTTCAGATCCCGTGTCTATCTCCGTGACAAGATCGTTTATGTTTTTCTTTATCTCAACCTGCTTCACTTTCCCCAGATTGTCCATGATGAATTTCCCAGCTTTTCTTGCAGCTTCTATCATTATTTCAAGCATTGTCTCACCTCTTTTCTATCTCGAATCTGTCAAGAATCACTTTCCTTGGAACGATCTTTCCATTCACGTACTCTCCAACGGCTTTGACCGTGAAGGTGATTTTGTTCTCTTTGACTTCTGCTAGAACATAATGAAGGAAACCAGTTGCTTCCGATACAGACCATGGAAGATGTTTTCGGTTTCGTGAAAAGAGGCCAAATCCGAGTGGTGCTCCTCCACCACCTGTGATAACGTACTGTATACCATTTCTCCTGAACCTTTCGTAGTTGTGGATGTGACCATTGAAAACCGCGTCAACACCGTATTTTTCGAAAATCCATCGCCATTTGTCTTCATGTGTTGGCTCGGTGTTGGGAGTGTTCGTGTAGAACGGGTGATGGAAAAACACAAGCTTGAACTTCTTGTCTTTGCTCTTTTCAAGGTCAGAGATGAGCCATTCCGTTTGCTGATCAAAAAGTCCTGTTGTTTCAGAGACATTACTATCGAGAATGATGAAATGAACATCACCCGCGTCGAACGAGTACCATCTTCTGTGGAAATCTCCTCCTCCCTCTGGCAACATGAACGCCTGATAATAAATGTTCGAATTTCTCTCATGATTTCCAAGAACGGGAACATAGGCTGAAACTGCTGTTAAACTCTCCATGGATTTGAAGAATTCGTTCCAATCCTTCATAAAATCACCACTTTCAACAAGGTCTCCAACGTTTATAACGAAAAGGGGCTTTTCCTTGGATATAGCCTTTGCAACGAGTTCGTGCCACTCCGGATTGGTTCTGGTATCTCCGTAAATAACGAATCTGTAGTTTTTACTACCGAGCGTTCTGAACTTGCATTCCTTCAACAGACCTCCCACGTAGATCTTCACGGTGTACTCGGTATCCGGTTTCAGATCCTTCAACTTGAATGAGTGGAAATTATCCCAGAGGCTGTCTATATATTTCTCTTCATATTCAGGGCCTTCTATTTCAATGAGCGCTGGGGAAGGTTTGAGAGTTCTCCAATTGATATAAGCGGTGTTGGTCGATAAAGCCGTTATGTATGGAGGCCACACGAAATCGTTCTTTTTAAAGGATGAGACGACCAGAGGTTTTTGAGATTTTATCCAGTAACCTTCTGTCAAGACAGAGAACTCACATCCCTCGGGTAGATCTGAAAACTCGAAATATCCAGCTTCATCTGTCGTTGTTACTGAGACGAATTTACCATTCACTTCAGCTCCTATTTTCAGATACTTCACAGGGTTTCCTTTGTCATCCACTGCTCTGTATTTCTTCACATTTTTAAGATCCAGCATTCTCTCTCTTAATTCTTCAACATCCTTTCCCACGAATATCCTTGTATTGAAGCTCACTTTACCCGTATCTGCCGTTTTCACAAAAGCAAGAATGAAACCTTTTAAAACCATGGCCTTGGCTCTTGGAGCGTGAATTCCGTACGCCACGTTTCTTCCCTGAACGAAGAAGAAATCTTTCCCCCTTATGAATATGGGTTCGAAATCGTTTATCTTAACGATCTCTCGAAGTATTATCCTCTCACCAGGAGAAGCGCTCACAGTGATGTCGATGTTTATCCCATTCCCTTCGATCACGCTGTAACTAGCTTCAACACTTCTATTTCCCGCCTTCCCAACGAATTTGATACCACTTTCCGTCTCTTCGTAGTCTGTGAATACGACAGGACTTCTTATCACAGAGAACTTGATACTCTCTATGGAATCGTACATGTTATCTCCGAGAGCGATTCCATTCAACACACCTAGCTCTCCATCTTTAGAGCCAAAAACAAAAATCGCATCGTCGCTTTTTAAGACGAAATCTCCCACATCAGCGTAAGGACACATTCCTCTGAAAGGATCTTTTTCCTTCAATCTCTCTACACCTACACCAGTTACGATCGTGGCCAGAATCAGCAAGATCAACAAGAATTTCTTCATATCTCTCCCTCCTTCTTTTTTATTATCGCACCTTACTGCTACCAAAAACAAACTTTCTATCATAAACCGATCCTTCACAGTGCGATGTTCTTTGCTTCAACCTTTATGTGCTATATTAAGAAACAAATTACAATATCGGGGGTGAATGTATGAAAGAATTGATCTCATTCATTCAGAAGAAAATGGCAGAAACCAGGATACCGGGGCTTGCCATATCCGTTTTGAAAGATGGCGAAGTGATCTTCATGAAAGGGTTCGGATTTCGAAGTGTGGAAGAGAACCTTCCAGTAACTAAGGAAACGCTGTTTTACGTGGGATCTGTGACGAAATCTTTCACAGCCCTGTCGATAATGAAACTTGTAGAGCAGGGAAAAATCTCTTTAGATGATCCAGTCAGCAAGTACCTGGATCTGGAGCTTGAAGTTGAAGGATCTCCTGTCACGATCCATCATCTTCTAACACACACATCAGGTATACCAGCTCTTGCATATGCAGAAGCTTTGATCCGAGGATATTTCGAAACTTCAAACGTTTGGCTTCCCATATCTAAACCCGAGGACATACTGGATTTCATCCAGGATTATGAAGACTGGATCGAAGCAAAACCCGGTGAGAAATTCTTCTATCTAAATGAAGGATACGTTCTTCTTGGATTGATCATCTCCAAAGTTTCTGGAATGAGTTATGAGGAATTCGTCAAAAAGGAAATATTCGAGCCTTTGGGTATGAAAAAATCGATTTTCTGTGATAAAAGGGTGTTCTCAGAAAAAGACATAGCATCCCATTACATCATCGATAAGAACGGATCTTTCGTATTGAAGAGGCCTTTGCTTGGGGTGACTGCAGATGGAGGAATTGTAAGTTGTGTGGAGGATCTCTCAAAATACGTTAATATGATGATCAACAGAGGTAAAGTCGATGGGAAAGAGATCCTGAGTGAAAAGAACGTGGAAATAATGGAAAAGGGGTATATAAAGATACCTTATGAGGTGTTTGGTGGAGAATCCTATGGTTATGGTTGGATGATATACCCAAAGTTCTTCGGTAAAAAGTTGGTGGGACACGGAGGTTCCGTTTTGACTCATAACACGTTTGTGGGGTACATCCCTTCTGAGAAATTGGGTGTGGTGGTTTTAACGAACATCGCAGGGTACTCTCCCATGTACTTTGGAATGTACGCTCTGGCTTTGGCATCTGGGAAGGATCCGAATAAACTCCCATTCATCGAATACGAAAATGTTTTGAACAGATTGCAGGGAATCTACCAGACCTACAAGGAAACAATGACATACACTGTAAGAAGGAAAGGCGATTTCCTGTTTTTGGAGTATAAAGATAAGTACATCGAAGAGGCTATTCCCCTATTTTTTGAGGAGCAGAGAGGAAACAGTTATTTGTTCTACACGATCTCTCGTGGCAGAAAGATGAAAGTTGAATTCAGAGTAGAGGGAGACAAAACCTGGTTGATTTATGAAAGGTACAAAATGCTGAAGAAGGATACCATCCTTTGAAGGAGCAGGGTATGAGGTGGTTAGAGGTTGACTCCCCACCTCATACCCTCTTTCTATATGCCAAAATCTTTGTATTCAGCTTGTCACAAAGATGTCCCAGGTGGAACTGTTTCATCTATTTCTTTCATGATCTCATCTGGTATATCGAGCTCTAACGCTTTCAAATATGTTTCCAATTGTTCGATCGTTCTTGGACCGATTATCGGTGAGGTGATGTCAGGATTTTTAAGAACCCATGCAACGGCAAATGGAACGGGTTCGTACCCTTCCCTCTCAACTATCTTTAAGATCTTGCTTACAG
>CAZANP010000041.1:0-16751 GCA_964486555.1 uncultured Thermotoga sp. | reverse complement strand
CTGACTACTGCTATGAACGGAAGTTCTAGAAGGTTGTGCTCCACGATGTAATCGAAAACTTTTTTCCAAAAAACTTCCCAAAGTTACTCTCGCCTCACTTTGAATCCCACCACAACACTTCCCGGAAAAATTATACAACTACCACACAGACAGGAATCACAGACGTCACAAAACACTAGTGTTTGCCGCAGATCGTGGCGTCAATAATCTGGGGTTCTCAAAAAGTCGATTGATGGCTTTTACATTTGTAGAGTTTGGTTTGATGATTTTGTTTCGGTAGTGTGTCGAAAAATAACGGTGCTTGTAACATAAAATTGGAGACAAAATCCGGCCTCAAATGAGGCCGGCAATTTTTGGATTTTGGCGTATTTTGTGATATTATCTAATTGAACAATGATAGAAAGTGTTTGGAAATCGTGAGGCATATGTACTGGTCTGGGCGGAGGGACTTGAACCCTCGACCTCCGGACCCCGATTCCGGCGCTCTCCCTTCTGAGCTACGCCCAGATCCAAGGAGATTATAGCACAGAAACGAGGAGGGATTTCATGAAAAAGAGAATCAGAGTTCTGATTGCAAAACCTGGATTGGATGGTCATGATAGAGGAGCAAAAGTGGTTGCAAGGGCTTTAAGAGATGCTGGAATGGAGGTAATATACACTGGCCTGAGACAGACACCTGAGCAGATAGTGAGAACTGCTATACAGGAGGATGTGGATGTCATCGGGCTTTCCATTCTCTCGGGAGCTCATATGAAAATATGTGAGAAACTTCTCAAATTAATGAGAGAAAATCAGATAGAAGATATCCCAGTGTTCGTTGGAGGAATAATACCACCAGATGATGCAGAGAAACTGAAAGAAATGGGAATAAAAGAGGTTTTTGGACCGGGAACTCCCATCTCAGAGATCGTAGAAAAGGTTAGGAAGTATTCGGAAAAGGTTGAAGCCTAAGTTATCTTGAATTCTTTCACTTCCTTCAAAAAGATCAGAAAACTCAAAACTCCCGCTATTATCAGCAGTGTATCGGATATCGTGATTTCTCTGGGTGCTTCACCCAGTACCATGCCAAGGTAAGAACTTGCAAATTCCAGGATTCTGAAGAAGGCAAAGATCGAGAAGATGAAGGCTCCAACCATAAGATGAGCAGTTGCCAGCTTTTCCTCCACAATGGAGTCCATCATCCCAAAGAGGAATATCAGAGACACTATGCCCAAGAAGGATCCGAACAAGAGATCCGTTCTAATTTCCATGAAAGCCACGGAACCTGAAACGATAGTCATTATGAAGAGAACCAATCTCTTACTCACAGGAACAACCTCCCCACATTGTAAGCGATGAAGGAGATTAGGTATGCAACAATGGAACTGTAAATCACGATGAAAATGGGCCATTTCCAGCTTCCCGTTTCCATCTTCGCAGCTGCCACAGTCGCCAAGCACGGTACGTAAGCCATCACAAAAACCATGAAAGCGAACGCAACAGCAGGATCCATCTCCTGAGATAATGCTGACCTTGCACTCTCCAAATCTTCTTCTCCGAAGCCGTATAACATCGAAAAGGTAGAAACGACCACTTCTTTGGCGGCTACTCCAAACAACAAGGCTGTTGTCGCCCTCCAGGAGAAATTCAAAGGTCTCATAATGGGCTCTAGCACCCTTCCTATAGTTGCTGCATAACTTTTTTCCACATCTCCCCCCGCTGGAAAGTACCCGAGGAACCATATCAGAATTGAGGCTACGAGTATTATCCCCCCAGCTTTCTGTAAGAAATGCTTCCCCCTGTTCCAAACGTATATGGCAAGATTCTTGAAGCTTGGCATTCTGTACCTTGGGAGTTCCATGATCAGAGGGAACTTTCTGCCTTTAAAGAACAATCGATTCACAACGATGGCGGATCCAATGGTGAGGAGAATGCTCAGAATGTATAGGGAAAAAATAACTAGAGCTGTATTTTTTGGAAAGAAGATACTGGCAAGGAGTATGTAGACAGGAAGTCTTGCACTGCAGGTTATGAAAGGAGCTATCAATATCGTTGCCAATCTCTCCTGAGGGTTTTCGATGTTCCTCGTGGACATCACAGCTGGAACGTTGCATCCAAAACCAAGAAGGAGTGACATGAATGATCTACCGCTCAACTTGAATCTCACCATCAATCTATCCATGACGAACGCTGCTCTTGGAAGGTACCCAGATTCTTCCATGAAACCTAAGGCAAGAAACATCATGAATATGTTTGGGACGAAAACCAGGACTCCTCCAACTCCTCCTATGATACCGTCTGATATCATGGAAGAAAGCCAGTTTTCCCCCAAAGATTGAACCACAAAGTTCGCCATCTTTGAGAAAGCAACGTCCAACATGTCTGAGAAAACCTGCGCTACATCGAAGGTTAATTTGAAGGCTAGATACATGAAAGAGAAAAATATTGGAATTCCAAGGAATTTGTGTGTTAACACGTGATCTATAGCTTCACTCAGGGTCATTTTCGCTTTGATCTTGGATATTGCTTCTTTCATAACGCTGTTTATGTAGTCGTAGCGAGCTTTCGCTATTTTCACCTTGTTTTCCGCTATTTCTTCATCACTCAACTTTTCTATACCAACCATTTTCTCTAACAATTCCAGTATCTCCTTATCTCCCTCCAGATATTTCAGAGCGAGCCATCTACTATCGTAATTCCCCAGAATTTTCGCCTCTTTCAAATTTCTCTCCACTTTCCTTATCTTCGATTCAATATCTTCCCCGTAGTTCAACATCACTTTATTCGATTTTTCCAACTTTCTTGCCATTCCAACGATGGCCTTCAAAAGATCCTCTACTCCCTCACCGTTTATAGCGGATGTGAGAATAACGGGAACGCCAAAATGCTTGGAAAGTTCGTACCTGTCTATTTTCAATCCATTTTTTCTTGCCTCGTCGATAGCGTTTACAACCAGAATCACGTTCTCTTCCATTTCCAATATCTCCAAAAGTAAATACAGCCCTTGCTCCAAACTCATTGAATCCGTGACAACGACTATGACATCGGGAGCTTCCTTCAAGATGAAATCTCGAGCTATCTTCTCATCTATCGAGGAAGCACTAAGAGAGTAAACCCCCGGAAGGTCCACTATCCTCATTCTCTCTCCATCGTATTTCGCAATACCTTCCTTTTTTTCGACAGTGACGCCAGGCCAATTCGCAGCGTATTGTCTTGCACCAGTTAAGGCGTTGAAAAGGCTCGTTTTCCCAACGTTTGGATTTCCCGCAAGGGCGACCCTTATCATCATCCTATCCTCCTAACAAGGATCTTCTCCGCCATACCATGTCCCAGCCTGGCAATCCTCCCGTTTATCTCCAAAGAAACACCACGAAAATTCGAAAGGACTCTCACCCTAGTCCCGATATTTATCCCAAAATTCCTCATTCTCATCAGAAACATTCCACCTCCCAGAAAACGAACCACCTCGTATATCTCACCTGGTTTTGCAAGAGAGAGTGGTACGACACTTTCAATCGGAATGACTTCTATTCCCTCGGCTTCCTCCTTTCTAAGAGTCACCATCTTTCCCATGACTCTGTAAACCCTGGGATCTCCCAAAGGCGCTTCTTTCACAACCTCCACTCTGGTTCCCGGCACAAATCCTAGACTCAATATCTTGGATTCAACGCTAGGCGGTAAATTCAGTCTTGAAACCTCGACCGTAGTTCCAATTGGTGCTTCGGAAAGTTTCATCATCTCACCTCTTATTGAGAATCATTCTCATTAATAAATTATACCTTAAAAATTCGCTGTAAAGCGTTATAGATACAAAAAGAAAGAGAGGTTTTTAAAACCTTTCAAATGGCTGAAATATAGAGACAACCTATCTAATGATTTTTCACTTTTCCGGCCATTATTTTGTTCATCTCTGTGACACAGAACTTGATTCTTTCATCCACTTCTTCAAATCTCTGCTTCAACATCTCAGTGAACTGTTCGGCTGTAAAAGGTGGTGACTTTTTCACCGTGTTATACTTTTTGTAGATCTTGTTGTAGCATCTCGTCACCCCGTCCCTGGTCAGAGGAAACCTTTCGGTAAAAGCGAGTTCCTTGAGAGCTGTGAATTCTTCCAAAACCAGATCCGTTTTCTTCACATCCATGCTGAGTTTCCATGTCCAACCTTTGTAGGGATGCTCAAACTCGAATAGAACTATCATGCTTCCTTCTCCTTTTTCAACCACGTCCCCACCTTCCATGGAGAAATTTTTGGCCATTACGTTGTAGTATTTTATTACCTTTCTCCCCATTCTTTCAAGATGTTTAACAGTTCTTCATTGAGTGTTTTTATGCCTTTTGATGCTTTGTTGAATGCAATTATGGCTTCTTCGAACTCTTTGAAATCTCCGCCTAAAGAGACTTGATATCCGTAATCATGGTTCATTATTCTCTCAAAACCTTCTATCAATTTTCTCAAACTTTTCGTGATTCTACGGTAAGAAGAGATCGAAATCGTAAAGAACATTCCGACACCCAGTGAATACAGCACTAGAAGCCACACGAAACAAGCGTAGGTTGCTTTTCTCTCCAGAACATCAAGTCTCATCAAGGATTTCGCAATATTCTTGGGATTTTCGGCTTTGTAGATCTCTGAAAGCTCACTCTCTATCTTTCCTCCGAAATCGCAGAAGAGGCGGAAGAAAAAACCCATGCTCGGTTTTTTGGGAAGGTTTTTAACATCCATTTTCCCCAAGAACTCTTTGAAAAATACAAGGTCTATCATCAGGGAGAAAGCGATGATAGTGACCATGGCGAAATATACTAGAAGGAGGAACGTGGTGATTTTGAAGTATTTGGAGTAACTCACATGTATTCCCTCCTTATCTTCAAAGACACGCTACCATTTTCCTTTTTTATCTCAGGTATTATGGATTCAAGGTATGATGGATCCACCTCTTTCTTCAAAACGATTTTTATGCTACCACCTTCGTTCTCGATCTCGTACCCTTCCAATTTGAAAAGTAAATAACCGTTTTTAAAGAGTTCATCGACACTTTTTGGGAATCTTCCCTCTAGCTCATAGAAACTCGTTATCGCTATTTCGAGAATCTTTATCTCCTTAGCTATCTTCAGTGCTTTTGATTTTTCAAGAAATCCTTTAGCCTGAGGGATCAGGACACTGATCAGGATCAACACAATACCGAGTGTTATCATAACCTCAAGATAACCTGGAAATAGGAGAAAAGAGAATCTTCTCCTTTTTCTCACCCGACTACCTCCTCGATCCATCTTTCGTACTTCTTGCTAACACGATCGATCCTCACACAAAGGATGGCAGGAGTATCATACGGGTGCAGTTCTTCCAATCTTTTAAACACGTTTTCAACGTTCTTTTCCGACGTTTTGAATATGACACCGACTTCCTCATCCTCCACTATCTCACCTTTCCACCAGTATCCTGATACGATTGGAAACGCGTTGAAACATCCTATGAGTTTATCTTCTAGTAGCTTCCTGCCAACCTCTACTGCTTTCTCTTTACTAGGGAAGGTTGAGTAGATAATGAACATTTTGTCACCTCACTTTTTTCCAAATTGACACCCTTTCTTCGAAAAGATCTAAAATATTAATTTGGAGGTGATCAGCTTGATCGTCAGAGTCTCGATGGCCCAGTTCAATGCGAAAGTGGGAGATCTCGAAAGGAATGTTGAAAAAGCTATAGAAGCTATAAAGCTTGCGGAAATGAGAAAAGCTGACATCCTTTTACTTCCCGAGCTTTTCATAACAGGTTACCCACCAGAAGATTTGGTTTTGAAACCTTCTTTTTTAAAGGATAACATAAGAGCTTTGGAAGAGGTTGCAAAGTTCACCGAGGGTAAAGGTGTCACGGTAGTAGTTGGTTTCATAGATGTCGATGATGATGCCTACAACTCTGCAGGGATCCTAAGGGATGGAAAGATCGTTGCAAGATACAGAAAGATGTTTCTGCCAAATTACAGTGTTTTCAATGAACAAAGATACTTCAAAGCAGGAAAATCTCCCATGATCCTTGATTTCGAGGGAATCAGAGTTGGTATCACGATATGTGAGGATATTTGGTATCCATACGGTCCAATGGGTGATCTCGTTTTTTCAGAAGGAGCCCAGCTCATCCTGAACATATCAGCATCTCCCTATTTTGTTGGGAAAAGAGACCTTAGAAAGAAATATATAGGGATGAAGGCTTTTGATTTTCACGTCCCCATAGTTTATTTGAATCTCGTTGGAGGGCAGGATGAGATCGTTTTCGATGGAACAAGTTTCGTTGTGAACGCCGATGGTGACGTCATATGTGAACTCGAAGCGTTTGAAGAGGATTTCGTAACAATGGATATAAGTGTTGAAGACAGCTTGAGAGCCAATCTTCACGATCCTAGAAGGAGACAAGGAATAATTAAAGGAGATCCTGTAGAAATCATTAAAATGGGGAAGTTGTCAAATAAAGAAGAAAAACTGGAAGGAAAAATCGCAGAAGATATATGCAGGGAAGAGGAGATGCTGAGAGCCCTCGTTCTTGGAACCAGGGATTACATCAGGAAAAACGGTTTTGAAAAAGTCGTCATCGGTTTGAGTGGAGGGATAGACTCATCACTCGTTGCAACAATCGCGGTTGAAGCTCTGGGAAAGGAGAACGTCGTAGGAGTTTTAATGCCCTCAATGTACACATCGAAGGAGAGTGTAGAGGATGCCACAGAACTTGCTAAGAATCTGGGGATAAAAACTTTTACGATACCTATAACCGATGTCTTTCAATCCTATTTGAAAGCTTTAAAGGATGTTTTCAAAGGCACAGAACCCGATGTCACGGAGGAGAACATACAAGCTCGTATAAGGGGAAACTATCTGATGGCCCTTTCCAACAAATTCGGTTGGATAGTTCTCACAACAGGAAACAAAAGTGAGATGGCAACAGGCTATGCCACACTTTATGGCGATATGGCAGGAGGATTTGCTGTTCTGAAGGATGTTTATAAAACGGATGTCTACAGAATCGCACGATGGATAAACGAGAAAAAAGGAAGAGAAATTATCCCTCAGAGGGTCTTCGAAAAACCGCCTTCTGCTGAGTTGAAGCCTGATCAAACTGATCAAGAAAAACTGCCCCCCTATGACATACTTGATAAGATCTTGAAACTCTATGTGGAAGAGGACAGAAGTACCGATGAAATAGTAAAAGAGGGTTTTCCAAAAGAACTCGTGGAAAGTGTCATCAAAATGGTGGATGGCAACGAATACAAGAGAAGACAAGCACCCCCCGGGATAAAGATAACCAAAAGAGCTTTTGGAAAAGACAGGAGAATGCCCATCACCAATGGTTATAAAGACACTTTTGAGTTCTAAGAGAGCTCTTTTAAAATGTTGCTCAGATCTTCTGGAAGTTTGAATACTTTCAGAGCTCCCGCTTCCAAAAGCTCTCTCTCATCGTTCCATTCATGGAGAATACCAAATATCCTCTTTACACCAGCATTTCTGGCCGATAAGATCCCATTTTTCGAATCTTCAAAGACAACCACTTCACTATGTTTCGTGCTCAGTTCCCTTAAAGCTTTAAGATAGATATCCGGAGATGGTTTCGGGTTCTCGACCTCATCACCACAGACTATGACGTCAAAGTACCCTAATATACCGAGACTTTCCAACCTTGAAACGGTATCGGATCTTGACGTGGAAGTAGCTATTGCGAGTTTGTAACCTTTATTCTTCGAAAATTCGAGAATCTGATGGATTCCTGCATTCAATTCCAGTGATTGAAAAACCTTGCTTTTCATCTCGTTGAATTTCTCGATGAATACATGTACAGGTGCTTTTATCCCAGCTCTCTTATGGAATACTGGCAGTCCCTTACTTTCAGGTATCCCCATCATCGACCTGAAAAGCTCATCTTTGAAAACACCACCCAGTTCCTCCGTCACACTCTTAAAAATCTTTCTGTACAGTTTCTCAGAATCAACAAGAACACCATCCATGTCAAATATAATGGCTTCCAACATGCAACCTCCTTACCCTTTGATACTGCTGTCCTATTATATCCAAAAATAGGGTAGTAAAATAAAAATGGTATGAAAAAGTTGAAAATACTTGCAAGAGGTGGAATGAAACGAATATTAATAACGATTTCGATAATCGTGGGGATTTTCCTCGCTGAAACCACGATTAGGTTCTTCTCAGAACTGGAAAACGAAAAGAAACAGGCACAGCAGATAATGAACTCGACCAGTGAGATTATCAGAAAAAAGCTGAACAGCTTCCGCAAAACATATCTCGCCCTCATCAAGAATGATGTGTGGGATCCCACAGAATTTCCAGAAGTGATGTTCTACGCCGTTGTGAAGAGGAAAACCGTTGTGGATGCATCATCCTACGCTCCCTTCAAAGTAGGAACTTTCGTCGATACACCATCTATTAAGCCCATTTATGAAACCACTTTGGGACCTGCTTTTGCTCTTTTTGCTGGTTTTAAAGATGCGATCTACATCGTAGGGGTTGACGTTAAAAAGGTTATGGATCCCCTAAAAACCCTCCTTGGGGATTTTGTGGTTTTCAAAGCAGATGGATCGATTGTGTATTCCAGCAGGCAATATCTGAAGAGAATAGAGGAAATAGGCTTACAACCAGGGAAACTGGAAAAAACGATGAGATCCGGTGGCACGTTTTACATAATATCGGATGAGATTCACGGGACACACATCGCACGAGAGCTGAAACTCACTGAAATTCTGAAGAGAACTTTGAAGACGTTACCTTTAGACGTTCTGGTGTTCTCCTCAGCTTTCATCCTTCTATTGCTCATTTTTCATCACCAAACTCAGACGGTTTCCAACAATTTTGTGAACTCTGTGAGGAGAATCCTAGCTGGCGACTCTCTGGATGAGAGAATATCCGAAGATATCATCGAGTTGAGGGATACGATAAACAGCTACGTTAACAGATTGAAGGCAATGTACGCAGGTATTCGCCAGATCCTTTATACAGAGATTTTTTACAATCCCAAAGAGATAGACTTCGACAGGTTCCTTTTTTCGACCTTCACCAAGTATTCTAAGGAGATTTTTCCTACGGCATCTTCTTTTTCGATATTCAAAAAGAAGGAGGGAGAATATCAGGCTATAGATTTTGAGGGATCTCTAGGTATTCCCACCATGGACACACTGAGCAAACTCAGAATACCTGAGAGTACCGTTAGAAGAGTGCTGAAATCATTAAAACCCGTCTGGTTGAAAAAAGAGGAAATCCTTGATATGTGGGAGGAGTTCAACATAGATAGAGAGGAATTGGAAAGATTCTTATTGAATCTAAAGGACACATTGATCATACCAATCATGAACGAGGACGAGATAAAAGCTTTTATAATCGTTGGTTTTTCCACGGAGGAGAAGGATATGTTATATGAAGAGGCGGGTGAAATGGTCACTTTCGAGTTGAACCTTGTCTATAAGAGATTGGAGGACATAAGGGAGATGTACAGGATATCGATAACGGATCCTTTAACCGGCATTTACAACAGAAGGTATTTCATGGAAAGGTTGCAAGAAGAGGTTCAAAGGGCAAGGAGATATAAGGAAGATGTGTTCTCGATATCTATACTGGATATTGACGATTTGAAGAGAATAAATGATAGCTACGGTCATCAGGTGGGTGATGAACTCATAAAAGCGATAGCTGAATACTTGAAAAATTTTGTGAGAGAAAGTGACGTCGTTGGAAGAATCGGAGGAGACGAGTTCGGAATAATATGGATGCACACGGATAGTGAAGTTGCGAAATGGGTTCAAAAAAGGTTGATAGATGGTATAGAAGCGTTGAAAATACCGAGTATACCTGCTGAGAAGATACTGGTGAGTGTGGGAACATCAACGTTCGGCGTGGATGGCTTCACAACGGACGAATTGATAAAGGCTGCAGATGACAGAATGTACGAGATGAAAAGACGAAGAAAAGGTGATAAATGATAAAATCTTTGTGTGAAAACAAAATCGGGAGGTGGTTAGAGATGAAAAAGCTAATACTGTTGATTTTAGTGATTTTCTCAGTCATGCTGATAGCTCAACCGAAGCTGGTTATTTGGTGCTCGGAAAAACAAGTAGACGTTCTCCAAAAACTGGGAGAGGAATTCCGTGCAAAATATGGCATGGAAGTGGAAGTACAGCAGGTGGATTTTGGATCGATCAAACCAAAATTCCTGACTGCGGCTCCAGCCGGAGAAGGAGCGGATATAATAGTAGGAGCTCATGATTGGGTAGGAGAACTCGTTGTTAACGGTCTTTTAGAGCCTATTCCAGAGTTTACCGATATGAAATATTTCTACGATACGGCCATAAATGCCTTCTCCTATGGTGGAAAGTTGTACGGTTTGCCCTACGCTATGGAAGCGATCGCTCTCATATATAACAAAGAATACGTTGAAGAACCTCCAAAAACGATTGATGAATTGATAGAGATGGCGAAAAATATAGACGAAGAGTACGAAGGGGAAGTTAGGGGATTCATCTACGACGTTGCCAATTTCTACTTCTCAGCTCCCTTCATATTCGGATACGGTGGATACGTTTTCAAGGAAACCCCGAAAGGTCTGGATGTAAACGACATAGGACTTGCGAATGAAGGAGCCATAAAGGGTATGAAGTTGATAAAAAGATTCGTCGATGAAGGGATCATAAAGGTGGGAGATAACTACGGAATCATGGATTCCATGTTTAAAGAAGGAACAGCCGCCATGATAATAAATGGACCTTGGGCAGTGAAAGCATACAGGGACGCTGGTATAGACTACGGAATATCCGTTATACCAGATCTCGAACCAGGTGTTCCCGCAAAACCGTTCGTTGGTGTTCAGGGTTTCATGATTAACGCGAAGTCTCCCAATAAACTCCTTGCTATAGAATTTCTGACGAACTTCATCGCTAAGAAAGACACGATGTACAAGCTTTACCTTGGAGATCCAAGACTTCCAGCCAGGAAGGATGTCCTTGAGCTCATAAAGGATAATCCCGATGTGGTGGCTTTCACCAAGAGTGCCTCCATGGGTACTCCTATGCCGAATGTTCCTGAAATGGCGCCGGTCTGGTCGGCTATGGGAGACGCTTTGAACCTCGTTATAAATGGAAAGGCAACACCTGAGGATGCCTTAAAGAACGCAGTTGAAAAGATCATCTCTCAAATAAAGAAGTGATGGGGGGATTCCCCCATCACTTTACTCGCCAAGGAGGAAAAAACGTGAAGTTCTTTTTAAAGATAATAGGATGGTTTTTCCTTCTTATCTTCAATGCTTTCCTCTTCTGGAGTATCGTTTTCCTGTTCTCCCACGGTCTAAAAGGTCTCTCGACGGTCCTTCTGATAACGCTCCTCATGATCGACTTTTTCATATTCAACAGAAAAGCCTATCCATACCGTTACCTAATACCTGCTCTTTTCTTTCTCTTCGTTCTAGTTCTATATCCCATATATTTCACCATAAAAACAGCCTTTACCAATTACGGAACCGGTCATCTGATAACCAAGGAAGAGGCCCTGTACAGGATCCTGACGGATCCAAATTTCACCTATATAAAGGATGAGGAGAAACCTGTTTCTTATGCTGTGTTCTGTGTATACGATGGCATAAAACCAACCGATGATTTCTTGATACTCTTCAAAGTAGACGGGAAGCTCTACATCGGATTCAAACCTCTTCCAAAAGAGAGAAGAGGAACTGAAATACTGTTGAGTGAGGGAAAACTTTCAGTGATAGAAGGGATTGAGCATCTCCAGATCGTCCCTGAATCGGAGGATTTAAACGAGATCAGAGTGATCAAATTGAGAGATAAAGTCTATAAGCTCCTTTACAGTCCCGATATACCGGAAACCATGAAATTCTCAGCTTTCTTTAAAACCGCCATTGGTCAGAAACATTTAAGCAAGGCGGAATACGTGCATCCGGACATAGGTACAATAGCACTCCGAATAGCCAGAGATGGCAAATGGAGATTTTTCAGAGTGGAAAGACTCTACAGGCTCAGCTACGTGGAAGAGATGGTGGGAAACAAGCTGAAAACCAGAATGATCGTGGTGAATAACAGAACAGGAAGAAGGTTGATAGAAGAAGATGGTGCTTTCTACGATATCGATGAGGATGGAAATAAGCACTTTGTCATAGGTTACATAGATTACGTTGGCACAAGGAACTTCGAAAGGATTGTGAAAGATCCAAAGATAGCTGGCCCTTTTCTGAAAATATTCGTCTGGAACTTCATCTGGGCTTCTCTAAGCGTTGTTCTGACGTTCACCGTTGGCCTTGGATTTGCACTGATATTGAATGATAGATACCTAAGGGGGAGGGTTATCTATAGAACCCTGTTGATAATACCCTGGGCCGTTCCCGCCTTCATATCCGTTCTCGTCTGGCGTAACGGTATGTTCAACGAGACTTATGGTGTGATAAACAAGTTTTTACTTGGGAGAATCTTCGGTTTGGGACCCATCAAATGGTTCAACGATCCCTTCTGGGCGAAGTTCGCCTGCTTGACAGTGAATACATGGCTTGGTTTTCCCTATATGATGACAGTCTCTTTAGGAGCGCTCCAGAGCATACCAGACGAACTTTACGAAGTTGCTTCGATAGATGGGGCAAACAGGTGGCAAAGATTCTGGAGAATAACTTTCCCCTTAATCATGACAACGGTCGCCCCACTGCTAGTAGGAAGTTTCGCTTTCAACTTCAACAACTTCGTCAACATATACCTTCTAACACAAGGAGGCCCTCCCATCCCGAATACAACGACACCTGCTGGGGCCACCGATATACTGATCTCTTACACTTACAAATTGGCCTTTGAAGGGGCAAGAGGACAGGATTTTGGATTTGCGAGTGCGATATCCGTCATCATCTTCTTCCTGGTAGCTGGAATCAGCTTCGTGAACTTCAAGATATCCGGAACATTCGAAGAGGTGAGAAGGTAGTGATTCGAAGAAGACCCAAAGCTGCGACACACGTTTTCCTGATATTCATGGTATCGATAATACTCTTTCCCATCGTTTGGGTTGTTGGGACCTCTTTGAGAAGAGATGAAGCGGCATTTTCATCAAAACTCTTCTCTTCAAGACTCACTCTTCAGCACTATAGGGATCTTCTAAAACCAGAAAAGAATATACCGGCACTGGTTCAAGATCTTCAGGATCTACTTTCCTTCTCTGGACGTTATGAAAACTCGCCTATAGAAGAGATAAACGGAAAAATAGTGGAAGATATAGAGATGTTCAAGCATTATATGAAAGAGAGCGAAGAAAGATTTGAAACGGTTTTAAATTCCTATGATAAAATAGCGAGATTCTTGAATGAAAACTGGGAGACAATAAAAGAGGACGTTCTTAAACATCTCAGCGATGTGAAAGAATCCTTTGAAAGAGATGCAAAATCACTGGGTGTGAACGTTGAAGATGACCTCTACAAAGTTGTACTTTATGAGAGAATAGTCGGTCAAAGGTTCTCTTCGAAGGTTGTCAAATATCACCTGGAAGAGCTATCGGAGATCTTTGGAAAGAAGATATCGGATGAAAAGGATTTTTACGAAGTTTTAGCAGAGCTCAAGAGAGTATATGAAAGCTTCTATGGGGCGTTGAAAGAAGAATTGAAAAATCTCTCGAAATTTCTTGTGAAGTTGGAAAGGGATATAGATAAAGAGGAAAGCGCGTATCAAGGTTTGGAGATGAAGATCTTATCTACTATCGAAAACATGAAGGTAGCGTACGTTCCTGAAATGCGATCTTTGAAGACAACTTTGGAAAACCTCCTGAAGATTTTAGAAGAGATCCCGAAGTCTTCCTCCAACTTCGAAGTTGTTGTGGATGATTCTTCCCTGATGGACAGCTTGAAGGAAATCTCTCCAAGAATAGAAAGACTGAAATCCCATCTTGGTTTGTTCGAAGGAATGAGCTTGGAGAATACTTTGAAAGATCTTTTAGAAACTACTGAAAGTGTTCTTCAAAGAGCTGAAAAACTCTCAACTGCTGATAAAAAGAAGCCTCTCTTTTCAGATTTCATCGTGATATACGATGATATATCGAAAGATTTGACGAGGCTTTTCAGGGATCTGGACGAGATGGTAACTGATCTTTCCCAAAAATTGGGAAAACTAAAAGCTTTGGAGAACAGGAGGAAGAATCTTATAAGAAAAAAAGAAGAGATCCTCAAGAAAATCACGATGTTAGAGAAAAGATTGAGGCCTTTTGAAAACGAGTTGAGTGTCTATAGAAAAATGCTGATATTGAACGAACACATCAGCCTGTTAGAAAGCAAGATAGCATCGGTGAATAAAATATCTGGTTTTTCCTCGAAGGATATCCTCAAGTATGATCTCCTATTGAAATCCTTGAGAAGTATGTCCTCCAACAGTTCAGATTCTGGCCTTTCCAAAAGATCTCTGACCATTCTGAATAAGGTCTTGAACAGGATGAAGTGGATATCCGACTACAAGAGCTTTTACAAGAGTCTCGATAGGTTGAAAAAGAAACTACCCCCTGTATTCGAAAAAGTGAGGTATCTGCTGAGTGATTTCGAAAGATACTATCCTTTTCTTCTAAAACTATCATCTGAAGGTGTGTTCGTATCCTCAGTCTCTTTGAATGAGCTTTACAATGTCATAAGAGCAGAATATATAGGGCCTATAAGTGGAGACCTTGGGATAGTAAGTAGGAAATCTGGAGATCTGATCGATGAGATTCCGTTCAAATCTTTAAAAAAGGAATTCAAGAGGATAGATGGTAATCTCTTCAGAATAAATCAAATATGGCAGCAGAAAACGAAGCACTATTTCCTGAGATGGGTTCTGAACTCCGTCGTGGTCTCGGGTCTTGTTGCCATCATAACAACCTTTGTATGCGCATTGGGAGCTTATCCTTTCAGTAGAATGAAGTTTTGGGGTAGGCGATACGGTATAATGGCTCTTCTCCTCATACAAATGTTTCCAGCTATAATGTACATGGTTGCTCTGTATGGTCTTTTAAGCTTCCTGGGGAAATACATTCCCTGGCTTGGTTTGGATACGATAGGAGGATTGATCTTTGTATATCTAGGGAATATTGCGTTCAATATGTATCTGATAAAAGGTTTCTACGACACCATACCCGATTCACTTGAGGAGGCCGCTATGATGGACGGAGCAACACGTTTTCAAACGTTTTGGCAGATAGTCATACCTCTTGCAAAACCCATACTTGCGGTTGTGGTCATCCTCACGTTCATGGGGACTTTCAACGAATTCGTGTTGGCGAAAATAATCCTTCAGGACGCCAAAAATTACACCTATGCGGTTGGGTTGTGGACTTTCTCAGTAGGCCCATATGAAACACAGTGGGGAATTTTCACAGCCGCGGCATTGGTTGGAATGACACCTATGGTCATTCTCTTTCTATCACTCCAGAGGTTCTTGATAAGCGGTTTGACGAAAGGGTCGGTGAAAGGATGAACGAAGATATTCTGGAAGAGATTTTGAAAAAGAGAATCGATGATGAACTCTTCTTGCCAGATTATGAACGCTTCTCGATAGTGAATCTTGTTGCCTTCCTTCTCAAACACTTCGGTGTCGAAACACACCATCCACCTTATCCACTAGGTGATTTTATGGATTTGAACGGTGTGAAGAAAATCGTTCTCGTAATCTTGGATGCTATGGGTTATAGGAACCTTGAAAAGTTGCGAGAAAGGCGAACATTAAGGATACTTGAAAGAGGGAAATTTCTCATCGGTACTTCTGTGTTTCCAACGACAACCGCAACAGCTCTAACGAGTTTCTGTACAGCTCTCACCCCTCAAGAACACGGTATGATGGGTTACATACTGTTTTTGAAGGAATTCGGGACGCTAACCAACATGATAGAGTTCTCCCCGATTGGTTTTCCTAGAGATTCCCTCCTTGAGAGAGGTTTGAACATCCATCATTTTCTCGAAAGGGAAACCATATTCCAAAAGTTGAGAAAAGAGGGCGTAAAACCCGTTGCGGTAACTGCAAACATCTTCAGAAATACTGGCCTGTCAAAGATGCATCATGAAGGTGCTTTGGTGAAGGGATATCATAGCATAAGCGACATGGTAACTATTATAAAAAAGATTCTGAGAGAAGATGAGAGAACGTTTGTTTTCGCTTATTGGGGACTTGCAGACACGCTAGGACACAGACTAGGTGCTGATGGAGCGGCGTACCAAACAGAACTTTACTGGATTCTCAGGATCCTAGAAGGTGAGCTCGTGAATATCCTTCCCAAGGATACTCTCCTCATAATTTCCTCAGATCATGGGCAGGTTAAAACTTCATGGAAAGAGGAAGTCTGGTGGGATAGAAGACATGAGATCAATTCCTTTTTGGAAGTCCCTCCCTCAGGCGAACAGAGAATGATGTACTTCCATTCACACAATCCCGAGGAACTCAAAAGATACCTTGAATCCCATCACCCAGAAAAGGGGTTGTACATTTTCTCAAAAGAAGCCTTTGAGATAGGGCTTTTCGGAAAAGGGGAAACCCATCCAAGGTTCTTTGACAGGATAGGAGATCTCGTCTTGATAACAAAAAAGGATTTTTCTTTCAATTACAAATACACGGGAAAGGAAGAAAGCTTAAAAGGGAGACATGGTAGTCTCACCGAGATCGAACTTTTGATACCAATAATAGCTATCAGAGGTTTGAGAGATTGAGACAATGTGATATCATATACTAAAACATCTGAAAATGGGGTGAGAAATTCCGGCTGAGGAGTCCAAGGTGGGGTGTTATCGACACTGAGGA
>CAZANP010000040.1:13708-16946 GCA_964486555.1 uncultured Thermotoga sp. | reverse complement strand
CTTTTGCAGATACTAACAGGAGATGAAGACGAATACTTGAGAAAGGGTGCGGAAGAAGTCGATGAAATGGCAGAAGAGCTGAAGAAAGAGAAGGAATGATCAAACAATTGTATTTAAAATACTTCTTGGGATAAACGCTTTCGCTGTTTTGTTGGGATCGACCAGCTGACTTATCCTTATATCGACTGATAGGCTCGCTAGCATGTAAGCCTCCTCAAAGGACAGGTTCAGCTTCTCTTTGAGCAGCAGCACAGCTTCTCTCGTGGCAACTTTTAGAGCCTCTTCCACATTTGGAAGAGAAACTACGATGTAGTATCCATCGCGCGTCTCTACAATCGGCCATTCGAGCTTTTTAGATTTTATAACTTCCACTCTCACCAAAACTTTTGATCTGATTTCACACGCAGATACACAAACTTCCCCATCACCCATGACTGCATGAACATCACCTATAGCCAAAAGCGCGCCTTCTTGAAACACTGGAAGGTAAATGATCGCTCCCTCTCCTATCTCTTTGGTATCCATGTTGCCTCCATGCTTGTGAGCGGTTCCCGTCGAAAAACTTCCCTTCTCTGGTGCAACCCCTATAACACCTATCATGGGACTTATGGGGATCCTCACGTTGTTGAAGAAAACTTCCTTGTTCTTTATCTTCAATATCTTAACCTTGTAACTTTCCAGCTCATCACCAAGAACTCCCATATCTTTCCCGGTTATTATGATACCTTTTTCTGGAAGCTCCACATCCAGGATTTTCACTTTCAGAGTGTCTCCAGGTCCAGCTCCCTTCACGAAAACAGGCCCAGTTGCAGGATTCACCCTCGAAAAATCCAGCGATGTTATTAACGTGTCTTCACTTTCAATCTGGTTTCCCAGGGCGTCCATGGTTTCGAACATTATGATTTCCTCTGGGTCCACCTCCACAACCGGTTCCATCTTCTCGGAGAATGCATAGATATGTTTTTCGGGCGTTATTATCTTCATTCTTTCACCCTCGCATCAGAATTTTTTCAATCAGATCGCCTATACAAATATGTACTTCCCTCACCACAAACCTTCATGATATTATCCGCCATAAATGCTTGCACTTCCACGGTTTCGCTTCCTGGTATCTCTATCTGAATCCTCGAGTAATCGTTCACATCTACTCTGAAGATTCCTGTAGCGTAGGGGGTGATATCTTCAACATGAGTATACAGATATATCGAACCATCGTAGTATCCATTTCCATCTTCGTCTTCTATCTCCACATTCTGAATTTTTATTTTGGCGGGTATCCCTATAGGAGGTTGATCACCATCATACACCCACGTTCCTTCAAAATCCTTTGGAGAGTTCGGGGAATGGAAATCCTGTAGAAAGACTTCATTCCCGTACTTTGAATATATTACATAATCTTCCGATTCTCTGTTGATCTCTGTAGGTGTGGATTCCGATACCATTGCCTCAAAATATGTGTCATGTACTTCTATGTACATATATATCGGTTCACCACGTTCTGGATTCAGAACAATTACATGGGGATCTTCTCTGCTTATTTCAAACGTTCCTACTAGAGCAACACGTGAATCAAAATCTGTTCGATTGAACGGGAATAACCACGATGCTTCGAATCTACCGCTACTGGCATCAAAGGAAATACACGCCCATTTGTCCCCTTCATCGAGTGTTGTGTGATTCTTATTCCAATTTTGACTATGGTAGCAGAGATTGTACCATATACCGTTTAGATTTTCTGAGGTTGGTGGATCGCCCTTATGGCCTGGGTCAAAATCATGAGGAGTTTCTAAGTATTCGTACTTTATGTGAAAGGCAACATCCGTATTTCCAACCATTAGGTAATCCCCTCTTACCTCCATTGCATCCCATGGAGATGGCTGGACCCAATAATCGGATGATTCCAAGTTAACCGTTTGGTCCTCATAGGGGTTATCCACAACCTCTTCAGGTATGAAGAGTTCAAACGTATCTGGTCCTACTTCTCCATTAAAGAATTGTGCCTTTGTTGCAAAATAGAACCACATGAAATATCCCATTCTGTTAGAAAGTAATCTGACGATATCTTCCGAAACGTCTTTCATACCCGTGGTTGTGTGTATCTTCCAGTCCCAACTAAGATTTTTGATTTTTCCATCAGAGTAGACTTCCGATTTATAAATAGGGGTGATCAATCCCTCGAAATCTTTTGTTGGATCAAAAAAGCATAGATCCTCAAAATAGAAACTATATGTATTCCTAGTCTCTGACCCCATTGCATCCAGTCTATAAGTGCCATTCTTTGGTGAGGAACTATCGAAGTACCATTGGTAATAATCGTCGAACTCCACGTGCACGAAAGAGGGTTTTAAATACTCTCCCGTATCAAGATTTGTGAGTGTAGCTATGTCTTTATCGTTATTAAGAATCTCACTGTTTATTGAATTTACCGCGAAATCCTCACCATATGTGTTTAAAACATAATCCCTATTTATCCAGAAGACGTATCTGAAGGATTCAAAAACAGGTTCTGCAGCACTTTCATCTATTTTGAAATCGTACAGGCTAGTAATCCACCATGTTAAATTCTCTGAGTTGTCTATAACACCGTTTCTGTTTATATCGGGATTCAAAAAGTTCTTGAAAGTTATATCGGATTTACCAAACTCCTGTATCATATCCTTCGAGTATCCCAGCATCCTCGAGAATTCATCAGGCGACACCGTTTCAGATCTAAGGATCCCTTCATCTTCAATCAATCTTCCAAGATCTATAACTTCAGTTGCGTCATCACTGACAGGTATACACGTGACACCCAAGTAGGGATCTCCCAATACTCCTATCATTTCTATCCAACCCTGATCATTTTTCTTCGCTAAGCCAATAACGTATATGCTGCTTTTCTCGAGTATCAATTCCACCTCTGTTGAGTCAATCGTTTCATATTGTATGCCATCTCCTTTTGTCACATTTTCGTATATCACATACCACTCTATGTTTTCTGCTTTCAATTCATCGATTTTGGGTGAAAAGTTTGTATTCGATAAAACCTGTGAGATATCAGCTTTTAAGAGGACTTCCCCCTCAGGTGGTTTATTGAAATTGGGAGAGATTTTAGAGATACAGGACGTTAATAAAATTGAAAAGCATGAAACTACAATTAAAAGGAGGAACCTGGCTTTTTTCATGATCAATCCCTCCTATGGTGAACGGCACCGAATTCGGTGCCGTGATGATTTTTGGTGATCACTCAGAAATTCAA
>CAZANP010000040.1:0-13608 GCA_964486555.1 uncultured Thermotoga sp. | reverse complement strand
TCTTCTCCAAATTTTTCGACACATATGATAACATTAGCACATGGCAGGGAGGTGGAAGTGTGAAAAAATACACACTTTTCGTTGTACTTGCGATAATCGCCGTGTATTTCCTGACAGGCATATTCCAGGTGGGACCTTCAGAAGTTGCCCTGGTCAAAACATTTGGTAAATACTCTTACATGGCACAACCTGGTATACATTACAGGTTGCCTTACCCTTTCCAAAGCCATGTCAAGGTGGATGTTGCAACGGTCAGAAAGGTTGAAATAGGTTTTCGAAGTATCATGAGAGGTTCCAACATCGATTACGTTTCGGTTCCCAAAGAAGCTTTGATGATAACAGGTGATGGTAACATCGTGAGTGTTGAGGCTGTTATTCAGTACAGAGTCAAAGATCCCGTTGCTCTTGCATTCAACATAACTGAAGAAGAGAACCTTGTCAGATTCACAACAGAATCCGTTTTAAGGGAGAAGGTGGCAATGAAAACGATAGACGATGTTCTCACTGTTGGAAGAGATGTTATAGCGATGGAGACGGCAAAACAGGTTCAAGAAATTCTGGATGCTTATTCTTCTGGTATAAAAGTTGAGAACGTGTACCTTCAGGAAGTCACACCTCCTGAGGCTGTTCTTGAAGCTTTCGATGATGTCAACAACGCAAAGCAGGATAGAGAAAGGTACATAAACGAAGCGAGAAAATACGCCAACGATATTGTCCCAAAGGCTGAGGGAGAAGCTCAGATGATATTAAAGGAAGCGGAAGCTTACGCTAACGAGGTATACTTGAAGGCTTTGGGAGAGGCTAAAAGATTCGAGAGAATACTGAAGGAGTACAGAAAAGCTCCTGATATAACGAGAAAAAGGCTTTTCCTGGATGCGATGCAGACTGCTCTCACAAACTCGAAGAACAGAATTCTGATTCTGGATAAAGGTACTCTGAAATTTTTGAACATAAACGAACTTCTTGACCTGAGAGAAGGAGGGGGAAAATGAAGATAGCGATGATCGTCATAGGGGTGTTCATAGCCGTTGCCGTTTTGATACTCCTCTTCACCAGTATGTTCATACTGGATCAGACCCAACAAGCTGTCGTTTTGAGGTTTGGGAAGGTTGTGAGGGTTGTGAAAGAGCCGGGCCTTCATTTCAAACAACCCTTCGTGGATAACGTGGTGAAGTTCGAGAAGAGAATGTTGATATACGATATAGAGCCAGAGAAGATAATAACAGCCGATAAGAAAACCCTCATAATCGATACGTACACACTCTGGAAAATAAAGGATCCCAGAAAGTTCATGGAATCTTTCAAAAGTGTCAGACTCGCACTTCCCAGAATCGATGACATAGTCTATTCACACATAAGGGATGTGTTCGCGAAGGGAACTTTTGAAGAAATCGTTTCAGAAAAAAGGGAAGAGTTTCTGAACAAGGTAACGAAGCTCTGTAAGAGAGATCTCGATGAGTTCGGTGTTGAAGTGGTGGATGTCAGAGTGAAACACGCCGATCTCCCACCTGAGAACACTCAGGCTGTCTACAACAGAATGAAAGAGGAAAGATACAGTATAGCTGCTCAGATAAGGGCGGAAGGTCAGAAAGAAGCTCAGAAGATAAGGGCGGAGGCTGATAAAAAAGTCAAGGTAATCCTAGCTCAAGCTTACAGCGAAGCGGAAAAAATCAAAGGAACAGGGGACGCTAGTGCCGTTTCTATATACGCTCAGTCGTTCTCGAAGGATCCCGATTTCTATGAGTTCTGGAGAACGATGGAACTGTACAGAGATTCTCTGAAGGATGCTGTCATAATAGCTGGAGAAGATGCTGAAGTTCTGAAATTCATGATAAAAGAGAAGTGATTATATCTGCATCCTCATGATGTCTCTGTAAGCTTCGACGATCCTGTTTCTAACTTCCACTGTCAGTCTGAGAGCTAAAGAAGCTTTTTCAGCTTCTATTATCACTTCGTGTATGTTACTTATCCTGCCTTCTGCGAAATCGTCTGTGAGCTTCTCAGCTCTCTTCTGAAGCTCATTCACTCTGTCTATGGCTTGTTTTAAAATATCTGCAAAGTTCCCCTTCCCTTTACTCTTATTCAACTTCTCCGGAAAGACGGGTCCAATTCCCTCAATTCTATCCACCATTCAGATCATCCCCTTCCTATTTGAAGGGCACTGTTTATCATCGATTTTGTGACGTTAAAAGCGGAAACATTCGCCTCGTAAGCTCTCTGTGCGCTTATCAGATCCACCATTTCCCTTACTATATTGACATTCGGCATCCTAACGTACCCGTTTTCATCGGCGTCGGGATGGGAGGGATCGTAAACAAGCTTAAAAGGGGATGGATCCTCCCATATTCCCACAACTTTAACTCCCACACACTCCATTATACCATTTGCGGATCTTTTCAAATATTCCGCGAATATCGGAACTTTCCTTCTGTAAGGTTCCCCTCTGCTCGTTCTCGTAGTCTCAACGTTGGCTATGTTGGTTGATATGATATCCAGTCTCAACCTTTGAGCCGACATACCAGTTGCACTTATGTTCATTATGGAAAACTCGTTCATCATCTCACACCCCTGAGAACCGCATTGTACCTGTCTATGTTCATGGACATCAGTCTCGATAGAACTTGATACCTCAGACCGTTTTTGACCATTTCGACTATTTCGTATTCTATATCCACGTTGTTACCATCGTTTCGCATGGATGTTGAGTAATCTATCAGAACGCGGGGAGAAGCATATTCAGTTGTCTTCGAGATATGCCTTGGATGAGTTGTCAAAAGTTTTAACTCGTCCCTTTCCTTTTTGAGAAACTCTTCAAACACAACGTACCTCCTTTTGTAACCAGGAGTGCTGACATTCGCTATATTTAAAGAATGCACTTTTTGTCTTAACATAGAAACGTCCATTGCTCTTTTGATAGTATAGAAGTTCGTGTTGAACATTCATTCACCTCCATATAGGATATTTCTATAAAAGTGTCGTTTCTCCTAAAAAATTTCCGTGGTAGAATAAGATGTTAAAAACTTTCTGGGGGAGAAAAAATGTCTAATGAGAAAAGGAAAGGATCCGATAAATCCTATGGAGGGGATAAACCCATGGATGTGAGAATAGGAGAAATAATCAGAGATAACTGGAAGGAAGAAGCGAGAGTTCATGCTCTGTTGAATATGGCAATAATGGACCTTTTAAAAGGTCTTTCCAAAGACAGATTCCTGATGATGGTTGTTCTAACACCTTATAACCTCCTTCCAAATCTCGAAGGAATATCTCTCCTCAAGAAGGAAAAGAAGGGTTGGAGAGTTATACATGGGTTTGGGAAACATGAGGAGATGGCTGGAAAAGTTCTAGATGAACTACCAGAAGGTGTCGCAAATTACTGGTTGGAAGATATGATGATCGCAATAGAAGGTTCTCTGGAAGAATTCGAAAAGAGATTTCTGGAATATTACTTCACCTTGGCATCGCTTCAATACGCTAACATAGTTGAAGTCGAGAGATTGAGAGAAGATCTTTTGAGAGACACTCTAACGGGAGCCTACACCAGATGGTTCGGCGAAAAGCTCTTGAAGCATGAAGTTGAGAAAGCAAAACGAAATCACACGATGTTCTCCCTGGTCTTCATAGATATCGATGGTTTGAAAGAAGTGAACGACAAATTCGGCCACAGTGAAGGTGACAAGTTGTTGAAAAACTTCGTTAAAGCCTTTCAGAATGTAACGAGGAAAGAGGATATATTGATAAGATGGGGTGGGGATGAGTTTCTAGCCATATTTCCGGAATCTTCCTATGAGAACACTTTGAAGATAATGAAAAGATTTGAGAAGTTTCCCATATCGTACGGCATAGTCGAATGTCCAAAAGATTCCATTGATCCGAGCATGCTCATTGAGAAAGCCGATAAAAGAATGTACAGGATGAAGTATCAGAAAAGAACCTGAGGGGGGATTTCTTTCAAAACTTTCAGTTTTATCCCATACAATTTTTCCAGAACATCCGTTTTTATGATCTCCTCTGGCTTGCCCGATGCTATTATCCTTCCGTTTTTCAACGCCACCAGCTTGTTGCAGATTTTGGAAGCGATGTTGATGTTGTGGAAAGCAGAAATTACGGTTTTACCATTCTCGACGAGTTTTTTTAGAACCTCTGCTATTTCCAATATATGTTTGGGATCTAGATGAGCCGTTAATTCATCGAGAACTATGATATCCGTCTCTTGAGCCAGAGCCTTTGCTATCAAGGCTCTTCTTCGCTCCCCTCCACTCAACGACCAGTATCTTCTCTCTTCAAAATCTTCCAGTCCAACCATTTTCAAACTCTCTCTCATGATTTCCAAATCTCTTTCATTTTCAGTGTCGAACATACCTCTGTGTGGAATCCTGCTGGTTAGAATGATATCCTTCACTTTGAAATCATAAATAGGTATGAATTCCTGACTCACCATAGTTATCTTCCTTGCGATCTCCTTCCTTTTCATTTTCTTCAAATCTTTTCCGAAAAGCTCTATCCTTCCTTTCAAAGGTTTCAACAGACCGAGAACGATCTTCAAAAGGGTCGTCTTCCCCGCTCCGTTGGGACCTATTAGTCCCACGAAATCCCCCTCTTCCACGGAGAAATTTTCAATGATCAAGGAGAAACCATTTGAATACCTGAACTTAAGGTCAACTATCCTCAAAATTTCAGACATTTTTCACACCACTCTTCAGCAAGAATATCATCATGGGAGCTCCTAACAGGGCGGTTATAACACCAACCGGAAGCTCTGTTGGACTGAAGAGGCTCCTTGAGAGAGTATCGCATAAAGGTAGGATGATACCTCCCATCATTGCACTTGCGGGAATGGAGTGTTTGTAATTAGCTCCCACGATTCTCCTTGCCATATGAGGTACGATGAGTCCTATAAAACCTATAGCCCCCGTTCTGGAGACAAAAAACGCCGTTGTCAAGCTTCCGATAATGTACAGGAACACCTTGAGCCTTTCGGTGTTCACACCAGATACCATCGCTTCCGCCTCTCCAAGAGCCATCGCGTTCAGCTCGTTCCAGAACGCATAAGAAACTGCTATGAAAATCAGGGTGGGAATGATCATGACCACCACGTCATTCCAGCCTAACCCCGAGAAGCTGCCAAACAACCATGTGGATATGTGGGTTATGTTCCTTCTTGATAGAACGATGAGGAGTATCGTGGCAGAACTGAAAAGGGTTCCTATAACGACACCTGCAAGTACCAGCTCCGTTATGAGAACCCTTTTCCCCCTCTTTGCGATCATCAGGGGGATAAAAGAAGCAAGGATAGCGAACAGGAAGTTGAGGATATACAGTTTTTTAAACCAAAAAGTCCCGACCAACTCACCAAGGAACAGAGATAGAACCGTTCCAAAAGATGCTCCTGCAGATATTCCCAAAAGGTAAGGATCTATCAAGGGATTCTTCAAAAGTCCTTGAAACGTGTTTCCGATGCATGCAAGGCCAGAACCAACTATCATGGAAGATACAACCCTTGGAAGCCTTATATCAAAGATTATCCTCTTTGCCACAACATCTTTATTCAGTCCCAAAAGAACCTTTAAAACCTCAATGAGGCCTATCTTCACCGATCCAAAGCTTAGATTCAAGAGTACGAAAATGATGAATAAAAAGGGGAGGATCCCCCTGCTCTTCATTCCTTACTACCCCCATGAAAGATGTTGTAAAACACATCGAGAAGCTCGAATATATATGGTGATGGTTGACTCGCCAGGTTGGCATCTATCGAAAAAACCCTTTTCTTCTTCACCGCACTCACACCTTTGAAGGGTGGAAAATCAAGCACCTTCTGTACATCTGCACTTTCTGAACTTTTGGAGAAACTCGCAACTATTATGATATCGGGGTTCATGGCCACCACGTATTCGATAGATATCTGAGGCCATCCGTTGGGTCCAGGTATACCGGAAGCTATGTTGATACCACCGGCTAGGGATATCAACTCGTTCAAATACGAGCCCTCTCCACATGTCCATATGTCCCTGAGCTCAGGACCTGGCGGAGACATCAAGAATAGAACCTTCGGCCTTTCGGAGGGAGGGATGTTGTAGGTTTTCTTTCCCAAGGATATCATCTTATTCTCCAGATCTTTAGCCATTTTTCTGGCTTTTTCTTCTTCTCCCATGACGACACCTATCAGCACGAGATCCTTCAAAATGTCCTTCAAAGAAACTGGGTTCAGAACGAGTACTTTCAAACCCTTCTTCTCCAATTTTTCAACTTCGGGAAGCTGAAATCCGCCAAAGGACACGACAAGATCTGGATTCAGAGAGAGAATTTTTTCTACGTTCAATGGGACCATATCCCCTACTTTCTCAGCTTTCTTGTAACTGTCCCAGTTTGTAACACCGACGATATATCTTTCAATGCCCAAGAAGAGAAAGAATTTTGTCGCAGCCGGTGAGACACTAACGATTCTTTCAGGTTTTTTCTCGATTTCCACGATTCTACCGGCATCGTCCACAACTGTAAGGGAAAGCCCAACAATTGAGAGCATCACCAACATCAGAACAACGAGTTTTCTCATCCTTTAATCCCCCTTTCCAAAAAATTTCTCCACCTTTCCGGCTCGGGAAAGGTGGTTCCCTTCCACCACGGGCGGGTTTCCCGGCTTCCGGATCATCCTACTCCCCGCGCCTTCCCGGGTTTCCCCAGTGGCATTTTGCGGGTTTCGTCCCCGGTTACGGTGGCGGCCCCGCGCCGGACTTTCACCGGCTTCCCCTTTAAACCCTGCGGGTACCGCGTGATGGAAGATATTCAATTTTCCTTGAGTTTAAATTATAACACCTTCCGCTCTTCTGGTTGAAATCTTTTTTGACCTCTCGAGTTCATCCTTTATCCTATGTTTTATGGTGTACTCATCAGTTTCCATTATTATCTGTTTGGCCTTTCCGTTTTTCATGTTTACCACTATGGGAGCCAGAAGGTTGATGGTGGCATCATCTGGTTTGTCCTTCGGTATCACGACGACACACCAGACAGAAACGTCTTCATTCTTCTCAATACCCAAATCCTGTACATCTTTCTCAGGAATGTCGACGTGATAATCCAGTCTCACAATCCAAGGATCTATTATGGGAAGGGCGACATCCTTGTCTTCCAACGAAACGAGCCATTTGATGGGCTCAGTCCTCGCAACCGACACGATAGCAAACTTTCTGAGATGATCGAAACCAGGTATTCCCTCTTCAAATGTTATGATCTCTTTCTCCGAGAGATCCATCTCACCCAGTTTCGTTTTGAAGATCATTTACCATCACCTCACATAGTCCACAAGTGTGTTTTGAATGACTCTTGCGGCGGATTTCAAAGCGGCTTGAAGAACCGCTTGCTGCATCGATAGATCCGTTAGAACCTCTGTTATATCCGCATCCATCTCCTTCGACAGATACTCCGTTATGAAAAACTCCAGATCGTTGATTCTCGTCTCGACAAGATCCATAACCTTCATGGATGCACCAACTTTTGCGACATTTTCCATCAATTTATCTTCAAACAGAGAGAGCTGCTTGAGAGCAACGTTCGACACGTACTCTTCAACATCCTGAGGATTTCTTTTCAAAACATCGATTGCATCTCTCAGCATTTGAAAAACGTCGACCCCGTTATTCGTTCTGAAAAGATCGTAAACCGTTAAACCGTACTCCAATCTGTATCCCAGAACTTCCACGCTTCTGCTGAGGTTGGAATCCGGACTTAAGACAATTGTCCAATCTCCATCGATTTTTTTAACCGGATCTTCATCGAAATCGGCCCCACCGAATATCCTCTCTTCCCCAACCCTCATGTTCGCCATTCCAGCAAGACTGTCCAGGATCTTCTCAAGTTCGCGAGCGACTGCGAGTCTCTCATCTTCAGACATGGTGCCGTTTGCCCCTCTAATCAGAAGTTCCCTGATTCTGTGATATATACTGGAGATTTCTCTCAAAACAGAATCGTACGCATTAACGTAGTTTTTCACATGATCCACATTCCTTTTGAACTGCTCGATCTCTCTCTTTCTGGCATCTATATTACTGGCCCTTGTTGCAACAACTGCGTCGTCACTGGGATATCTAACCTTGTAACCCGAGGATAGTTGATCGTGGAGTTTTGCTATCCTTTTGAGGCTCGTTTGAATGTTGAACAAGACCCTGTCGCTTATCATCCTATCCGTTATCCTCAAGGTCCATCACCTTCCCACCACACCGAGTCTATCTATGACCCTTCCTATCATCTCATCAACAGCTGTTATCACCCTTGCAGAAGCGCTGAAAGCGTGCTGGTATTTGATCATGTTGGTCATCTCTTCATCGAGGGAGACCCCCTTGACTCTTTCCCTCTCGCCATCGATCTCCCTTCTCAAAACCTCGCTGTTGTTCTTCATTTTAACTGCTGTTTCTGCTTCAACACCCAATTCGGCTACGATACCACCCAAGTATTCAAAGAAACTCTCCTTACCGTCAGATAACGTTTTTTCATACCTCGCATCCAGAAGTTTCAAAAGGATATCCGTATTTGCAGGTCCCACAGGCCTTGTCGCATCGACGTTCCAGTCACCATCCTTATCCTGCGAAATACCAGAATCAACTGCCAGGGACTCCGGGTTCAACTTCAAGACACTCGTCACATCGAATTGCTCGACTATGCCGTAAGGTTCTGTACTTTCAACTCTATCGAAAGTCAGTACATCGGATACGTTCAAATTGGTTTTAACCGTGGAGAAATCGTAACTTGGATCCATCAAAACCATGTTGGTATTCCAATCGAACGTAGTTGGGTCGTTGTCAGGATCCGTGAATCCCAGTGCCTCGAAAAATCCTTGAGGGCCTTCGATTCTGAGTTTTCTGATATCGAACTCATAACCTCTTATTCCTCTCAAAACGAACTTATGGTGAGGAGTGACATCCGCCAGAACTCCTACTCCCCTTTCATTTATCCTTTCAGCAAGACTTTCCAAAGTGTCTACCGCTGGATCAACGTGTATCCTAGTGTGACCTATGTAGAAATCGAAACCGTTGATAACCTCATCCGTTCTGTCAAAGCCTGTTTGCCCATCGAATACATTTTCTAGGGTGTCTTTCAGTTCAACGGCATGGTATACCTGATATTCGGCAGAAGTCAACGTGAAGAAACTGTCGTCTTCAAGAAACGTTATCCTCGAAGAATCGAAGTTAAGGTTTTCCTTTGGAACTATCACGAGTTTTCTGGATCCAGATGAGGGATCCGTGAATATGTAAGCTCTCAAATATGAAGAGTTGTTGTTTATATCATTCATTATGGTGTTTAAAGAAACTCCTCCACTGAGGTCTATCTGGAAAGTCTCTGTAACATCGTTTCCATCACGATCGATCGCTTTCAGAGTTATGGTGTAAACTCTGGGATCCAGATTCAAATTGTTCTCATCTATCGTCAGAAACCTCATATCTTTCGTCTCGAACCCCATGGTTTTCAGAGAACTACCGTTCGTGCTGAATATCAGAACGTCCCTCAAGTTGTGAACCGTATCTTCCATGTAAAGCCTCCAACCACCAGAGTGATTTTCAACCACAAGGGAAGATCCAAGGAGCGACCAAGCCGATACGAGATTTCCCACGTTGGTACCTGAGGTTACAGATTGCTCCTGGAAATTGTTTCCATCGAATCCCAGTATCAAATCGTTCGACATGAAAACGGTATTTGTTATCGAATTCTGAGATGGCATGTCGTGCATTCCGGTAACGTAATGTATTGGACCCATCTCCAAAGATCTCGACCCCATTATTCTGAAAACTGAGGGATCATCCGAGGTACTCGTTATGGCTTTGAAAAAGTCTATCCCTGTTAAGATACCACTCGCATCGAATCCATCTTTATGAATCAAGTTGAATTTATCGGTCAGGTAAAGAACGAACTCATCGAGTCTTCTCATGTACTTGACGATTATGTTGTCTCTCAAATCCAACAGAGCTTTCAACTTACCATCCGAGATGCTCACCTTCGCATTCCCCACAAATAACTCATGGTATCCCTTCCCGTAAGGTCTTTCAACGGCTCTAACTTCGTTGTAGACGGATCCCACGAGTACTATCTGATCACCTATCCTCAACGTTATCTGACCATCCGGAGATTCCGTGTAGCTTATATCCACCAAGTCGGAAAGTTCATCGAGGATGCGATCTCTCTCATCGAGTAGATCGTTTGGTGGTGATTTTAGAGCCATACTCACCCGTACTTTCTTGTTTATGTCCGCGATCCTTTTTATCATGGAGTTTATCTTATCCACCTTTTGAACGATCTCGTTGTCTATATCTTCCCTCAATTGCTCGAATCTTGTATATAAATCTCTCACATTCCTTATCAACTGCTCTGCACGAGAGACGAGTTCCCTTTTGGCGGCAACGTTTGAAGGATCGGAAACGATCTCGTGTAGAGCGTTCCAGAAAGCATCTGCAAGGGATCTGATACCCGTCTCACCAGGTTCTCCAAGAATTTGTTCTATAAAGTGCAGGTTCGAGACGAGTGTGTCCCAAAAGTTGTACCTGTTGTTCACCTGCCTGTACTGTATATCAAGGAACATATCCCTTATCCTCTGGATGGTCTTAACTCTTGATCCCGTTCCTATCTGAAGGGGGTAAGAAGGTTGAGTGAGGGTGGTCATTGGGATGGGAGGCATGGTCTCTATCACAGGGCGTTGCCTTGAAAATCCAGGAGTATTAGCGTTGGCGATGTTGTGTGCAACGACATTCATCGCCAATTTATGCGTGTATATGCCCAATAGAGCGGTATTCAGGTTACCAAATAAACTGACGTCAGCCATGTATCAGAACCTCCCATCGAGAAAAACAGAACCATTCGATCTATCCATCTTCCCGTTTTCCCTGTAAGTATCGGAATTCGAGAAAAATCCTAGAAGGAAACTAACGTACTTTTCCTGAAATTCCACGATCTGTGTTATCCCTCTGAGCTGGATCGCCACATCGTTTATCACTTTCACCATCTGGAAGATCTTTTCAGATATTTCTCTATCCTTTAACCTTTCCATGATATCTTTCAGACTGGCATCTCTGGAGAGCCCTAGGGAATCTTTCAGGTTGTCGAATTCCCTGTTTCTCTCCTTCTCAAGTTCTTCCAAAGTCAAAACGATTTCTTCGATTTTAGTGGCGGCCTCGTAAATATTATCGAGGTTTCGTCTTATTATAGATTCTCTTTGATCTACCAGAACGTTCTTCAGATCCTCGAAAGCTTTTATCTCTTCATCCAGTACCGTTAAAAGGTTCCTCATCTCCCCTCCAACTCCTCAAGGATTTTTCTCGCTATGTTTTCAACGTTAACAACGTACGTTCCTCCTTCTATCGCTTTTCTCAACTCTTCAACCAGTTTCTCCCTGACATCGGGAGAATTTTTGGAAGCTTCTAGCATATCTTTCAGTTGAACGGAACCTTCCAGGATCAATTCATCCTTTTTTACGGCCTTTCCCTTTAATTTTTCTACGTTCGTGCTTTGTGGTCCTTTCAGTGGATTTACACCACCCGGCCCTTCAATCCTTTCTATCACACTTTCACCTCCCTTCCTATTGTATAATCGTCAATCGATGAGAAAAAATGAGGAGGTTTTCCATGTCCGATTTCATGAAGAAAACATTCTCTTTTTCTCTCGCAACATTTCTTTCAAGACTCACAGGACTTGTAAGGGATATAACGCTTGCTCACATGTTTGGGACTTCCCCTTTTCTGGACTCGTATTTTATCTCGATCTCCTTTCCGTTCTTTTTGAGAAGAATATTCGCAGAAGGTGCCATGACATCTGCTTTCATCCCCTTGTACCACGAGAACATGAAAGATCGTGAGAGAAGGAACATGTTCGTTTCCTCGGTTTTAACGTCGTTGGGATCTGCCGCTCTCTCACTTGTGATTTTAACCGAAATTTTCCCGAAGATGGTACCACTGTTGTTCGCATCCAGAGCATCAGAGAGGATTATAGAATATTCAACACATCTTGTAAGGATCACTTCACCATTTCTCTTCATCGTTTTCGTATGGTCCGTTTTTTACGGTATTCACAACATCCACGGATCTTACTTTCTACCAGCCCTCACACCACTGCTTTCGAATCTGGGGATCATCTTTGGAGCTATTCTGGGAAGGAATATAACGTGTGTTGCAATCGGATTTTTAATAGGAGGCATTATGACACTGATTCCTCTCATACCTTTGGTGAAGAAATTGGGTATAATTTACAAACCAACTCTGAGGTATTCGAAAGAGTTCTTCAAACTTTTCTTTCCCACAGCGTTCGCCATGTCGGTATCACAGATAACAACGATCGTTGATATAAACATGGCATCCTTTCTAGGAGAAGGAAACGTCTCATCACTTCAATTTGCAAGCAGGCTCTATCAGTTCCCATATGGTGTGTTAACAGTTGCTCTATCCACTGTGACCCTGCCTGTTCTCACCACCTTGAAAGATCGAAGGGACGAATTGACCAAGATTTTGAAGAGAACACTTTTTTTAACCATACCAGCCGCCTTTGGCCTTATGATCTTATCCAAAGAGCTTGTGAGTTTGTTCTATGAGCATGGATCGTTCTCTTCCAGCGACACCTTAAGAACTTCCCTCATACTTTCATTTTACTCAGTGGGGCTTCCCTTTTATTCCATGATAGCCGTCTTGACAAGATCGAGGCATGCGGAAAAAGAAGTCATCCTTCCTCTGAAGAACACCATACTGATATCCTTGACGAACGCTTTTTTGGACATCGTTCTAGGGTTGAAAATGGGAGTATCGGGAGTTGCCCTTGCTACATCTATCTCAGGAGTCATAGGGTGTTTCTTCATGATGAAAAAAATGAACGTGAAGGTTGGTCGAAAGGATCTGTCAAAGTACATATTGAGTGGAATGTTGATGACACTCGTTCTGGCGTTATTTAAAAATTTCCATGAGGGACAACTTTGGACGATCTTCCTGGTGATTCTAGGTATGGCTTTTTATGCTTTGTTCTCGAAAATTCTGAGAGTGAAGGAGCTGGGAGAAATCCTGCTCATTTTCAAACGAAGATAGCGCTCATGTATCCCACAACTTCCAGTCTGTCACCGGATACATCGCCGCTCGTTGCATGCTTCAAAATTTTCGGTTTCCCTATTTTCATATCCAAAAGTACTCCGACTCCACCGTATCCACACATACTCACTTCGTACTCTTCCAAGACCCTGTACAGTCCTTCAACGTCCATATCCTCTATCATTCTGATCACGAGGTTGTCCTTGTTTATAGTGGTCTGCTGGTCTTCATAGTGATTCAAATCGGTGGATGCCAGAACCACGGTGGATGGTATCGCTTCCAGCACTTTCTTCAGAGCTTCCGACAGATCCTTCACCACCGTGAGACTCTGATCAAGGAGAGATATCGGAAGTATTGGAACGTTTCCAAAAACGTATTGTATGAACGGAATCTGCACTTCCAATGAGTGTTCCCTTGTATGGGATTCGTACGATACACTAGCGTGCTTTGAACTTTCCAAAAGAATCCTTGCCGCTTCCTCGTGGATCGAAACTGCACCAAGAGGTGTTTCCCATTCCCCTTTGTCCCAGACACCCACCCTTACTCCAAATCCTGTATGATTTGG
>CAZANP010000039.1:8921-17188 GCA_964486555.1 uncultured Thermotoga sp. | reverse complement strand
ATTTGAGGGGGGAGAAAGATGAGATTGAAGGGAAAAAGAATAGCCATTCTCGTTGAGGATGGCTACGATGAGCTCGAATTTTGGTATCCGAAAATAAGGATGATGGAAGAAGGGGCCGAGGTTGTGGTTGTTGGAAGCCCTTCAAAGGATACTTTCGCCAGCAAACACGGTATCGTAGTCAGAGTGGATAAGAAAGCTGGAGAAGTTAAGGCGGATGAATTCGATGGGATCATCATACCTGGAGGTCAGGCCCCAGACAGGCTGAGAAGATACAAAGAGGTTCTGGATTTTGTGAGAGAATCCTATGAAAAAGAAAAAACGATAGCTGCCATATGCCATGCTGGGCACGTTCTGATATCTGCCGGTATCTTAAAAGGGAAAAAAGTTACGGGCTTCTTCTCGATAAAAGATGATCTTGTGAACGCAGGAGCAGAGTACCTCGATGAACCTGTCGTGGTCGATGGAAAGATCATAACTTCCAGAAATCCAAGCGATCTACCATTCTTTTGCAAAGCTATCATAGAGAGTCTTGAAGGGTGATCTTTTCCAGACAGGAGGGATATGAGTGGATACTGGCCGCATGAAGATAGAATGGGTATCGAGATACATGAAACTTTTAAACCTTTTAAGGGAGAAGTTTTCCAAGGAAAAACCACTGGCAGGGCTCAGAATCGGTATCTCCATACACCTTGAAGCGAAGACCGCTTATCTTGCGCTCACCTTGTCAAGCTTGGGAGCTAAGGTTGCCATAACGGGAAGTAACCCCCTTTCGACTCAAGATGACGTTGCAGAAACCTTGAAGAACTTTGGGGTAGAGGTTCATGCAAAAAGAACACACGATGAAAAAGAGTATCTGAAGGGTCTTCACAAAGTTTTGGACTATCATCCCGATTTGATACTCGATGACGGGGCTGACCTCACGGTTCTTGCACATATGGAGAGAAAGGACGCACTTGAAAATCTGAAGGGAGTTTCAGAAGAGACGACAACGGGTGTCAGAAGGTTGAGAGCGCTTGAAAAGAAAGGAATGCTCGTGGTTCCAGTCATAGCGGTGAACGATTCGAAGATGAAGTTCCTCTTCGACAACAGATACGGAACGGGCCAATCAACGTGGGACTCTATCATGAGGAATACGAATGTATTAATAGCTGGAAAGAACGTTGTGGTATCAGGTTATGGATGGTGTGGAAGAGGAATAGCCCTAAGAGCCAAAGGACTCGGTGCCAACGTCATAGTCACTGAAGTTGATCCTGTGAAGGCGGTTGAAGCCGTAATGGATGGTTTCCAGGTCATGAAGATGGATGATGCATCCAAAATAGGGGACATATTCGTAACGGCAACGGGGAATAGGGATGTCATAAGGAGAGAACATTTTTTGAACATGAAAGATGGTGCAATTTTGGCAAATGCCGGACATTTCAACGTGGAAGTTTCGATGAAAGAATTGGAGGAATTGGCTGTTAAGAAATTCCACGCAAGACCTAATGTTGACGGTTACGTTCTTCCAAATGGAAAAACCATCTTCGTCATAGCTGAAGGAAGACTCGTGAATCTGGCGGCAGGTGATGGCCATCCAATAGAGATAATGGACATATCTTTTTCACTTCAAGTTCTTTCACTTCTCTTCCTTTCGAAAAATCATGAAAATCTGGAGAAAAAGGTTCACCTTCTTCCACCAGAGATAGACGAGGAGGTTGCACGTTTGAAGCTGAAGGCACTGGATGTTGAGATAGATAGTCTAACGGAGAGTCAGAGGAGGTACATGGAAGGATGGCAGTAGGACTGCGGTATCATCATTCCTGTGTGAACTGTTTCGGATTGAACACGGATGAAAGGAACGAAAAGGGACTGCCGTGTGAAGTTTGTCTGCCAGAAGAGGTCGAACCTGGGGAAGTTCTGCAACGCCTTGAAAAAAACAGAAAACTCATGTTCTACAGGTATATAAAAGACTTCGAAAAGAATTTTTCGGATTTCTCGGATTTTTTCAAAAGGGTCACTGGATTCCCACCAACAGGGTTTCAAAGAATATGGATGAAGAGAGTGCTTCTCTCGAAAAGTTTCACGGCGATCGCTCCTACTGGAGTCGGAAAGACAACCTTCGGTATGGTCACATCCCTCTGGTTTTCCATTCATGCCAAGAGAAGTGCCATGATCTTGCCCACTCTCACCCTCGTTCTTCAGATAAAAGAAAGGCTAAAGGAGATGGTGAAAAGAATCGATGGAGATATAGACATAATCCATTATCACTCTAGGATGAGGGAGAAGGAGAAAAGAGAATTCTTCGCAAAATTGGGAAGCGGTGATTTTCACATCGCCATATTCTCCACCCAGTTTCTGTCGAAGAACAGGGAGATTCTATCGAAGTTGAAATTCGATTTCGTATTCGTTGACGATGTAGACGCGGTTTTGAAGTCTTCGAAGAACATAGACACCATCCTCATGATGCTTGGCATAGAAAAAGAGGCGATAGAAAAAGCATTGATGAAGCTGGGAAAAAAGCAAGAAGAAGAGTTCGAAATTGGTGAGCACGGTATATTAGTCGTCTCATCAGCAACGGCAAGACCAAGAGGTATAAGGCCTTTACTCTTTAGAGAACTCCTTGGATTCGATGTGGGAACACTGATAGTCGGTGTGAGGAACATCACCAACTTAAGAATAAAAAGTGAGAACATAGACGATTTATTGGGTTTGTTGAAAAAGTTGAAAGATGGGATCGTTCTTCTTGCAAGGGATGAGAAGACGATTAAACGGCTGTCCGAGATCGTTGAAAATGCCGGTTTCTCAGTTGGAAGATCTTGGGAAAATCTCGAAAAGGCTCTGGAGGCCTTCTCAGAGGGCAGGGTCTCCATAATAGCGGGTGTTTATTCTTATTACGGAAAATTGGTCAGAGGTCTTGATCTTCCAAAGAGAGTGAAGTTCGTTATTTTCTGGGGGACACCCGTTTTCGAATATTTTATCGATATGGAAAAAGCTCCAAGGTTCGTGATAAGAAGAGTTCTTTCCGAAATATCAAAGAAGGATGCAAGGGCTAAAAAACTCCTTCAGATAGTGGATAGATTGGATATAGAGGCACTCAGAGACAGATTGAAGGCAGTTTTATCCGAAGATGAGTGGGAAGAGACTGTCAAAAGAATTTTCGGTCGGTACAGAATCAAAGAGAGGAAACTTCTATTACCGGATGTTCTAACTTACATACAGGCATCGGGAAGGAGCTCGAGGCTTTTAGGATCGAAGCTCACAAAGGGTGTGTCAATCCTTTTTGAAACGGACGATGCCGTTTTCGAATCTTTAAAAGAGAGACTGGATTGGCTCACGGAAGAAGAGTGGATCGATCTGGAAGATGCAGATTGGGAAACCCTTTTGAAAGAAGTGGAGGAGAGCAGAAAAGAAGAGAAGAAGGAGTTCATGGACGTGAAATCGACTCTTTTGATAGTCGAGTCACCAACTAAGGCTGAGACCATTTCGAAGTTCTTCGGTAGATCCTCAACGAGAAGGTACAAAGGGATTCTGGTACATGAATCCATAACAGGGGATGGCATATTCCTCCTGACAGCGACCAGAGGGCACGTTTACGACCTTGTAACGGAGGGAGGAATCTACGGAGTTGAAGTTGAGAATGGAAAATTCGTTCCAGTCTATGAAACCATAAGAAGGTGTAGAAAATGTGGCTACCAGTTTTCTCAGGATCTAGATACTTGCCCCAAATGTGGTTCTAAGGATATAGACAACAAACTAGATGTTCTGAAAAGTTTGAGAGAGATAGCTCTCGAAGTCGATGAAATACTCGTCGCAACGGATCCAGATGTCGAAGGAGAGAAGATCTCGTGGGATGTGACACAGTACTTGATACCTGTTAACAGCAACACTAGAAGGATCGAGATGCATGAGATAACAAGATACGGTTTCAGAGAGGGTATAGCAAGCAAAAGGAACGTTAATTCCAACCTTGTCAAATCTCAGATAGTAAGACGCGTTCAGGATAGATGGATCGGTTTCGAACTGAGTAAGAAGATTCAGAAAGCTTTCAACAGCTTCAATCTCTCCGCCGGGAGAGTTCAAAGCACCGTCCTTGGATGGATAGTAAAGAGGGAAGAGGAATACAAAAAGAGCGAGAAGACCTTCACCAAGTTGACTCTTGAAAATGGCTATCAATTGGAAGTGGAGGGAAGCAAAAAATCCGAGATAGTTAAGGTTTTAAATATAGAAGAGAGTATCGAGAGGATCTCCCCCCCACCTCCTTTCACAACCGACACCATTTTATCTGAAGCATCGAAAAAGCTTCGCTTGGGTGTAAACGAGATCATGAAGATCCTTCAAGATCTGTTTGAGAAGGGGTTCATAACCTACCACAGAACCGACTCGACCAGAATATCTACAGCAGGTCAGATGATAGCAAAGAGTTATCTGGAAGCAAGGGGAAAAGGAGGAATATTCAAAGGAAGAAGCTGGGGAGAGGGAGGAGCGCACGAAGCTATTCGCCCCGTTAGGGCTCTCGATGTCACGGATATAGGGAATTTCGTTGAGGAAAAGCTGGTTGAGGAGATCAGTAGAAACCATTTGAACGTCTATTCGCTGATATTCAATAGATTCATGGCAAGTCAATCCAAAGAAGCGGTTGTGAAGAAACAGAAGGTGTCTTTAGAAGTTGATAATGATATCGTGGAAATTGAGATAGTATCCGAAATAGTGGAAGATGGATGGAACCTGTTTTTGCCAATGAGGGTTTTTAAAGCTTTCGAAAAGAAAAATTACCGAGTGGTTGAAAGAAAAATTTACAAAAAACACACGATTCCTCTTTACACACAGGCTACTATTATTGAGGAGATGAAGAGAAAGGGTATAGGTAGGCCCTCAACCTATTCTAAAATCGTAGAAACACTCTTTACACGTGGTTACATTGTGGAAGATAACTACAGAAGAATAAGACCAACGCAACTTGGCAAGAGGGTCTCTCTGTTTTTGAAAAAAAGATACAACAGGTTTGTGACGGAAGAGACCACTAGAAAACTAGAAGAGCTCATGGACGAGATCGAAAATGGAGAAAAGGATCATCAGGAAGCTTTGAAAGGATTTTTTGAAGAGTTGAAGAACATAATGGAGGAGGTGTGAGGAAGATGTGGGTTCTCTTCGTTGTTCCACTGGTTTCCTTAGGATTTGCCGCATATAATTTCTCCGCGGTCATGAAAAAACCTGTTGGAACGAAGAGGATGGAAGAGATATCTTCCTACATAAGAGAAGGTGCCGATTCCTTCGTAAGTCATGAGAATAGAGCCGTATTCAAAAGCGTCATACCAATAGCGATAGTCCTGATGATCGTCACGACGTGGCAGACAGGGGTGGCTTTTCTGCTAGGGTCCGTTATGAGTGCCCTGGCTGGTGTTGTTGGAATGAAGATGGCAACTAGAGCAAACGTGAGAGTCACGAACACTGCAAGAGAAACAAGAAGCATTGGAAAGGCCTTGAAAGTGGCGTATCAAGGTGGTAGCGTCATGGGACTTTCGGTGGCAGGTTTTGCTCTCTTTGGCCTTGCCGTTGTTTATTATGTCTTCGGTCATCTCCTAGGACAACTCGATCCTAAAAACCTCAACATCGTTGAGAACTGGATAGGTGTAAATTTCGTTCCATTTGCGATGACGGTCTCAGGATATGCCCTTGGATGTTCCATAATAGCTATGTTCGATAGGGTTGGTGGAGGAGTTTACACAAAGGCAGCAGACATGGCTGCAGACCTCGTTGGTAAAACCGAGCTCAACCTTCCCGAGGATGATCCGAGGAATCCTGCAACAATAGCCGATAACGTTGGAGACAACGTTGGAGACGTGGCGGGGCTTGGTGCGGACCTTCTGGAGAGCTTTGTTGGGGCCATCGTTTCATCCATAATCCTTGCATCCTACATGTACCCGATAATAGGAACGGACAAGATATCAGCAGAGACCATAACCAGGTTGGTAGAATATCCCCTCTTCTTCGCTATAATTGGTCTCACATCTGCCATGATAGGTATTCTGTACGTTCTTGTGAAGAGACCTTCTGAAAATCCACAAAAGGATCTGAACATAGGACTCTGGTCCTCTGCGATAATCACGATGGTAGTATCAGGCTTCATGACTTACTACTATCTCAAAGGAGTACCGGATCTCAAGGTCGTCGGTTTCAGATACGGCCCTATATCCCCCTGGTTCTCCGCTTTGACGGGAATAGCAGCAGGAATAATAATGGGGTACTGGGCTGAATACTACACGAGTTACAGGTATTCGCCAACAAAGGAACTCAGCTATTCATCAATAAGTGGAACCGGTATGGTGATATCCAACGGTCTCTCTTTGGGGATGAAGAGTGTGTTCTTCCCGATAATGACGCTTCTCATATCCATACTCTTCGCCAATCACTTCGCCGGGTTGTACGGCGTTGCGATCTCAGCTCTTGGGATGCTTTCGTTCGTTGCAACAGCCGTTTCCACAGACAGCTACGGCCCCATAGCAGACAACGCAGGTGGAATCAGTGAGATGTGTGAACTCGATCCCGAGGTCAGGCATATAACTGATAGACTAGACGCAGTTGGCAACACAACAGCAGCGATTGGAAAAGGATTCGCCATAGGTTCAGCAGTCCTTGCCGCCCTTTCACTCTTTGCATCCTACATGTACTCTCAGATAAGTCCGAAGGATATCGGAAAGCCTGTGGAGATGATATTGCTTCTGAACATGATCGATGCTCGAACCATAGCTGGTGCTCTTCTTGGAGCAGCCCTTCCATATTACTTCAGTGGGATGCTCATAAAATCCGTGACTAAAGCCGCTATGAGGATGGTTGAAGAGATCAGAAGACAGTTCAGGGAGATACCGGGACTCATGGAAGGAAAGGCAACGCCAGATTACACAAAATGTATAACTATAACCAGCGAAAATGCCTTACGTCAGATGAAAGCTCCTGCATTCATCGCCTTGCTGACCCCGCTCGTTACAGGGTTCTTACTTGGACCCAAATTCGTGGGTGGAGTTCTCATAGGAACAACCCTGAGTGGTGCCATGCTTGCGATTTTAACAGCAAATGCCGGTGGCGCCTGGGACAACGCGAAGAAATTCCTCGAGCAGGGTAACATCGAAGGCTATGGAAAAGGATCGGAACCTCACAAAGCCCTGGTCATAGGTGATACAGTCGGAGATCCTTTGAAGGATACCGTGGGACCATCACTGGATATTCTTATAAAGATAATGGCCGTTGTATCCGTCATAGCTGTTTCGATCTTCAAAGAGATACATCTGTTCTAAGAGGGGATGATGGATGCTAAGGGAGATTTTGAAGTATCTGAAGGAAAAGGAGGAAAAAAGAATACCTTATTTCGTGCCGAGACAATGGATCCCAGAAGGATACGATGGTTGGGTTGAGGAAATAAATGGAAAATACTCTGTAAGACCCTATGAATTCTTCTCGAAGGTCATAGAGAGCGTTTTTGAAAGAGCGAGGGAGGGGATAGATTATTCCCTTCCCCTTTCCAAAATAGAAGGAAAGGAAAACAGGGATTGGATCAAGAAGTCCACAATGTACATTTCACTTCCCAGAATGACGACATCTTACAACCACAAGGGATTTGGTAGGTTCGAACCCATCGATATATTCGGATACAAGGAATCTGGAACTTTTTTGAAGATGATAGCCATCCTTCCCTACCTTAAGAAATTTAAAGTGAACGTTCTTTATCTGCTCCCTGTGAGTCAATCGAGTGAGGTTTTCAAAAAAGGTGAAGTGGGGTCACCATATGCTGTGAAAGATCCTTTGAAGATCGATACCATATATCATGATCCACTGCTTGAAGATTTCGAAGTTGATGATGAATTTAAAGCTTTAGTTGAAGCCTGTCATATTCTGGGAATAAGGGTTGTTCTAGATTTCATCCCAAGAACCGCTGCAAGAGATTCGAATCTCATTTTAAAACACCCTGAATGGTTCTACTGGATAAGGATCGAAGATCTTCAAGGTTACGGCCCACCGAAAATACCTGGGAGAGGTTTCAAGATACCTGAGAAGGAGGATATTCCTTACATATATTCCCTCGAATCGGTAAAAAAACACTTGTCAAAGTTCACCAGATCGCCAAAGGAAATCGATCCTCAGAAATGGGAAAATTTTGTAAAGAACGTGAAAGAGGATGATTTCTTGAGAAAACTCGTCGAGGTGTTCGGTGTCATAACTCCTCCAGGTTTTTCGGATTGGATAAACGATCCTCAACCGACATGGGACGATGTGACGTTCCTGAGGCTCTTTCT
>CAZANP010000039.1:0-8821 GCA_964486555.1 uncultured Thermotoga sp. | reverse complement strand
GCGTTCGTGTTCATAGCGGAAGAACTTCAGATGGAAAACGATGCAAAAGCTAAAGAGTCAGGTTATGATGCGATAATCGGTAACAGCTGGTGGGCTCTACCCAGGATACCCGAACAGACGTACACGTTCTATCAGAGTATGGCCCCAAGACTTGTGATACCCTACATGGCTGCTGCGGAAACGCCGGATACCCCAAGGATTACCGGAAGGAAACCTGAGGTGCTCGCAAAACTCGTTCCATTTCTCTGTGCGTTCTCTCCAAATGGAATATTTGTGATAAATTCGGGGCAAGAGCTTGGAGAAAAACAACCCATGAACCTTGGACTAGATACAGATATAAATCAAAAGCTTTCACTTGATCCTGAAGATCAATTCTTCGGCAAGCTCGCGTTCTTCGATCATTACGCCCTTCATTGGGATGAAGCGGAAGAGGACATTATGAAATTTTTGGAGAAATTATCCAATGTGAGAGAAGAATTTCTGGATATTCTAATCGATGGAGAGTACAAACCTGTTTATCTGAGCTGGCAGGATGGAAAGACCGCAAATACCAGTTTTTGGAAGGAGAACATAGGTCTGATCGTTCTTGCAAACCTTGATGTTCGATCCCCAAGAACCATGGATGTGATCGTGAGTATGACGCTTGGAAAAGAGGTTGTTGTGAAAGAATGTATGGAATGGAAGGGAGAAAATTGGAGGAAGAAAGAGCACAGCGATGATAGAATTCTGGTATTCCTCGAAGAAGGAGGATTCTCACTGTTGAAGGTAGTGATCAAGGAGGGATGATGATGGAAAGGTCTGAAATACTGGAAAAAGTCAGACGAATGATTGCGGAAAAATTGGGGATAGACCTTGACGATGTTAAAGAAGATGCAAACATCATAGAAGATCTAGGTGCAGATTCTCTTGACCTTGTCGACATCGTTATGTACGTTGAAGATACCTTTGGTATTCGAGTAGAGGATGAGGAACTCGAAAGGATAAAAACATTGAAAGACATAGTGGATGGTATCGTGAAAAAATTGGAGGGAGGATCAGATGAGAGCTGATGCGAGGTGTTTGATATGTACACTGAATCAGGCTATGAGGGTTCTCAACAAGTATGAAAAGAGCCATCACAAGAAATGGCAAAGGATCCAAGAGGTCATGAAAAAGCTTTCTGAGATGGAATGGGGTATGAAACCTTTAGAAATTGGAGGGGAAATTCATACGTACTTAAAAAAGGTTCTGAACACCAAAGACCCGTATATCGAGGAGAAGAAGAGATCAAACGAAATGGCTGAACGAATTCTGGAAGAGTTGAAACCAATGATAAAAAGCTCAGCAGATCCTTTATACGATGCATCGAAACTTGCAGCTGCTGGTAACCTCATCGATCTTGGACTTCCAGATTGGAACGAGAAAAGGGCTTTTGAAAGGATAAAAGAAATCTTGAGTAAACCTTTCGGCAGAGAAGATTTTGAGAAATTCAAAGAATCCATAAAAAACGCTTTTTCTCTACTGTACGTTCTCGATAACTCTGGAGAGGTTGTATTCGATAGATTCTTCATAGAGATAATGAAGGAGTACAACCCTTCTCTTGAGGTGACAGTTGCCGCGAAGGCTTCACCCGTTATAAACGATGTGACGGTCGAGGACGCCCTGAGTGTCGGTATGGATAGAGTTGCAAACATCATAAGTTCCGGTATGGAACTTCCCGGTACCATGTTGGACTTCTCCAACGAGGATTTCAGGAAACATTTCTTCGAATCTGACATCGTTCTCTCAAAAGGACAGGGGAATTTTGAAGGATTGGTGGATGAAGACAGAAAGAACCTGTTCTTCCTCCTGGTCGTGAAATGCGATGTGGTGGCTGAATTTTTGAACGTGCCCGTGGAATCCCTGGTTTTCGTGAGTAGAGATACCCTGGAGTGATGAAAACACCGTGAAGAATCCTCAGGGACCTTCGTGTCCCCTTTTATTTTTGGAGGTGGGAATTTGAACAGATTGGAAACGATGAGAGAATATTTCTTTGCCACAGTTGGAACCTTCATAACGGCTTTGGGATTGGTGGTATTCCTGATACCGAGTAACATCGCAGCTGGTGGGGTGAGCGGGCTTTCTATAATCTTAAACCACTTCGTTCCCATATCCGTTGGGGTATGGATGTACATACTGAATGGCCTCCTGTTTTTGATAGCTTTTCTGACCATCGGTTTCGATTTCAGTGCGAAAACGATATACTGCACCTTCGTCCTCAATTTCTTCGTCGATTTTCTCGACAGATTCTCAATTGTACCCAAGTACAGTGGAGAGGATCTGTTTATAGTCGTTTTCTTCGGTGACATTCTGACAGCTCTTGGAATGGCTATAACTTTCTCTCAAAATGCATCCACAGGTGGAACAGATATAATCGCAAGGATTTTTAACAGATACCTTGGAACATCTCTGGGCACGACCCTCCTCTTTGTGGATTTCACCATAGGGGCCCTTGCTGGTGTTTCGTTCAGTGCAAGAACGGGTATGTACTCGATCCTCGCGATCATAATAAACGGTCTTTCAATAGATTTCATAATGCATGGTTTGGAGCTATCGAGTGAGGTCTTCATAATTTCAAGCAAGAACAAGGAGATAGCAAGCTTCGTTCTAAACAAGCTTGAGAGGGGTGCAACCTATATTCCTGCAAAGGGTGCCTACACGGGAATGGATAGGGAGGTCTTAATGGTCGTTGTGAAAAGAAGGGAGTTGAACGAGCTCATAAGGCATATAAGAAAGCTGGATCCATCGGCTTTTGTGATCATAAAAGAGGTAAGGCAGGTTCTTGGAGAAGGTTTCAAGAGGATAGAAAAGATCTTCTGATGAGGTGAAGGAATGTTTTATTACGAAGTGGCCATATCAAGACTTCCTTTACTTAAGACGTTTGTGTATAAAAGTTCAGAGAAACTTCTACCTGGAGAGAGGGTCCTTGTGGATTTCAGAAGGAATAAGGTCGTTGGTTACGTTCTGAGAGAGGTAAAAAAGAGAAGAAAGATAAAGAACATCCTTCAAAGGTTAGATGATGGTTCTTTCCTGACAGAAAGCCACGTTACTCTGGCTTTCTGGATGAGCGAATTCTACGGTTCACCGATCGGTATGATCATGGATCTCTTCTTTCCGGGGGATATAGGTAAATATACAGAAGAGTACGTTGAATCCTTGTCTCCTCTTTTGAGTTTTAAAAGAATGAGAAAGAAAGAGTTCGTAAAGCTGTATGGGGAAGAAATGTTAAACAATTATCTGAAGTCCGGTATCGTGAAGTTGAGAAAAGAAGTCCTGGTCAAGATGCCGAAACCCAGGTTAAAGAGAAGGATTTTCTTGAGGAAGAAGATCCAGGAGCTTTTGAAAATCAATCTACCTCCCAGACAGAAGGAAATAATCGATTACTTGATGTTTCACGATGGAGTTCTTCTGAACGAGCTTGTTTATTACCTGGGAGTTTCTAGGAAAACGGTATTCTCACTAGCGGAAAAAGGGATTATCGAGATAAAAGAAGATCAAGGTGCTGTGGCACCTCCCGAGACGATAGAGAAAGACAGATTGATGGTCGCTGAAAGTTGTAAAGAGTTGGGGAAACATCTCGTATTCGGTCCAACGGGTAGTGGGAAAACGGAAGTGTATCTGGAAGTTTTAAAGAGTTATTTAAATGAAGGGAGCGCTATATACCTTGTTCCTGAAACGTCGCTCACCCCATCCATAATCGCGAGGATAAAGGGGAAATTTCCAGATGTTCCCGTTGGGGTGTACCACAGTTATCTCACACGTGCAAGACGCGTTCTGGAATGGTTCAAAGCGGTGAAAGGTGAAACGAAGATCCTTGTAGGTTCCAGAAGCGCTCTCTTCGTCCCTATGAAAGATCTCAAGATAATACTCATCGATGAGGAACATGACGAGAGCTACTATCAGAGAAACGAACCGGTTTACGATGCTGTGAAAGTTGCTGAGAAAATGGGAGAATTGTTCGGACTGAACGTGATATTTGGTTCTGCAACCCCAAGACTGGATCATTACATTTCGGCGAAGAAGGAAGAAATGAAATTTCACGTGTTGAAAGGAAGAGCTCTGGGAGAACTCCCTGAGGTAGAGATCGTGGATATGAGAAGGGAAGAAAGGATTGGCAGTTTCTCAAAGACAGTGCTGGATGAGATGGAGAAAACGTTGAACCGAAGAGAAAGGGTCCTGATATTCTCGAGGAGGAAAGGTTTTTCAGGATATGTAAAATGTGAGGAATGTGGATACGTTGTGAGATGCAAAAACTGTGATGTTTCCATGAGTTATCACAGTTCAAAAAATGTTTTCAAATGTCACCAGTGCGGATATGAGATACCTGCTTTCAGTGAATGCCCCGTCTGTGGAGGAAGATTGGTTCCTTTTGGGACAGGAACGGAAAGGATAGAGAGAGAGCTTGTGAGATTCTTCCCCGGTGTGAAGATCGCAAGGATCGATAGAGAGGTTATCGAAAAACCTCATGACGTTCAAAAATATCTCGATGGGTTGCAAGAAGGCAAGATAGATATTCTCGTTGGTACCAAAATGATAACGAAAGGTCTTGATATACCGAACATAGGTTTGGTCTGCGTTCTAGATGTGGATGGTCTTCTGTTCATACCTGATTACACAACGAACATAAGGACGTTCCAGCTGCTGGTTCAGGTGTTTGGAAGGTCGGGAAGAAGAGGCAGGGGAAAAGCGATCATCCAAACTTGGAATCCAAATGATCCTGTCTTGACCTTTGCTTCCAAACATGATGTCCCCGGTTACTATGACTTGGAGTTGGAAAGAAGAAAGGAATTATCTTACCCTCCTTATTCTCACCTGATACACGTCATTCTTGAATCATCCACCCCCCTTACAGGGTGGGATCTGATAAAAACGGTTGTCGATAAACTCAAGGATTCCCATAACATACTGGGCCCTTCCGAACATCCGATTTTCAAATTGAGAGGTCTCTACAGGCATCATTTCATAGTTAAGGTGGATACTCCAGAGTTCTTCCTGAAGGATTTACAGAAGGTTTTGAAAATTTATAAAGGTTCCTGGAAAATATTTGTTGATCCTCCTAGCATCGTATAGCCCGTCATATAGAGTGTTTCCTATCATTTAACATTATTTACTTGACTTAAGTAAAACGGGGTTAGTATAATACACCAGAATTTTCAGAATCAGGAGGTGGTCTGGTGAGAAGAGTTGTTGTAACCGGTATGGGAGTAGTGAGTCCTATAGGGATAGGAAAGGAAAAACTGTGGGAAGGCGTGAAAGAGGCAAGAATAGGTGTCGATAAAATTCGATCTTTCGATGCATCCAACCTCCCTGTACAAATAGCAGCCGAGGTAAGGGACTTCAATCCAGCGGATTACATCGATAAAAAGCTTGCAAGAAGAACCGATAGATTCGTTCAATTCGCATTAGCAGCAACTAAAGAAGCTGTGGAGGAATCTGGAATAGACTTTTCCAGATATTCAGAAAGGACGGCGGTTATCATAGGATCAGGTATGGGAGGATTCATAACTTTAGATAACGAGAACAACAAGTTCCTGGCTCACGGATATTCGAAAGTTAGTCCATTTCTAATTCCCATGATACTCATAGATATGGCATCTGGAATAGTTGCGATGGAATACAAATTGAAGGGTCCCAACTTCGCAACTGTGAGTGCTTGCGCTTCATCCCTTCATGCGGTAGCTCTGGGGACCATGATGATAAAGCAGGGTCTTGTCGATGTGGCGGTGGTTGGAGGATCCGAAGCGACTATAGCTCCTCTACCAATCGTGGGATTTGCAAACATGAGAGCCCTTTCGACAAGGAACGATGATCCCAAGGCGGCTTCAAGACCTTTCGATAGAAACAGAGATGGATTCGTCATGGGGGAAGGTGGGGGAATTCTGATTCTGGAAGCGGAAGAGGTGGCGAAGGAACGTGAAGCGAAGATTTTGGCTGAGATCAAAGGAGTTGGAATGACGGATGATGCTTACCATATGAGTGCACCGGATCCCGAAGGTGATGGAGCGAAAAGGGCAATGGAATTGGCGCTGAGGGATTCTGGATTATCGATAGAAGACATAGATTATGTGAACTGCCACGCAACGAGTACCCCAGCAGGTGATAAAGCAGAACTCAAAGCCATAAAAAGACTCTTTGGAGAAAAAGCGTCGGATGTATCCATAAACTCTTCGAAAGCACTCGTCGGGCATCTTTTGGGGGCAGCAGGTATAGTCGAGCTGATCATAAGCATCCTTGAGATGAAAGAATCCTTTGTGCACGCTATGCCAAATTTCGATGAACCTGATGAGGAAGCTGAAGGAATGGGTGTCGTCGGAAAGGAACCTGTGAAAAGGGAGATAAGGAATCTCATAAAGAATTCCTTCGGTTTCGGTGGTCACAACGTTTCCTTGGTAGTGGGGAGGTATGAGCCATGAAGAATGTGGATGACGTCATGAAGATCCTTCCTCATAGATATCCATTTTTGCTCGTGGACGGTGTGATCGAAGAGGAAGAAGACAGGATAGTGGCCTTCAAAAACATATCTATATCCGATCCGGTTTTTCAAGGACATTTCCCAAGTTATCCCATATATCCAGGTGTTCTGATAATAGAGGGACTCGCACAGACAGCTGGTATTTTGCTTCTCAAGGATTCAGAAGGAGTAGTTCCACTGTTTCTTGGGATAGATGAAGCAAGATTCAAAAAAGAAGTCAGGCCAGGTGACAGACTCGTGTACGAAGTCAAGGTTCTTGAAAGAAAGATGGGTGTTGTGATCGTTCAGGGGATTGCCAAAGTTGATGAAAAGATAGTAGCAAAGGCAAAGCTCATACTGGGGGTGAAGAAATGATAAGAACCAGGGTAAACGAGATGTTGAACATAGAGTATCCAATAGTTATGGGAGGTATGGCATGGGCAGGAACACCAAAACTAGCCGCGGCCGTCTCTGAAGCGGGGGGTCTCGGGATAATAGGATCTGGCGCCATGACACCAGATATTTTGAGAGAAGCGATAAGGGAGGCAAAGAGCCTAACGAGCAAACCGATCGGTGTGAACGTTCTTCTTCTATCTCCTTACGTGGATGATCTTGTTAAGGTCTGTGTGGAGGAGAAGGTCGATGCCATCACGTTTGGAGCGGGAAATCCTTCCAAGTACGTACCTGAGCTCAAAGAGAAGGGGATAAAGGTTATACCTGTTGTCGCTTCCGATTCCCTCGCAAAGTTGATGGAAAGGATCGGAGCGGATGCCGTCATAGCGGAAGGTATGGAATCTGGTGGACATATAGGAGAAGTCACAACGATGGTTCTGGTCAACAAGGTAGCGAGGAGTGTGAAGATACCGGTCATAGCGGCGGGAGGAATCGCCGATGGAAGGGGTATGGCGGCAGCTTTCGCGTTGGGAGCTGAAGGAATCCAAATGGGAACAAGGTTCATAGCCACCGTTGAAAGCGAGGTCCATCCCACTTTCAAAGAGAAGGTTTTGAGAGCTTCCATAAGGGACACAGTTGTAACAGGAGCAAAGTTGGGTCATCCAGTCAGGGTCCTGAAAACACCTTTCGCCAGGAAAATAAGAGAACTTGAAGTGTCAGATCCTATGGAAGCGGAAGAGAAGCTAGTTGGAAGTCTGAGAAGAGCCGTACAGGATGGTGATATCGGTTCTGGTTCATTCATGGCTGGACAATCTGCAGGACTCATAAGCGATATAAAAACGGTCAAAGAAGTCATGAAAGATATCATGAAGGAGTTTTTTGAAACTCTTAAGGAACTTTCAAAGTATCTGGAGGGATGAGAATGAGGGCTTTTCTATTTCCGGGACAAGGATCACAGTATTCCGGTATGGGAAGAGATTTTTCGAAATTCTCCCACGCCGATGAGATCTTTGAGAAAGCAAGAAAAGTTCTTGGTTTCGATATAAGGGAGATAATGGATGGTGATGAAGAAGTTTTGAAACTCACAGAGAACGCCCAACCAGCGATATACATAGCAAGTTATATCGCTTTCAAGGAACTTGAGGATAAAGGGTTTCTTCCGGATATAGTTGCAGGGCACAGTCTGGGAGAGTACACAGCTCTTGCGGTAACAGGAGTATACGATTTCGAAACGGGCCTCATGGTTGTGAGGAAAAGAGGAGAGTTCATGAGCGAAGCACTTGAACCTGGAAAAGGAACTATGGCGGCGGTCATAGGGGCTCCCGAAAATGTTGTGAACGAAGTGGTGGAGAAGATTTCCGATGTTTTCGTAGCGAATTACAATTCCGATGAACAGATAGTCATAAGTGGAAAGAAAGAAGCTGTTTATGAAGCTATGGAAAAGTTGAAGGAAGTAGGGGCTAAGAGAGTGGTGGAGCTCAAAGTTTCCAGCCCTTTCCACACTCCATTTTTAGAAAAAGCAAGGGAGAAAATGGAAGAACTCCTTTCAAAAATAGAGTTCAGAAAACCGAGATTCAAGATCGTCATGAACTCCACGGCTACTGAGACGGATGATCCACAGGAGATAAAGAAGAACGTTATAGAGCAGATAACAGGGCCTGTTCTTTGGAGACAATCCATGTACAGGATGAACGAGCTGGGTGTGAAAGAATTTATAGAAGTTGGTCCTAAAACGGTTCTTAAGAATCTTGGAAGGAAGATGGGATTCAAGGTTTTGAGTTTTCAAGAGATCTAAAGAGGAAAAACTGGTTCCTCTATTTCGGAGCTTCTCACTTTAAGAAGCTCCATTTCTTTGTCTGAGAGAGGTTTGAAGTTTTCAGCTATTTCGCATGCCCAATCCAAGAATTCTTCATGTCCAGGAGTCACAGCTGCTGTCACCGGTAAAGATAATGTGAAACG
>CAZANP010000038.1:0-17551 GCA_964486555.1 uncultured Thermotoga sp. | reverse complement strand
ACCTTCCACGAGGAACTCCTTATAGCCTCTGGTTAGAAACACCCTGAATGTTCTATCGATTTCTTCAACTAAAAATATCCCTGTATCTTTAATGGTTAGTGCTACGGATGAAAACACTTTTAAAAGATGATCAGGTGAAAAGTGAGGAGTTGAGTTACCCCAGAGGATCGCTACATCAAATATCTCACCGATCTCATGTACTTTTGAAGCATCGATAGCTATGGTTTCTACATCACCCGATACGCCTGCAAGATCTGCCCATTCATGAACCCATTTGAGGTCATCCTCTCTGATGTCCGTGGTACAAAGTGATGTTTCAGCTCCTCGTTCTTCAGCTGCCTTCATCATGGCAACTCCTGCTATACCACTTCCTGCTGCGATATCCAAAATGTGAATTTTCTCTGGGAAATCGACGATTTCTTTGAACAGTTCAACAAGATACTCGAACCTCACGTGGGCTTCCCTCTCACCAGGTCTCATCCTCCACGGAAAAACTTCATATACCTTCTTCAAATTTTCTTTCATGATCTCCCCTCCTGTTGTCTTTTTCACAATGATCAGTGATATCATATATTCTGGTATCTTCTTCATGAAAAATTTCTCAATCTCTCTAAATCTCTTCCTATTTTTCCCATATTTTAACGATCAATCCTGCGGATTTTGTTGTATAATTTTTTCCGCCAGCCATTCTATAACACTATATATTGATAATTTTATAACAAGTCCACATTATATTGTTATCAGGGGGTATCCATCATGAGCTTTTCAAGCTTGTTGGAAAAGTACATGAATTTGGAGCCATCAGAAAACGCCAAATGGATTTTGAGGGAAAGGTACTTCTTCAGAACACCTGAAGAGGGATTCTTGGAAACCAAATGGGAAGATGTTGCACGAAGGGTTGCAAGAGTCGTGGCAACAGCGGAGATTTTGAATACAAACACCGAAAACAAACTCGATCTCATAAAGGAATGGGAGGAGAAGTTCTTCAAACTCTTGAAAAGCAGGGTATTCATACCAAACAGCCCAACCCTTTTCAACGCTGGTCTTGGTGTGGATCCGGATCTTCTGTGGAAGCCTATAGACCAGATGACTATGGAGGATTATGAAACCATCTTTAAAATGAGAAATCACCTTCATATGCTATCAGCATGTTTTGTGGTTCCTGTAGGAGACAGTATAGAAGAGATATTCGAAGCCGTTAAAGAATACGCGTTGATAACCAAGGTGGGAGGAGGTATAGGGAGTAATTTTTCGAATCTGAGACCCAAGGGAAGCTTCGTTGCAGGAACCCATGGAAAAGCATCTGGCCCTGTATCGTTCATGCATGTTTTCAATACCGCCATATCAGTCGTCGAGCAAGGCTACAGAAGAAGAGGGGCACTCATGGGGATATTGAACATAGATCATCCGGATATAGAAGAGTTCATAGACGCGAAAAGAGAGAATGAAGGTGAAAGCGTCCTGAAGTACTTCAACATATCCGTTGGTATACCAATGGATAAGGAAGAAATCCTGAGGATATACGAGGAAGATGGAGAGATTCTTCTGTCACATCCAAGAAGTCATATAAAACGGAGAGTGAAGCTGAGGGATATTTTCAAAAGGATAGCAGAAAACGCTTGGAGAACTGGAGATCCAGGTCTTGTATTCCTTGGTGAGATGAACAAGTATTACCCCTTGTATCCTCACAAGAGGATATTCTCCACCAACCCGTGTGGAGAGATAGGCCTTACAGACTACGAAGCGTGCAATCTGGGTTCCATAGATGTTGCAAAGCTCTTCGACGATGAGAAAAAAGAATTCGATTTCGATTCATTAAGAGAGGTTGTGAAAATCGCTGTGAGATTTTTGGACAACGTTATAGATGTGAATGTGTTCCCACTCAAAAAGATAGACGATGCGGTGAAGAAAAGTAGAAGACTCGGGCTTGGAATAATGGGCTTTGCAGACTTACTGTATAAAATGGAAATTCCGTACAATTCCGAAGAAGCCAGGAAGTTCGGTGCAAACCTCATGGCTTTCATATCCCTGAACGCACATCAAGCCTCTTCAGATCTGGCAAAGGAAAAAGGAAATTTTCCATTGTTCGATCTTTCCAGATACAAAAACGAGGAAAATTTCGTCCCCTTCGCCATGGGTATGAGCGATTACGATGATGAGATAAAAGAAGTTATGAAAGAATCCAAGTATCACAAAAGGAACGTCGCGGTACTTACAGTTGCACCAACGGGATCCATTTCAAACATAGCCGACACATCGTCCGGGCTTGAACCAAATTTCCTCCTAGCCTACACAAGATACATTCACAGAAGTGATGGGAGTAAAGAAGCATTACTCTATATCAACAGAGTGTTGAAAGAAAAACTTGGAGAAGAAACGATGAAGAAGATAGAAAAAGTTCTACTCGAGAAAGGCTCTCTGAAAGATATAGAAGGTATACCCGAGGATGTAAAAAGAATCTTTGTGGTCGCTTTAGACATAGATCCTATGGATCATCTTCTTATGCAGGATGCTTTCCAAAGATACGTTGACAACAACATTTCAAAGACGATAAATATGCCGAAGGATTACAGCGTCGAGGATGTTTTGGGAGTATACCTTGAATCTTTGAAAACATGTGTCAGAGGCCTCACAGTTTACAGAGATGGCTCGTTACAGACTCAAGTTCTGACGAAAGCCAAAAAGTTGAAGACCAAAGAAGCCCCTGTTGTTCAGTTTTTCGTTGTCGATGATAAATTGAAGATAAGGCCAAAACCAAGAAAGGAATCCCTGAGAAGTGTGACTAGAAAGTACAGAAGACGAGATGGAACAACTTACATCACAGTTTCCTTCGATGATACCGGAGAAGCCGTTGAGATATTCCTCTCCAACGGAACAGAGACGGCAGAAGTTATAGGAAGGCTTGCATCGATCGCATTGAGAGCGGGAGTCTCTTCAGAAGAGATACTGGAACAGCTCTCGAAGGTCCGGGGAAATTACGTCAAAGGACTGGCAGATGAGATAAAGAAAGCGATAGACGACTTCGCAAAACTATGGGGAGAAACCGTGAGAGAGGAGAAGGAAATCGATAGGGAAAAATTCATTCTGGCAAACAACCTGAAATGGTATGATGGCTACTACGTCGATGATGAAGGAAACGTTTATTGTCCCATATGCCTTTCGAAGAATTCCCTCGTGAAGCAGGAAGGATGCACGTCATGTAAGGTATGTGGATGGTCAAAATGTGAAAGTTGAAGGATTTTTCAAATCACTGCCACCTCCTTGGGAGGTGGCTTTTTTTACGGTATAGAATGCTAAAATACTTCTGTATTCCATAGGAGGTGAGCTCATGAAGGAAGCATTGTTCATGGATACCAAAAAAGGAAAGATATTTTCCATAATCCACAGGCCAGATGGTGATGTGAAGTGTCCTGTTGTTTTGTTCTTCCATGGGTTCACAGGGAGCCACATAGAAGCCCACTTCATGTTTGCAAGGATGTCAAAGATTCTGGAGAGAGAAGGGATAGGTTCTGTAAGATTCGACTTCAGAGGTTCAGGAAACAGTGACCTTGATTTTTCGGAGATGACGATATTCACAGAGCTTGAAGATGCTGAAACCGTGCTGGATTATGTGAAAGAACTTGACTGGGTCGATGAGAAAAGGATAGGAATCGTGGGACTCAGCATGGGAGGAGTTGTTGCAGCACTCCTTGCTGAAAAGAGAGGGGGAGAGATCGGATCCATCTGCCTGTGGGCACCCGCTCTCAAGAACAGAGAAGTTTTCCTGTCAAAAGCTGAAGAGAGAGGAGTTGGTGAAAGTTTCGAAACGTGGGATGTTGGAGGGCTCTCCATAGGAAGGGCTTTCCTAGAATCCATTCTGTCGTTCGATGCCTGGGACAAATTGAAAAACTACCATGGGAAGGTTATGATCATTCATGGAACAGGCGATGAAACCGTTCCCTTCTCTCACAGTGAGGAGATTTCCAGAAAGTTTGGTTTTGAACTCGCGAATGTAGAGGGTGCAGATCATGTCTTCAGTTCTGAAAAGTGGCTCAAAAAACTCTTTGAAAAGACTCTGGACTTCTTCAAAAGAACTCTGAGAGGGTGATAACGTGTCTGGAAAGCTTACCGTCATAACTGGTCCCATGTACTCGGGTAAAACAACCGAGCTTCTGTCGTACATCGAGATATATAAGCTCGGAAGGAAGAAAATAAGGGTGTTCAAGCCAGCGCTGGACACCCGTTATGGAAGGTCGATAATATCCACCCACACAGGCGATGGAGTTGAAGCCATACCCATAAGCAAAGCCGAAGAAATAGAAAAAGAAATCGAAGATGATGTTCAAGCCGTCTTCATCGATGAAATCCAGTTCATAGAAGAGAATCTTGTGAACGTTGTAAGAAAATTGATAGACAGGGGGATAGACGTTTTCTGTGCTGGACTCGATCTGAGCTACAAGCAGAACCCTTTTCCAACCACGGCAAAACTTATGGCACTCGCGGACACCGTTGTGAAAAAGAAAGCGGTCTGTCACATATGTGGAGATTACAACGCAACACTATCTTATAAAATAGCGGGAGAAGATGCGGAGATAGACGTTGGGGGGATGGAAAAATACATAGCGGTTTGCAGGGATTGCTATAACAGGTTATCGAAGGAAAGGAGTGGTGGCTAACGTGGTGAGGGTTAGATTTGCACCGAGCCCGACTGGATTCCTCCACGTTGGAGGTGCAAGAACTGCCCTTTTCAACTACCTTTTTGCGAGAAAAGAGAATGGAAAATTCATTCTAAGGATAGAAGATACGGATATAGAGAGATCAAGAGAAGAATATGAGAAAAGGCTTATAGAAGCTCTCAAATGGCTTGGACTCGATTGGGATGAAGGGCCCGATGTTGGAGGAGAGCACGGTCCTTACAGACAGAGCGAGAGAATCCATATATATCATGAGGTAGCAGAGTACCTTGTGAATAAAGGGAAGGCGTACTACGTTTATGCTTATCCTGAGGAAATCGAAAAGATCAGGGAAAGGCTTTTGAAGGAGAAAAAGGCACCCCATTACACTGAGGAGATGTTTAAGGAATTTGAAACACCTGAGAGAAAGAAAGAGTACGAAAGCAAGGGACTAAGACCAGCTGTCTTCTTCAAGATGCCGAGGAAGGAATTCATTCTGGAGGATATCGTCAAAGGCGAGGTGGTTTTCAAAGAGGGGTCAATTGGAGATTTCGTTCTTTTGAGGAGTAACGGTCTTCCAACCTACAATTTCGCCTGTGTTGTCGATGATTCTCTGATGGAGATAACGCATGTTATAAGAGGAGATGATCACCTCTCCAACACCTTGAGGCAGCTTGCGATATACGAGGCTTTGCAGAAAGAACCTCCAAAATTCGCTCACGTTTCCATGATACTCGGGCCAGACGGTAAGAAGTTGAGCAAGAGATTTGGAGCAACCTCGGTTGAAGAGTTTCGAGACAAAGGATATCTCCCTCAGGCACTGGCGAACTATTTAGTCCTACTCGGGTGGTCCCATCCTGAAGGGAAAGAGATCCTTTCGAAGGAAGAAATGATAGAATCCTTCAGTCTCGATAGGCTGAGTAAGAATCCTGCGATATTCGATCCTGCAAAACTCAGATGGATGAACGCGCACTACATAAGAAACCTGGAATTGGAAGAGCTTGTGAAAATATCGAAGCCATTTCTAGAAAAAGTAGGTTATCATGCTGATGAAGGGTACATCTCGGAAGTCTTGGACATGGTGAAAGATCGCTTGGAAGTCTTGGAAGAACTACCATACCTTGTTGAATACTTTTTCAAAGATCCAGAACCCTCATCCATTCGCAGTGATTTAAAAGGAGCTTTTGAAAAACTCTTGGAAGAACTGGAAAAGATCGAATGGAAGGAAAGTTACATCGTGGAGACGTTCAAAAGAGTTGTGAAAGAGGCGAAGGTGAAAGCAAAAGATTTCTACATGACCCTCAGGGTCGTACTAACGGGAAGAGAGGAAGGGCCAGAGCTTATAAGGCTCGTTCCAGCTCTTGGAAAGGAAAGGGTTATTAAGAGGTTGAAAAACTCGCTGGAGGTGAGCCGTTGATCCATAAAAAGGTCTATGGAAGTTCTGAGAGAGGTTCGATCGTGGTCGTACACGGACTTGGGGAACATTCCGGAAGGTATGAGAGGTTAAAGAACGAGTTGGTGAAGAACGGTTTCAGGGTAGTTCTCTTCGATTTACCGGGACATGGTGAGAGCTCGGGTATCAGAGGTCATTTCACCTTCAAAGAGGTTTTCAAAGTGATAAACGATTACGTAGAGGAATCTGAAAACCCTGTACTCTTTGGCCACAGCCTTGGAGGGCTCATAGCTATAAGGTACGCAGAAGAATTTCCCGGAAAACTGAAAGGACTCGTTGTATCGTCTCCCGCTCTTTCCCTATCGCGGAACGTTCCTCTTTCCCTTGTTATAACGGTTAGCTTTATTTCATTCTTTGTACCCATGCTCCAACTTGACAACGGTATAAATCCAGAAGATCTTTCAAGAAATAGCGATGCTGTGAGGAGATACATATCAGACCCAAAGGTGCACAGGAAGATCTCCGTTAAATTAGCTGTCGAAATGATTAAGGAGATGAAAAGGGCAAGGGAAGAAGCAGATAAAATAGATTGCCCTGTCCTTTTGATCGTGGGAACAAAAGATAGAATAACTCCGCCTGAGGGGGCAAGGGCATTTTTTGAAAACCTAAGAACTGAAAAGAAGAAATTGGAATATGAGGGCGCATACCATGAGATCTTTGAGGATCCAGATTATGAAGAGGCTTTCTACAAGGATCTGCTGAATTGGTTGGAAGAGACCTTAAAGAGAGAGTGATGTGCTTTGAGAAAGGTCGTAATAATAACAACCGGTGGAACGATTGCCATGGTTAGAGGTATATCGGGAAGGTCGTACCCCAGTGAAAAGGGTAGTTTTTTCATAACGCAGATACCGGGATTGGATTCAATAGCGGACGTGGAGCTCTTAGAATTTTCAAACGTTCCGAGCCCCTATATGACTCCGAAAGATATGTGGAAGCTTTCCAGAGTGGTGAAGGATGTTTCAAAGAGGGAAGATGTGAATGGTATCGTTATAACACATGGGACGGATACTTTGGAAGAAACCGCATATTTTCTCGATTTAACGGTTGATACGGAAAAACCTATCGTTTTAACAGCTTCCATGAGGAACATAAACGAGCTGGGAACCGACGGCCCAAGAAACGTTTTATCCTCTGTCAGAGTGGCTGTCTCTGAGAAAGCGAGGAACATGGGGGTCATGGTCTGTCTGAACGACGAGATACATTCTGCAAGAGAAGTTACAAAGACTTACACGAGTAACGTTGCAACCTTCGAATCACCGGGTTACGGTCCTTTGGGTATTGTGGATGAAGATACCGTCGTATTTTTCAGAAAATCCTTGACAAGAACCGTACTGGATGTTGAGAAGATAGAAGAAAGAGTCGCTCTGGTGAAAACTTTCACGGGAGACGATGGTAGTTTTTTGAGATTGGTACCATCTCTCGGTTACAAAGGTGTCATCTTGGAAGGTTTCGGAAGGGGGAACGTTCCACCACTAGTCGCGGAAGCCGTTGAAGAGATCGTTGAGAAGGGAGTTGTGGTTGTAATAACGTCGAGGTGCTTTAAAGGAAGAGTCCTCGATGTGTACGCTTATAAAGGAGGAGGTGCGGATCTTGTAAAGAGAGGTGCGATACTCGGACAGGAAGTAACTTCTCAAAAAGCCAGGATAAAGCTCATGGTGGTCCTTGGAAAAACAAGCGATCCCGAGGAGATAAGAAAATACTTTGAAACCTCCAGAATAGGTGGTGAGGTGAAAATTTGAAATTTTTCGATAATACAAAAAATCTTTCACTGTTCTACATAGCACTTTACACTGTCATTTTGTTGATAGTCCTTGGAATTTTTAAGGACATATTCACCGTCATTGTTGTGACGGTTTTCAACGTCATACTTCTAAAACCCATTGTTTTCTTCTTCAAGAAGAATTTCAGGTTTTCCAGTAGAATTTCAAAGATACTGGCTTTATCCATATTCTTCTTTGGATTCATCATAATACTCGTGTTTTTGATACCGGCAGTCACAAAAGAACTGGGAAATTTCATAAAATTGATAACGGATGTCTTCAACGAAAAGCTATGGAGAGATTACTTGAAAGAATCACCCAATCTTCAAGAACTCGTTGATAAATTCATGGATTTCGTTCAGCCGAAGATGTTGGAATTTGCAGATTACCTGTTCAACATGTTCATAAGTAGATTCCCAGAAGTTGTCATGATCGTTTTCTTCGGAATTTTAGGGACCATATACGTTACATTCTACATGGATACTGTTGGAAGTGCTTTTGAAAAGATATTTCCAAAAAGATGCAGGTCGGAGATAAGGGTTTTCATTAAAGACCTCTACGATAACATGGAAAGGTTCGTTCTTGCAGTTTTCATAACCGCTTTGATAACTGGGCTTTCATTCTGGGCGGTTTTCAGAATCTTTGGTCTGGATTACAGTGCCGTTGTTGGTGCATGGGCGTTCATAACCAACTTCATACCGATAGTTGGAGTCTTTCTTGAATACATTCCTGTATTCCTCTTTTCGCTCTCCCTTGGAATAAAGGGTATCATATGGATCGCTCTGTTCACCGTTATAATTCACAGTATCGCTTTCATTCTTTTCATACATCTCATGAAAGGATACGCGAAGCTGAATCCCATATACATAATCTTCTCGATACTCCTTTTCGGTAAAGTGTTCGGATTTTTGGGAGTTTTCATAGCGGTTCCGCTCGCTATATACATCCAGATAATGTGGAAGAGGTTCGTAGGTCCAATTTTCGAAAGGGTGGTGTGATTTGAGGGAAGTCCTCCTCTTTTTGATCCTGATTCCGTCCTTACTCCTGTCCATAACTCTGAACGATATCGTCGAGATCTCCAAGAGAGATCTTGGAAAAGCTCTATCCCTTTTTAAGGAATACATCCTGGAGAATCCCGATGATGAAAGTTTAGAGGATGTTGGGAGGTTGCTTTATGCTAAGAAGAAGCTGTTGAAATATGAGGAAATAAAAGAAGCTGTTTTGAAAGAGGATATCGATGAACTTCTAAAGAGGTCTAAGAATTTGAAAAAACCTCTTGATAACGAGGATTTTGAGGCTTTGAAAGTCATTTTCCCTGATATGGAAAGAGAAGTTTCGAAGCTTCTTCAGGACCCTTCGAATCTGCGTGAGATATCAGGCGTCTGGAAACTGGGATTGAGAATGAAAGTTGATCCAGCAGAATTTTCTAAAAAACTCATGAAATTCTTCATGGGGAATCCCTTCATAGATCGCGAATCTATCGAATTTTTGAAACATTTGGAAAATTCTAGAGATGTGGCCAGAGCGCTGGTAAACGACATTCTCGATATGGATATGAAAGAGGAGAACTATACAAGGATCGTTAGGCTCTTCGAAATAGCACGAGAGATGGGATATAAAGGTGAGAATGAGGTTGAAAAGCAAATAAGGATCTATCTTGACCTTTTCTACACCATATCCTATATCGAAGAACCTTCTGAAGGTATGTTGGAAGAGATCATCAAAAGATACGAAAGTCTGAACATAAAGAAAGAGATGCTGAAAACGAAACTGCTTCTTCTCCTGAGCAAAGCAAAAAAGAGAGGGATAACGCTGGATATGTATATTGAGGACCCAGACTTTCAATTCTTGATGAAAAAGAGCTTCAAGAGTGAGAGCAAAAACGTCTTCCATTATTGGTTCTTGGTTCCTATTCTCCTCATTATACCCTTTCTATCCCTCAGGTTCAGATCGTTCTTCTACTATCACATTGGGTTGAAAAAAAAGGCACTGCTTTGTTACAAAAAAGTGGTGGAAAAAGATCCCACGAATCCAGATGTTAGGCTTAAACTGGCTCTCCTTTATGAGAAACTCGGTATGCAAGAAGAAGCCATGAGAGAGTACGAGATCATAAAGAAGCTATCCTAACTCTGAGCCCAGTAATTTGGAGCTTCCTTGGTTATTATCACATCGTGTGGATGACTTTCCTTAACACCCGCTCCTGTAACTCTTATGAAAACAGCTTTTTCTCTCAATTCTCTTATGTTTCTTGCTCCAACGTATCCCATACCAGATTTCAAACCACCCACGAGTTGATACACAACGTCTTTCACAGTTCCTTTATAAGGAACCATGCCTTCTATTCCTTCCGGGACGTATTTCCAATTTTCTTCCTGACCGTATCTGTCGGCACTACCTTCTTTCATAGCTGACAGGCTTCCCATACCCCTGTAAGCCTTGTACTTTCTTCCCTGATAGAGTATGGTTTCACCAGGCGCTTCTTCAGTTCCTGCGAAGATACTCCCTATCATTACCGTGTCAGCGCCTCCTGCAAGAGCTTTGACTATATCTCCAGAATACCTTATACCACCATCGGCTATTATGGGAACTCCATATTTCTTAGCAACGGAGTAACATTCCATTATCGCACTGAGCTGGGGCATACCAACACCTGCAACAACCCTCGTGGTGCAGATTGAGCCGGGCCCTACTCCTACCTTCACTCCATCGACGCCTGCTTCTATCAGATCCTCCACTCCCTCTCCAGTTGCAACGTTTCCACCAATGACATCGACATCGGGGAAGTTCTCTTTTATCATCTTCACAGTTTCCAGAACTCTTCTGGAGTGGCCATGAGCTGTATCCACTACTATGACGTCAACTCCCGCTTTTATGAGTTTTTCAACCCTCTCTAAAGTATCCTTCCCCGTGCCTACCGCCGCTCCAACCAGAAGTCTTCCCTTCTCATCTCTTGAAGCGAATGGATGTTCTATGACACTCAAAACATCCTTTATGGTGATAAGGCCAACCAACCTGTTTCCATCATCAACGATCGGTAGTTTTTCTATCTTGTTCTCATGCAAGATTTGTTTCGCTTCTTCCAGGGAAATATCTGGATGTGCGACTATCAACCTATCTCTGGGCGTCATGAGATCTTTTACCCTTCTTGAAAGATTCTTTTCAAACCTTATATCCCTGTTCGTCAAGAGTCCAACAAGTCTGTTCTCATCCTCAACGACGGGTAGTCCCCCTATTTTGTATTCAGCCATGAGATTCAGAGCTTCCTTGACCGTTGTATCGGGTGTTATGGTTATGGGATCGTATATGACGCCATTTTCCGTTCTCTTGACTTTCTCGACTTGATGAGCCTGTTCATCTACAGGCATGTTCCTGTGTATGATTCCTATTCCTCCCTCTCTTGCGAGCGCTTTCGCGAGCTCTGCCTCCGTTACCGTATCCATGGCTGCGCTCACAAGAGGTATGTTGAGTTTCAAGTTTCTGGTCAACATGGTCTCGACGTTCACTTCGTTTGGAAGGACCTCGCTGTATCTTGGGACCAGAAGAACATCATCGAAGGTCAAAGCCTCTTTCACAGGAATCCCTCCTGTCAATCTATAACCTTCAATATGTTAAAATTTTTCTTGTTCTCAGAGAGATCGACGATTAGGCCATCTTCCATCTCCACAATCGGTCTTGTCAGAACTTTTCTTTTATTTCCAACGACAACAGCTCTTGATCCGTTGGAGAGGATCAAAACGGTTCCAACAGGATATATCCCAACGACGGAGATGAAAGCGTTGACCACCTTTCTATCGAGCTTTCCAAGTGTTGAGAGAGTCACGAGCTCTGTAACAGCCCTATGGGGAGACCATGGATCTTTATACACCCTTTTTGAAGCCAAAGCATCGTATATGTCGGCAACGGCTATTATTTTGGCAAAGAGGTTTATATTGTTTCCCGTTAGCCCCCTCAGATATCCACTTCCATCCATCTTTTCATGATGGTCTTCCACTCCCGATAGTATATCCTTGTCTTTGATTCCAGAGCTTTCACATATTTGCCTACCGAAGATAGTGTGGAGTTTTACAAGTTCAAATTCCTTCTCAGAAAGGCTCCTCGGGGCATGGAGTATTTCCTTGGGTACTCTCAATTTCCCTATATCGTGAATTATCGCGGAGAATGTGAGCTTGGAGATCGCATCTTTGTTCAAACCGAGTTGCATGGCTATCATTGATGACAAAACACCCACGTTGACTTCGTGGGTGTATGTGTATTCATCTTCACTTTTTGCCATTAGAAGAAGTGGCAAAACCTTCATACCCCAATTCGTTAGAACCTCATCAACGATTTGATCGGAAATCTCCTTTAGCCCCTCAACATCCACAGTGAATGTTTTCATAGCTTCATCGAAGATGTTCTTCATCTTCTCTTTCATCTCTTCTAGAGTTTTCTCATCTATCAAAGGCTTTCCCGTTTTTCTTGGTATATCTATGAGAACCCACTCTATACCCCTTTTCAAAAGCTTGTCTTTAAGATCCTCATTAACCACACTTCCAGGTGTTGCTATGACATCGTGTTCTCCTACCCCTATAACCTTTTCAGAGATTATCTCCCCACCAACAAGATCTTTCACTCTTTTCCATATCATGTGATCACCTTCTCTATCCAGATATCCCTCCTTTTGCAGAGATCTATATCTTCGTTTTCAACCCTGACGATGGGGCATAGATATTTCTCGCTCCTTCCAAGGACAACACCAGTTCTCCCATCTGTAAGGAGTACTTTCGTTCCCGTTGGATAAACCCCCGTTATCCTCAAGAAGGAAGAGACGATATCTGGATCGAATATCCTGCCAGCATGTTCCACTATCCATTTCAGAGCATAATAGGGGGGCATACCTTGATAACCTGGTATATCGGAGGTTAGAGTGTCGTACGCATCGGCAACCTGGAGTATCCTCGATATGACGGGAATCCTCTTTCCTTTCAATCCTATTGGAAATCCTTTGCCATCGAATCTTTCGTGATGATGTAAAACACCGTCTATTACCTCTCTCTCCAATTCATCAGAATATTTCTTCAAAAGATAGGATCCAACAACGGGATGAACCTTCAATTCCCCCTTTTCTTCCTCAACACCGCTCTCTTCACCTTTCAATAGAGAAAGCCCTATATCGTGGAGAAGAGCGGCTCTACAGGTTATAGCTATTATGTGCCTTGGCATTCCCATTTCGTGAGCTATGAAACCTGCGAGAGCACCAGTGTTGACAAGATGCTTGTACAGAAAACCAGTTGCGTGCTTTCTCAGAAGGTTCACGATCCTTTCATCCTTCTTCATTATCTCCACAACGAGTTTGTTCGAGACATTTCTAAATTTCTCAACATCGAGTGCTTCGAGTTCCATGATCTTCCTTACAATATCTCGAACGTCTTCTAAAGCTTCTTTGTAGACCCCCTCATCTATCATGGTCGGGACATCTGGCAATATGTACTCTGTTATCTTTTCTTCGACCCTCAAAGCAAGGGTATCCGATGACTCTTCTGATTTCTCTTCAAGGAGTATGGGTACCCTCAGAACTTTCCTCTTCTTCAAAAGCTCCATGTTGCTATCATCCAGCATCGTTCCTTTCCTGAGAAGTACTACAAACGTTCTTCCATCATAAACATCATCTGCCAGTATCTCCCCCGATTTAACCTCATCCACTTTTTTCCAAAGAATACCCATTTTCACACCTCCAGAATGGAGAAATCAAGACGGGTAGAATCAGGTCCTAGTCCGAAAACGGCCCAATTACCTGAAAGAACTTCTTTCGCCACTTTTTCAAAATCGTGCACATCTAGACTCTTTATCTCCTCCATGAAAGAGTCTATATCATAACTTTCCAGTCCACAAACCAATCTATCAACGACGAACCCCATCACACTCCCTGGACTTTCCGTCATCATTTCGAGTTTACCAAGCAACCTGTTCTTTCCATACTCGAAATTTTCCAGAATCTGTATGGATGATAGAAGTTTCTTCAGCTTTTCAAAGAACCTTCCCAAGTTGCTTGGTGACATGGAGGAATATATTACCAGAACACCCGTTTTCCTCAAAGCGTATATTTGAGAATATATATCATAAACTAGTCCCTCTTTTTCCCTAATCTCATGGAACAGAAGAGAGCTCATGCCACTTCCCAAAGCTGTATTGAGAAGGGCTATAGCTGGATAATCCGAACTCTCCCTCCCAGGAATGGGTTTTGCCAAAGCAACATGAACTTGCTCCATATCGTTTCTGACCTCATAAGTCACCGATGATGGGTAAGTGAAATTTGGAAAACTGTTATCTTTCTTCTCACCTTCTTTATCGATTCTCTCCAGCTCTTTCTTTACAACATCCATGAAGGTCCCGTTCACTCTACCGGCCAGGACAACTATCATATTCCTTGGAAAATACATCTTATCATGATATTCAACGAGTTCTCCCTTAGAAATACTCCTTATCGTATCCTCATAGCCAAGAATTGGCCTTCCAAAAGGACCTTCCCACACGTTTTCGAACAGAAGATCGTGAAGGTAACTCACAGGATCATCCCTGTTCATTTTGTACTCTTCAAGAATGACTTTTCTTTCGATTTCAACAGATTCTTCATCTATTGTCGGTTCGAACACCAAGCTTTTCAGAACATCGAAACTTTTCAGAAAATTCATTTCAGGGACTTTTATATAAAAAACCGTTGCTCTTCTTTCGGTGAAAGCGTTTAAAACTCCCCCGACACTTTCAACAATGTATTTCAGCTGGAAATGATCATATTTTTTGGTGCCTCTGAAAACAACATGTTCCAGATAATGAGAAACCCCCGCAAGGGGGTCTGGTTCATCCGCGGAACCGCTTTTCACAACGAAAGCGCATGATATCGTCTTAACGCTATCAAAGGGTATAGATATGACTCTGAATTTACCGATGACCTCATCAACTATTTTCACTTACTATGCCCCCTTGGTTTCCTCGGAATCATTATTTTAGGCTTCACAATCGTCTTTTGCTGAGAAACTTTCTGAGGCTTTTGGGGTTGTTTCTCAGCGCCTACTCTTTTGAACTGGAGTCTTCCAAGCTCGTCTATGTTTATAACCTGAACCTTTATCATGTCTCCAACCTTCACTTTCTTGATGAACGATTTCATATCCTCTCCTATCTTGCTTTGATGAAGAAGACCTATCTTTCCTGGAAAAACCTCTATGAATATGCCGTATGGTTCTATCCTGGTTATTCTGCCTTCGAGGATCTCACCGACCTCTATCTCCCTTGCTATCTCCTTTATGGTGTCTATCGCTCTATCGACGTTTTCTTCTTCGTTTCCTATAACCTTTACAACTCCCGTTTCATCATCTATCTCTATCTTCACATCGTTATCCTTGATTATTTTCTTTATGATCTTTCCACCCGGGCCTATTATGTCTGCTACTTTGTCTGGGTTCACCTGAGTAACCTTTATTATGGGAGCAAATCTGGATATGGTGGGTCTCGGCTCTGAAATCGTTTCATACATTTTATCGAGTATGTACATTCTGGCTTCCTTCGCTTGTATAAGAGCCCTCGAAAGAAGCTCTTCTGTGACTCCGGAGATTTTACAATCCATCTGGAACGCTGTTATTCCATCTCTGGTCCCAGCCACTTTGAAGTCCATATCCCCGTAGTGATCTTCCATTCCAAGAATATCCGTTAAAATGACTGTTTTGTCGGGCTCAACTATCAATCCCATGGCAACTCCCGCCACATGCTTCGAAATTGGAACACCAGCATCCATGAGAGCTAGAGATCCCGAGCACACCGTTGCCATTGAAGATGAGCCGTTGGATTCTAGGATTTCTGATACAACTCTTATAGTGTAAGGGAAGGATTCTTCCGGTGGAAGAACGAACTGCAGAGCTCTTTCTGCAAGGTGGCCATGACCTATCTCCCTTCTGCTTGGACCTCTCAACGGTTTAACTTCGCCTGTGCAGAATGGTGGAAAGTTGTAGTGAAGCATGAACCTTTTTGTTCCCTCTTCAAGGAGTGTGTCGATTATCTGCTCATCCATAGGTGCTCCAAGGGTGACGATACCGAGACTCTGTGTCTCACCGCGTGTGAACAGAGCTGAACCGTGCGTTCTTGCGAACAACCCAACTTCACAGGTGATCGGCCTTATCTCGGTTGGTCTTCTCCCATCCGCTCGAATCCCCTTCTCAACGATCATTCTTCTCATTTTGTTTTTAACAGCCTCTGTAAAAACATCGTTTATGAAAGGCTCTATCTCTTCGGCGTTTTCCAGTTGAAATTCTTCTACGATTTTTTGGAAGAGTTCTTCTTTGTACTCGTCTAAGGCTTTCTGTCTAGCATGCTTTCCCGGAGTCAAGATCCTCTTTTCGAGCTCTTCGAAATCGATTAAGTTTTCAAATCTTTCGAGAATTTCCTTGGGAGCCTCTGGCTCCACGTATTCGTACTTCTCGACAGGTATTTCTGAAATCACCATTTCCTGAAATTCCACCAATTTCTTGATCGCTTCATGAGCTTTCATCAAGGCTTTTACCATCTCTTCTTCGGAGACCTCTTTAGCTTCACCTTCAACCATCGTAACAGCATCCTTGGTGCCTGCAACCACGATATCCATCCTACTCTCTTCCATTTGCTTTTCCGTTGGGAAAATAACGTATTCTCCATCAACAAGGCCAATTCTGACACCTGCAACAACTCCTTCAAACGGTATCTTGGAGAGGTTTAAAGCAAGAGAAGCTGCAAAAATTCCAAGAGCATCCGGAGGAGTATCGGGATCAGCTGAAAGGACCGTAACTATCACTTGTATCTCGTTGGCGAATTTCTTAGGGAACAAAGGCCTGATTGGCCTGTCTATCAGCCTTGCGGAAAGAATGGCAGATTCACTAGGTTTACCTTCCCTCTTTATGAACCCCCCAGGAATTTTACCAGCAGCGTAGAATCTCTCCTGAAATTCTACAGTTAAGGGAACGAAATCTATCCCTTCCACAACTTTATCCGACATCGTTGCGGTGGCAAGAACAGCTGTATCACCGTATCGTACGAGAACGGATCCGTGGGCTTGCTTCGCCATCTTTCCGTATTCCACGATCAGTTCCCTTCCAAATATGTTCGTCTTCCACGTCTTCATCTTCATCACCTCGATCACAATTTTATTAAATACAGGAGCGGGCTGGCGCCCGCTCCCCCTATTCGATCCAACCTTTATTTTCTCAATCCTAATTTCTCAATCAATTCTCGGTAAGACTCCGGTTTGGTTCTTCTCAGGTACTTTAGCAATTTTCTTCTTCTTCCAACCATTTTCATGAGGCCACGTCTTGAATGAAAATCTTTCGGATGTTTTTTCAAGTGCTCTGTGAGATGCTTTATTCTTGCTGTTAGAATGGCTACCTGAACTTCTACAGAACCTGTGTCACCCTCATGAATCTGAAACTCCTTTATTATCTCAGCCTTCTTCTCTGGATCGAGAGACATTCCAACACCTCCATTTTTAAGGCTCCTGCAACCCAGATGAGGTTTGCACCTACATCCGAGTTGAGGTCTCAAATATTATATCATAAAAGAATCCCGGTTTCACCGGGAGTATGGAGCGGGCGACGGGATTCGAACCCGCGACACCCAGCTTGGGAAGCTGGTGCTCTACCCCTGAGCTACGCCCGCTCGTATCGTAATTGATTATAACACTTGACTTT
>CAZANP010000037.1:8875-17581 GCA_964486555.1 uncultured Thermotoga sp. | reverse complement strand
GACCTTGGTGAACTCTTGAACCTTTTGAAAAGTGAAAGTGAGCTTTCTTCCTACATTTCGCAAATTCCCCTTGGGGAATTGATACCATACTCCAAAGTATCGGAAGATCTTGAAGGACTTTCCGGGATGAGCATATTCTTCCCAGAAAGGAATCTTTACATGAGTTTTATAGAGGACTATTACACCCTTTCTTTCACTGAGGATACCTACTGGGATGATGTTCTATCTTCTTTGTACGGAGAGTGATCGATTTGATTACTGGATTCGGCGTTGATGTGGTTTATATAGACAGAATGAATGAAAAGCTCGCAGACAGGATCCTTGGAGATGAGGAGAAGAAATTGATTCCAGGTTCAAGGAAGAAAGAGTTCCTCGCTGGTAGGTTCGCTCTTAAAGAGGCCTTTTTCAAAGCTCTGGGTACGGGTCTTAACGGTCATTCCTTCAAAGACTTGGAATTTCTGAAGAAAAGCTCAGGAGAGCCCCTCCCGGTACTTCACAAGGATTTTCGAGGTTTCAACATGATCCATGCGACTCTATCTCATGATGTCGTGGCGATCGGTGCAATTATCCTGGAATACCTGGGAGGAAACGTCTACCTAGCTTTGGGAACGAACCTAGGGGATAGAATGAAGAATCTGGAGCAAGCTGTGAAGCTTCTTGAGGAACACGGTGTTTATCCGAGGAGAAAATCTCATGTTTATGAAACAGAGCCTTATGGTTTGAAGAACCAGCCACCCTTTCTGAACCTCGTTTTGGAGGTTGAAACAAGATTGAGTCCTCACGAACTTCTGGACCTTGTTCTGTACATAGAAAAACTTTTAGGAAGAGAGAGAAAAGAAAAATGGGGTCCCAGAAAGATAGATATAGATATCTTGTTCTACGGAAATCTTATCGTGAGAACAGAAAATCTGGTTATACCTCATTACGACTTCCAGAATAGGGATTTCTTCTTAAGACCTTTTCTCGACATAGAACCAGAATACGTGCACCCGGTTCTAGAAAAAAGGATATCTGAGATGTACAAAGAGTTGAAGAAAGATAGCTGTGTTCCTATTGGTCAGATCTGACAAGCTCATGGAAGAAATCTTCCCACATCTTCAGTATTCTATCGGGAGAATAGTGCTCTGCAAGCTCTCTCGATTTCTGTCTGTACTGTTCATAAAATGATCTATCTTCCATGAACCTTCTTATAAGTTCAACAAATCCCGTAACATTGGATGCTTTCGTGTAATTTTCGAAGAACACATCTTTGTAGATATCAAGGTCCCTCAAAATCAATGGTAAATCACAATTCACAGCTTCCAGAACCGACATCGGAAGCAATTCATGGTGGGATGGAAGGAAAAAAACATCTGATGCGTTCAGATAGAGTGCCACTCTTTCTCTCTCGACAATGCCTGTGAAGATAACATTTTCAGGAGGATTTTCCAAAAGCTTTTTATACCTCTCATACCCTTTCATCATTTTTCCAAAAGAAAATCCACCAAGCCATATGAACAACGTATCCTTTAAAACCTTAGCTGCTTCCACGAAATCATCTATACCTTTTCTCTGCTGAATCTGACCAGCTCCGAGGACGATGAACGCTTTCTCAGGCAGCCTCAGTTTCTTTCTCAATTCCTTCTTATCCCTTCTGGGATAGAACACGTCCGTTGCCACAGTGTTCGGTATAAAAACGATTTTATCCTCCCTTATTCCCATTTTCACAAGTTCCTTCTTGAAATATGGATTCACAACCACACATCTATCCGCCGAACCATAGAAATAACGAAGATAGATCCCAAAACCCTTTCTGAGAAAACCAGGAAGTTTCAGACTTCCTTTCAAAGAGTCCGGAACGACATGAACAGATATCGAAACTTTCTTTCCGGATCTTTTGTACTTCCATATTTCCCGAAAAGAAGGAACGTCCATCGTGTGAACGTGGAGAACATCGTGTAGATCTTTATCATTGACAAAGACCTTGATCTTTTCCGATTTTCTCAGTACCTTCACGTGATCTTCGAAAGCAGAGCCCACCCCTTGACCTCTAACTTTGTTTGCAACGGACCTGATGTTCACCTCGATCATGCAGATCTCTCCATCGTCCTTCCCAATCTCTCCAGAGTTTTCTTCTTCCCAAGGACATGGATGGTTTCAAAGAGCCCTGGCGTTACCAATTTTCCTGTAACAGCACCTCTTACAGTTTGAAAGAAATTCTTCTTCGAAGCGATACCAGACGATGCCAGATCCCTGAGAAGCTTCTCAATGGCTTCTATGGACCACTCACTCAAACTCGAAAGACCTTGGTAGGTAACTTCCAACACTTTCCTTGAAAATTCCTTTTTCAAATACCTTTCGATGTATTCCTCTTCATAAGGGAATTCATCGTTGAAAAACGGCTCGGAAATCTCTAGGAGCTGTTTCAAGGTGTTCACTTTTTCCCTGCATATTTTCATAACGTTCGATGTGTATTCTCTGTCTTTCTCCATTTCACGGATGACATCTTCCCTTTCAGCAAGTGAAAGCCATTCTTTGAAGCGGTCTATCAGATCTTCAATCTCCATCGATCTCATGTGTTTTCCGTTCAACCACTCAAGCTTTTTGTGATCGAATATAACCCCTTTGTTCGATATATCCGAGGGTTTGAAATCCCTCAATTTTTCTTCTATGAGAAACACCTCATCACCTTCGACTTTCCATCCAAGGAGGGCCAGATAGTTGACGAGGGCTCTACTCAGATATCCTTCCTTTCTGAAGTGATCAACGGACGTTGCACCGTGTCTCTTACTCAAAGGGGATCTGTCAGGTCCAAGTATGAGAGGTATGTGCATGAAAACAGGATGATCCCATCCGAAAGAGTCATAGAGCATTATCTGTTTTGGTGTGTTGGAGAGATGATCCTCCCCTCTGAAGACGTGGGTTACATTCATCAGATGATCGTCGATGACGACCGCGAAATTGTAAGTTGGAAAACCGTTGGATTTTATTATGACGAAATCCTCGAAAGATGAGTTATCGAATTTGAGAGGTCCTTTGAGAAGATCATCGAAAGTGGTCTCACCTTTCGGTATCTTGAATTTGATGGTTATATCATGACCCTTGTGAACGAAATCCTCTGGATACTCGTAGAACCTTCCGATCTCTTTTTCCTTATCCTCCAAATCGTAAACTGCATAGTAAGCCTTCTTCATATCAACAAGCTGCCTTGCAAATCTTTCATATATTCCCTTTTCAACTCTCTCACTCTGCCTGTACGGTCCATATGGACCCCCAACATCGGGGCCTTCATCCCAATCGATGCCACACCACTTCAAAGCATCCATGATGGCCTTCTCAAAATCTCTACTCGATCTTGAGATATCGGTATCTTCTATCCTCAAAATAAATGCACCTTTTTCCTTTCTTGCGAACATCCAGTTGAACAGAGCCGTTCTTGCACCTCCAACGTGAAGGTAACCAGTTGGACTTGGAGCGAATCTGACTCTTACCACGTTTTCACCCCTTCTGAATTTTTCAAGTATTTATTCTACTACGAAAGCGTTTATGGTTTAATTTTCTAAAGGGGGTGATGAATTTGAAGAAAGAGCTTGTGGATTTCATAAAATCCAGAAGGAGTGTTCGAAAATACGAAAGCACTCCTGTTGACGAAGAAACGATAAGGGAGATTCTGAAGCTTGCTTTCGAAGCACCAAGTGCTGGAAACCAACAACCATGGAAAGTTTACGTAACTTCCAATCCAGATATCAAAGAGAAGCTGGTGAAAGCTGCATGGGGACAGAGTTTCATAAAGGAAGCACCTTGGGTTCTGGTGGTCTGTGCTCTGCCAGAAGAAAGTGGAAGGGTTTACGGCGATAGGGGTAGAAAGTTGTACTGTATACAGGATACGGCAGCGTTGATCGTGTACATAATGTTCGCAGCGAGAATTTTTGATCTCGATACCTGCTGGGTTGGTGCCTTCAGTGAAGATGAGGTTGTAAGAATTTTGGATCTTCCAGCAGAGGAAAGACCCGTTGCGATAATTCCTGTGGGGAAAAGGGGGGAGATCCCCAGAAGAAGGGGTAGGAAAGAATTTGAAAATGTTGTGAAATTTATCACATAAATCCTTCAACCGCTTCTTTTAAGGAGGCCTTTCTTTTTCGCATATTTTTCCATAATCTGGAACATCCATATACCGATTGGAAGTAATATACTTCCTATCAAAAGCAGGGGAATGTAATAGTCTGTCAGTTCTAAAACGCCTCTTCCTTCAAGAATAGCAAGTCTCATTCCCTTCAAAGCGTAAGTTGCAGGAGACATCCTTGCGATCGTTTGCATCCAATTGGGGAGAACGTCGATCTCATAATAAACTCCTGAAAACATGAGAAGAAGCGCTTGGAATATATGAACAACCTGAACACCTTTTTCGGGTGATATCAGTGGAAGAATTGCTCCGACGATGCCAAGACCTATGAATGAAAGGCTGGAAACCATGAGTATCACGAATGCTGAGAGGAAATCTGCGTTCGATAGATCGAGGTTGAAGAACAAAGAGGTTATCAGAAGTATCAAACCACTTCTTATAACACCGTAGATCACACTGTATAAACATACACTTATTAGATGTGTGACTCTGGATATAGGTGCCATGAAAGTGTACTCTATCGTTTCTTCCCATCTCTCCCAGGCAACAGTTTCGGCAACTATTTCAAAGAGTACGGAGAGGTATCCCCAGATTATGGAACCTATGAGCATGTAAAGTATCAAATAATTCACGTCAACATCCGCTCCAAATTTCCTCATGGCTCTCCCTATGAACCCCATCGTTATGGAATTTGCAACGGTGTATGCAAAGAAAACCAACTCCCATTTCCAATATCTTTTACTCAGATCGAAATTTCTCTTCACAAAAGCTAATGCTCCTCTCAGTTCTCTCAACAAATTCATTCGACCACCTCCAGATCCTCGAACATCTCACCTGTGAAGAACATGAACACCTCTTCCATCGTGTATGCATTTGCTTTTTCCTTCAATTCCTTTGGAGAGCCAATAGCAACGAGTTTCCCTCTATGGAGAATCCCAATTCTATCACAAAGAGTTTCAGCTTCTGTCATATCATGGGTTGTGAGAAGCACCGTTGCATCGTGCTCTTTTATCACTTGAAGTATCAGATCCTGTACTTCCCTCTTGGCCCTGGGATCCAATCCCGTTGTTGGTTCATCAAGAAGAAGCAATATTGGAGATGTTAAGAATGCTCTCGCGATCGCCACTTTCTGCTGCATCCCTCTGGAAAATTCTTCTAAAGGATCGTTAAGTCTGCTTTCAGAGAGTCCTATCTTTCTTGAAATCATTTTTATTTTCTCTCTGGCCGCATTTAAAGGTATTCCGTAAATCCCAGCTGTGAAGAGAAGATTCTCCATCGCAGATAGTTTTTTGAAAAAGCTCGCTTCAACAGAAACTCTGTTTATCATACTTTGAACTCTTTTTGGACTTTTAACCACATCGCACCCAAAAACCTCTATTTTCCCTTCATCTGGTATGAGAAGGGTGGATACCATGCGAACGATGGTGGATTTTCCAGAACCATTGGGACCAAGCAAACCAAAGATCTCTCCTTTCTCTATCTCAAAGGAAACTTTTTTAACAGCTTCAATAAGTTTTCCACGTGTCCTGAAATATTTCGAAACGCCATCAACTATCAACGCTTTCACGGCAGTACACCTCCATACAAAAAAAGACCGCGGTCTGCCTCACCGCGGTCTTTTCAAGCTTTGTGAAGTCTATTTCACAAATGCCGGCGAGGCAGACTCTTCCTATGTTTTTCTAAAACTTTATTAAGTAACATCTTAAACATCTGCCCCGCCTCCTCTTTTTCCACATTTTCCTCGATGAATTATATCACACGATCTGATCAAAATTGAATTTTCTTTTCAAACTACTTTGTGCATTTCGAAGTCGCATGTCCTTCTCTTTCTCCTTCATTTCATTAAGATTTTCTCTTACTTTTTCGATCTCCTTTGTTCTTTCTTTTCCAAGTCTTTCTTCGTCCAAAAGGATGGGTAGCTCCTTCTCAGAGATGGATCTTTTAAAACTTGAGATCTTATGAGCTTTTCTGAGTTTTTCACCTTTTCGAGCTTTTTTATTTTTGAGCTCATCAATTTCTTCCTTCACCCTATTCTATATCTTCCTTTATCTCCCTGATAACGCTTTCTCCAGGAACATGGAGACATCACTCAGTATACCTAATTTCTATCCTTTGAAGCTTCTCAAAGTCTCAGGCTTTGAAATCGTCTGGCTTAATGTTTATATCCTTCTAAGGTTTAATCGAAGCATCTTTTAAGGCTTAATGGGAAAGATCTCCACGTTCTTTATAACCATGTTCACGTTTTTCCCAACGTAGAAGATATACATGATTCTGATCCTTGCCTCTTCCGGTTTAGAAGCTTCCTGGAGCCATGGGAATCTCCCTTCGTTTACTTCCTTTTATGAGAAATTTCTCATCTCATTTTCTCCAAAGGTTGTTATAGTTCTCTTGCTATGGTCTGACCTTTGAGGAAGAGCTTCATATTGTTTCATCTGAGCCTATCACCAAGCTAAAGTTAATGAGATCACCTATTTTGATCCTCTACTTTAACGTTCTCTCAGAGCTGAAAATATAAAGAAATAGTCCCGGCTGGAAGTTACATATATCGTTTCATCGGGACCTATTGATAAATAATCTTTCAGCGCTTCTCTCCTCGGTTTTATGAGCTATTGCATGCCATTTTAACTCACCTTTAGCTGTAAGGAAAGACTAGATATCTGACAGTAAAGAATACGTACAAAGTATAAATCTCATATAGCTTCGGAACATAAAAACCAATCTGCTTGCCATAAGCGGTTGTTTTCCAGTTTTTCACTTTGTGCAGTATTAAGCAAAAAGTGTTTAGTATGTATTCAAATAATACTCCTATCGTTTCTCATACTATTTACTTTCCAAGGTGAAGGAATTAAAAATCAAAATATTCACCAAACAAAAGAACTTTCTTTTCTTCTGTCATCTGGAAAGTGGATGACGATGGAAATTTATCTACCTCATTCCCCCATGCTATCCATCCAGGTCTTCTATTTCGTGCAAACAATTCTATATAAGGGCTAGGACTACATAGTTCAATTATACGATATATTTCTTCAGGTTTACGAGAGTGAACAGTTTTGGGTGCTACGATAATATTAGGCGTTCTACGTCCGGGTTCAAGGGTTCGTAATTTTCCTCTAACCCCGAACAGAATCAACTCTGTCACATTTCTAAAATAAAATCCCACACCACGTCTGTCCGGTCCACCGTCTTTCCTCACTTTATACCAGACTATGTTGGTTTTATACTCGAATCCCCATGCTTCTATTACCTCTAGACCTTCTTTCAGCAGAGCATTCGGAACCCACAGATAAAGGTGGGCTTGGTCATCAACTATTTCGCGCACAGGAAGTTTTTTAATCTCCTCAAGGGTCATGGTAGGGTATCTATAAAGTCGTTTATGTTCGGGAGCCATTTTACCTGTTCTGTTTTTGAAAGGCCATGGAGGATCCGCCAGAACCGTTTTGAATTTCGTGCTTCCCGCCACTTGAAGAAGGCTTTCAGCGATCGACAACTTACCATCCACCCCCTTCAACGTGTCATCTCTCAACATATAACTTTGGTGTTATGCCAAATGCTAGTACAGGACATCCTCCAGAAGAATTAGAAAAAATACGGGGCTTTAACTTATCCATATGTGTTGTGGACATGCCATATGAAGCTCCTTTTCCTAGTTTTCTCAATAATCCCTCTAATTTCCAAGATCGCGTGATTATGATTCCAACATCAATTAAACCATATTCATGGAGAATCCTGAAATTGTTCAAATCTCTATCAAAGAATGGATCCTTGTTGTTCCACTCTGTTTCGACAGCCACTTTATTCTTATAATAGTCCACATGATGTGTTGGAATATCATAATCTTTCTGTTCCTCTGAGCCGTCTTTGGGTTTGATATTAACAATAATATGTATATCAAAAGCTGTCTCGTGCCATCCGTATTTAGCAAACATACCATTGATATTCTTTGCTATTGGTGATTTATTGCCTCCTGGTGTAAGAATATCTTTCTTGGGGAGTTTGAAATTAGAAAGCACAAGCATAAGATCCTTCCATTCTTCAGGGTGGTCGTATTTAAGAACTGCAATCGCATTCCTCCACTCAATTATTTCATATTTTTCTCTTATGTCCTTTGGTATCATATCCAGCGACATTCTTTTAACCCCCTTCCAAAACACATTAGGCACCACGGGTTTTTCATTACCATATCAACAATCTCAATAAACCGCATCTTTTATTCTTTTAATATAATAACTCTTTCCACTATCCCCTAGATAATTTCTCTTTCCCGATGACAGATCCTCATCAAAGAGTTTCTCTTTCAGTTCTTCTCATTACTCTCTAAGCAATTCGGACGCGACTTTCTGAAGTTCACAGGGAACCGAAGCGAAACGCTTCTTTGTCTGGTTGAGTTCCTTTTCTAACTTGAGGATCTCTTCCATAAGGGCTTTTATCATACTTTCTTATAGCCTGACAATTTGTCTAAGCTTTTTCCTGGTTATGTCAACAAATTGCTGTAAAATTACCCTACACCCTATTACAAGACTCATTCCTCCATGTTCAGATACCTTCTTCCAGTCAGCCACTCTTCGTTTATGTCTATCAATATCGCCACAGCAAGTCTCATCAAC
>CAZANP010000037.1:1707-8775 GCA_964486555.1 uncultured Thermotoga sp. | reverse complement strand
ATACCTTTCAAATACCTGTGTTTGAAATGGAAACTCCCTCAGTTGTGGTTTTAAAAGTTCCAAAACCCCATATCTCGTTTTTGAGCCTTCTCCTTCTGTATCCGTTTCTGTGCGCTTTCCTTGAAATGGTTCTTTCATAATGCGTCACACCAGATTGAAGTTGTGTCCACGATGGCGTTTAGAAACCATGTCAGAATTTGCCTCATTCTCTCTTCGTTATCCTGGAGAAACTGGAGTATAATCTCTCCAGGAAAGGTGAAATGCTTTTTCATGGCCCTGTATCTCTCTTTTTAAAGTGAGAGTTTCTTTTATTCTACCGGGACATAGGGCTTTTTTCATTTTTACAGCATTTATTGTACACTACCCTAGCATTCGTTTAATATTCATTTCATTTTGAAAAGCCCAGATATAAAAATAGGGATATCAATCGTATTCGATATTGAAGATGCTTTGACTCTGCCTATTCAACATAACGGAGTAATCCAAGGATTTATATAGTTTTTCCTTGGAGTTCTAGCAATAGTGAAATTCCCTTTTTACCCTCCTTAATAGAAAAATTGGGCAGGCATGAAAGATGGTATTAAGACTTAGCTTCCTCATCTGCTTCGTACATCTCAAGGATGTAATCGTACGTTCTTCTCCTTCTTCTCGCTTCATTGAGCTCTTCTCCTACTTCTTTGATCTCCTTTGCTTTTTCTTTTCCAAGTCTTTCCTCGTTCAAAAGGATGGATAGCCTTTTCTCAAGAATGGATCTTTTAAGACTCAAGATTCTGTGCATTTTCCTGTGTTTCTCAACTCCTTTTAGTCTTTCTACCTCATTTTCGAGTTCGTTGATTTCCTTTTTCATCTTCTCTATGTCCTTCTCCATCTTTTTTATAATATCTTCATCAGGAACATAAAGATCTGGACCAAAAGGAAATTCCATATCACTTAGTATATCTATCTTAACCCTTTTCTTTTTCAGCGTAATGTTATCGATTTTCATCCTTTTGATTTTCTTATTGTCAATATAAACAATTTCTCCCTTTTCTTTCAAAACCCATCTTCTATCGAGGAAGAACAGGGGGATGTTTTCAACGTTTTTTCCGTGGGATTCAAAAAAGATGACAGGTTTTGAGAAGAGATCAACCCATTTTTCAAACTCTTCGGAACTTTTCATAAAGCCAAGGTTCAATTTTAGTCTTCTTTGACACCTTGCACCCGGAACGTACATCTCGGGCCCTGCGTCTCCCACTCTTCCTTTCACCTTCTTCGTTATCCATTCAACTGCCCTCAAGAGGGTTACCCACAATCCATCCTCGGCAATGTACTCTCTAAGGCCTCTTGCGAGTATAGTTATATCTCCTCTTGATACGAAATTCTGAAAAGGAAATTCCTTCACCTCACCGGTTTCCCTTGCAGCAAGAAGAACACTCGAGAGGATTCCTTCTACGTTCTCAGGTAAAAGGTCTCTATCGATACTTTCCCTTTCAACCACATCGAAAGGCATTCCTGCAAGCACCTTTCCAGTGGCATCGGGGCATCCAAAAACCAGTTTGTATCCAACACCTTCTGGCAGGATCTCAGCATCCCATCGGATAAAAGGGGACGAATCAAGGTAAATTCTCTCGATGGTCTTCACTTTTGCAGTTTCAGAAGCTATTTTCCTCTCCACGATCACACTTTTTGAATACTCGTTTTCGCGAATCTCCCTCAAGTGGATTTTCTCTTCATACTCGGTGGGGGTTGTAAAAGAGGAATAAGTATCTCCCTCATCTTTTAGAATCTTCATAGAACCTATTCTCATACCATCCATGAAGAATGCCTTTCCATCAAAATGGAATTCGTAATAACGGTTTCTGAAATCGGATGACTCTCCCTTCCTCCAAGGATAAAAATTCTTGACTTTCCAGATACCTGCTCCTTCACTTTCAAACTCAAAGCTTCCTTTCTCTTCTGCAAGAGTCAGGTTGAACCTGTAGGAAGAAGGTATGAAGGCATAAATTCCTGAAAGGTCGAATGAGGAGAATACCTCTTCGAGATTTTTCAGTAGTTTTCCGTGTAGTTTTAAATAGATTTTTTCCATTTTCTCATGTATTTGATCAACTCCAACTCCACATATGTTGTCATGAATGAGTGTTTTGAGGTATTCTCTCCAGCTCTCTTCATCATCCTGATCAAAAATCGAAAGGTATTGAAGAAGTCTACCAACATGATCTGCACCAACTTTCAAATAGGTTCTTGTCGATAGAGTTCCAGGGAAGATACTCGCGTACTTTCCAGAGATCATCTCTCCTGTTATCTTCAGAGCGTTTTCTTTTTTCACTTCTTTCAAATATTCAAAAGGGGAGATAGAAACATCCAAAAAATCTCTTGGATCCTCTGGGTGAATATCAAGATCGTACCCATCCAGAAGAAGGGGAATATTTGTGAAATTTTGTACTTTATTTACCTCGTGATCGAATCTTTTTCTTGCTATCTTCTTCGTTTCTGAGAGGTTATAAAGGTTCCTGTATCCGGCTATAAGGAATATCGTCAAAACACGTGATCCGTCAGGTGACTCCCATTCAAGAACCATTCTTTCCTTTCCTTCTTTTACCTTTACCCCACGCCACACGAAAACACAATCTATTCCAAAGATTTTCAGAATTTGTGGGATTTGCGAGATCTGACCGAAATTGTCCATGAACCAACCGCAAAATCTTTTCGCACGATACTTTTCGACGTCTTTCGCTCCTATCGAAAAGTTCTTCCATACAGCGTGTTCCGGTGAGATTCTCCAATCTATCTGAGCGTAAACAGGCCCTATTATAAGCCTTTCTTCTTCGACAAGTTTGAGAACATCATCTCTCAAATCCGGCCTGATCGAGAAGAGATCTTCGAGAATCAGGGTCTGTCCATCAAGTATAAAAATGAAATCTTTCTTCTTTCTCATCAGATCGAGCAGACTTTCGAAAAGTTTTGAAAGCCATTCGTTCGTGTACTCAGAGGTTAGAAACCACTCTCTATCCCAATGAGTGTGACATAGAACGAATACTTTCAAATTTCAATCCTCCTTTCACTTTTAGCATCAAAGAAGTGCACTCTATCAAGATCGAAATATATCTTTATTTCTTCCCCTTCTCTGAACTCCTCATCTCCTGGAACACGCACGACGATCCTAGTTCCATTGAGAACCGTGTGAATTATCGTCTCCGACATCAATTTCTCCGTAAAATAAACTTTAACCCTTATCTCATGGGTGTTCTCCGCTTTCTCAAGATATATATGTTCAGGTCTTATCCCTACAACAAGATCTCCCGCACCTGGATCCTTCTTAAGAGGAATTTTTATTCCTTCTCCTTCTGCGAAAAATCTTGTTCCTTCCGATTTGACCTTCATTTTGAAGAAATTCATCTGAGGTGATCCTATGAAACCAGCAACGAATATACTGACAGGTTTGTGGTATATCTCACTCGATTTTCCAAACTGTTGAATCTTACCGTTGAACATGACTGCTATTCTGTCCCCCATCGTCATTGCCTCAACCTGGTCGTGAGTGACGTATATGGTTGTGACGCCAAGTCTTTCTTGAAGTTTTTTGAGCTCTGACCTCATCTTGACTCTCAAAAGGGCATCAAGATTGGAGAGAGGCTCGTCCATAAGAAGAACGGACGGTTCCAAAACGATGGCCCTTGCAACCGCAACCCTTTGTCTTTGACCTCCAGAAAGCTGAGCAGGGTAACGATCAAGAAGTTCGTATATATTTAAAAGTTTTGAAGCCCATTCCACTCTCCTTTCTATTTCATCCTTGGAATAACCTTTTATCTTGAGCGGATAACCTATGTTATCCCTGACCCTCATGTGAGGCCACACAGCGTAGCTCTGAAAGACCATGGATATGTTTCTATCTTTTGGAGGAAGATTCGTTACTTCCCTATTATCGAAAAAAACTCTTCCGGCTGTCACTTTTTCAAGTCCTGACACACTCCTCAAAAGAGTTGTCTTTCCACATCCAGAAGGTCCAAGAAGGACCACAAACTCTCCATCTTCTATTTCAAGATCGATTCCATCAAGGGCCCTCACCTTACCGAAATATTTTTTCAGATTCTCTATCCTAACCTTTGCCATCCTTTCACCTCACTTGAGAGAAATTCCCCACATACTGATGAGATACCTTCTTATGAAGAATATGAACACCATTGCAGGAAGAGCCATTAGAGTACCCGCAGCGAATTTGAAGTAATCTGGAGACGTCATTGCGGTGTTCAGAATATGGGCAGGAAGGGTTCTGTTCGTAAGCGTTAGAACAGACGCAACAAACACTTCATTCCAAGACATTATGAAGGAGAAAATGGCACTTGCTGCAAGACCTGGTATGGCCAGAGGGAGGGTTATGGTCAAGAACGCTCGAAACCTGCTGAGTCCAAAAATCATGCCTGCTTCCTCGTACTCAACAGATATTCCAGAAAATATACTCGATGTTATGAGAACAACGAAGGGAAGGATCATTGCGGTGTGGGCAAGGGCAACACCAAGCACAGTATCGGCGATACCTATTTCCATATAGACAACAATGAGTGGAACGGCTATCACTATCAAGGGAATGGATCTTGTCATGAGTATGGCGAGCCTTACGAAATTCTTTCCAGGAAATATGTACCTCGTCATGGCATATCCTGCGGGAAGCCCTATGGCGAAAGATATGGCGATCGAAATAAGCGCAACCTCAAGACTTATCAATGTTGCTTTCCATCCTCCGAGAACAAAGAGCAATTTGTACATGTGTTCAAAAGTCAGTCTGCTAGGAAATATCTTGTGGGGATTGTAGTAATCGTCTGCGGGTGTGAGAGCAGCTATGAATATCATGACAATAGGTATCAAAAACCAAAGAATTACCATAATGACAGAAAACCAAAAGAGAATCTTCTTTATCACCATCACCTACCTCCTTCAAGATGCTTCGACTGCAGACTGAATAGATAGAAATAACTTATTACAAGAGTGATGATTGCTATCACTACACCATAAACACTAGCCATCTGAGGGTTATTCAAATGTACATACTGATAATAGGTTTCGCCTGCAAGGACAGGGATATCTCTTCCAGCAAGAAGCCAGACCACACCGAATATCTGAAAAGCGAAAAGGGTTCTTATGAGAAGAGCAGACATTATCGAGGGTTTCAAAAGAGGAAGTATTATCTTGAAGAGTTTTTGCCTTCTTGTGAAACCGAATATGTCAGCCGCTTCTAGATATTCTCTGTTGATAGATTGAAGACCTGCAAGGATTATGACGAAAACCAGAGGAGTTGCTCTCCAGATCTCTGTAAGAGCTATAACCCAGAATTCTCTGCTTCTGAACATGAAACCGAAAAAATATATGGGAGCTTCAGTGATCCCCAGATTCATCAATATTTTGTTTATGTACCCCATAGGGGCAAACATTGTGTAACTCATAAGGGCTGCTGTTACATCACTCAATGCAAGTGGTATGGATATCACATAAAGAAGGAAAGAGTACCCTTTGAAACGAGTGTTGACAAGGAGTGCAAAAGCTATTGCCAGAACGAGTTGTATCGGAACAACAACTCCAGCGAGAAAGAGGGTATACTTCAACGCTCTCCAAAACATTCTGTCTTGAAATAAGGATTTGAAATTATCTAAAGCGGAAGTTTCTCCTGAGAAAGCCAATGTGAAAGCTGACACGAGAGGATAACCGATGAAAGTAACAAGGAAGAGAAGAGTTGGAAGAAGCAAAAGCCAAGCGATGATTTTTCCTTCGGCCACACTATCACCTCGTTTTTTAATCCGGGGGCAGGCGCCCCCGGATTTTCATCAATAGAGGCTTACATCTGGTTCAGGAAGGGCTGAACCTGTCTCTTTAAACATTTTTCTTATCTTTTCTCCAAGTTCTTTCACCACTTTCGCTGGATCTTCCCCTTCCATAACGATCCTTCTGAATGCTTCTCTATAAGTTCCTGTGAATTCTCCACCTTTGGGCCCAAGATTTGGTATGAAGGAGACTATTCCATCTTTGGTTGCAGATTGATTGAGAACTCCTTCTGCAAGGACCTTCAGAGCTCCTTCAGGTATAGCCCCAGCTGCTTCTTTGACGATTGGGAAGAATCCGACGTTTTTGAGAATAGCAACTTGGACTTCAGGTGTCGTTAGATAATCTATGAGTTTCTCTACTTGATCCATGTTTGGAGCGTTTTTAGGAACTGCAAGCCCAACGAGGACTATTATGTAACCTCTTCCCATGGGTCCACGTGGGACCGGTACAACACAGAACTTGTCCGGCATCGAGATTATGGCTTGTTTGATTCTTGCTGTGTGATCCCAAGCTATGAGAACTTCCCCTCTCATCAAAGGCTCATCCATCTTGTCCCAAGTGGAACTTGCAGGATGCACATACTTCATGAGTTTCTTAAGATATTCCCACATCTCTAAAGCTCTCACACTATCGAACTTTATCGCTTGAGCTCCTGTGAAGGATGGGTAAATATATCCATGGAGGAACCTATGCCATAGTCCACCAGGTGCCATTGGGAATCCTAATGGGTATCTTCCTGTCTTCTTCATAATATTCTCTACCCACTCGAAGAGAGCCTCATACGTCCATTTTTCAGTTCCGTATTTAACATCATCTTCCGTTAATCCCTTTGGCAAATACTTAAACGCTTCCTTGTTCACAACCATGACATAAGTTGCCTGAAGCCATGGAACGAAGATTTTCTTTCCATCAGCGTACGCATATTTCTCAAGAAGGAACGTTCTATCCGGAAGTTTAAGCTCGGAAAGATCCATTAGGTATCCTTTGGAAGCAAGAAGGTAAAGTCCTCCCTGAAGATCCGCGATGAGGCCGAGTTTCACTTTTCCAGTTTTTTGCTCTGCTTCAACCCTTGCAAGGATGTCGGCATATCCAAGATTCAAGAGTTCAACATCGATACCAGTTTCCTTTGTGAATTCGGAAAGTTTACTTAAAAGGAACGCTCTTTCTTCAGACGGCGTCATCTGAGTCGATGCAAAGAACACCTTAGCAAAAGACATGGCAGCAAGTAAAACAAGAGCTATAACCAGAAACTTTTTCATACCAAACACCTCCCCC
>CAZANP010000037.1:0-1607 GCA_964486555.1 uncultured Thermotoga sp. | reverse complement strand
ATTTAACAATTTTTTGCTTGAAGATAACTTATGAATTTCTGGTATAATTAATTGATGAAATTTATTAAAGCTTGTTGTCAAATTAGAAATTTGAAAAAACCTTGAAGAATGGAGATATTATTGTGTTTCTGAAAGAGTTATCAAGTGAGTTTAGAAACATCGAAAGGATTCCCGTAAAATCTCGAGTTATTTGCTCATGTTTTTTAAAACCATGAGAATCTCAATTGAATTCAACTTTGAAGGTACTTGTTTTTAAATTACTTATAAAGGATTGAAAACGTGAGCATTATAACTCTAGTTTTTTGATACTAAAATGTTTTTAGATTACTTATGAAGGATTGAAACTGCCGCATCTTATCTACCTCGCTTAGAATTTATCTGCCTTAAGAATCCCTTTGAGTGCCCTGTTTTGCTCTATAAGCGTATTCTTCGTGTGTTTCAATTTCTCCACAATAATCCGCCATTTTCCAAGCTCGTTTGTGGCTTCTAAAAGCAGGCTATTTACCTTAGCTAGCATATTCGTATTCTTTTGAAGCCACATCATAGCTTTCTGTGCTGTAAGTAGTTCTTCCGCTGTTAATTCTTCTAAATGACGGAACTCATCTATCTGATCCCAGTTCATCTTCTTACCTCATTTTTTTCAACCATTCTTCTTCCCAGGGACCTATAAGTGTTTGCCAGAGATCGATGATCTCTTTTTGATACTCATCTAACGAAACATACCAGGAAGGTACCATCTCAGGAAGAGAAAGCTCTCGGACGTCAGTCCGCAAATCTCCTTACGGAGATTTGCTGTTAATATTTTTTTCTTTATCTTCTTGTCCTATTGTCTTATAGTCTTCTTGTCTTATAGTTTTTATATATTTATTTTCACTACACTTTTCACTATCTTTTCCACTACAGTTATTGAAGTGATCGGTCAGATTACTATCGTTTCTACTACAATTATTGAAGTGATCCTCTTTTTCACTTTGATTATTGAAGTGATTTGGAAACCAAAAAATAGAATGTTTCCCTTTTCGCTCGTAAATGATCAATCCTCGGCTCTTCAAATCACTTATAGCTCGCCCCGGGTACTCCCAAGAGAGCGCGAGAGGACCCTGCCAAAAAGAACGATTCGCTTCGTATAAAAGTCGAAAATACAGAACAATCGCACTTTCGCTAAAATAAGCCCTCTCATGCTCCGCCCAGAAAGCACCCAGCAGTGTATAAATGTCCATTCTACTCACCTCTTTTTGATGTGATAAACTTCCTGTGAAGGGTGATTAAGTTGAAATTTGCTGCTGTTGTTTGGAAAGAAGGAAATCAGTGGGTTTCTTTATGCCCAGAACTCGGTGTCGCAAGCCAAGGAGACTCTCCAGAACATGCTATTGAAATGCTGAAAGAAGCTGTGGAACTTTATATAGAAAACGCAAAAGAATTGGGAATCTGGAGAGAAAGAGAAGAGGGTATCACCTTCACCACTACAATTGAGGTGTAAAGAGGTTATACAGTAGTGATGGAATTATCAAAGCGCTTCTTCGCATGGGATTTCAGTACGCTCCAAAAAGAAGAAAAGGAAGTCATATTGCTTTGTATAAAGAAACACCTTCTGGCAAACGCCTGGT
>CAZANP010000036.1:0-18048 GCA_964486555.1 uncultured Thermotoga sp. | reverse complement strand
GGGTGCGTAGCTCAGTGGGAGAGCGCTTCCCTCACGAGGAAGAGGTCGCAGGTTCGAGTCCTGCCGCACCCACCAGTTGGGGGATCATCCCCCAAATTTTTTTGTTTGGAGGTGTCGAGAATGGACAGGCTGGACTTTGCCATAAAGCTTTTGAGGAAAGTGGGATACTTTCTATTACAGAATTGGGGAAAAGTAGATAGGGTGTTCACAAAAAGCGATTTCAAAGATCTTGTGACGGACATCGACAAAGAATCCCAGAGGATCATCGTTGAGAGTATCAAGAGGAATTTCCCGGATGAGCACATAATAGCGGAAGAAGGTATATATGAAAAAGGGGACAAGATATGGATAGTCGATCCGATAGATGGTACCGTGAATTTCGTGCATGGTCTTCCATCTTTCTCCATATCCTTGGCTTACGTTGAAAAAGGTAGGATTGTTCTTGGTGTGGTACACGTTCCTGTAACTGGAGAGACTTTCTACGCGATCAACGGAGAAGGAGCTTACATGAATGGAGAGAGAATCAACGTTTCGGGAAGAAAGAATCTGAAAGAGTGTGTTGGATCCACTGGGAACTATCCTGGTTTCACAGGGAGATTGATACTCAGTCTGGACAACAGGGTGAGAAGGATCAGAATATTGGGAAGCGCCGCAGCATCAGCGGCGTATGTTGGTGCTGGTAAATTTGATTTCTTCGTCGCAAAAAGGATCAATCCGTGGGATGTGGCTGCATCCATGCTGATCGTCAGAGAATCTGGTGGGGAAGTAACGGATTTTGAAGGAAACGATGCGAACATCGATTCTCGATCGTTTTTATTTTCGAATTCTCTCATCCATGATGAGATCTTGAATATTGTAAAGACGATCTCTGAGGAATCGTAGGAGAAAACTTTTAAAATCCCGTGAAATAATCCGAAATTGGCCTTTATTTGGAGTAAATCGAAGATAAACGTTTTTATTAATCGTTTTCGAAAATATACGGATATGACCGTACATTATGTGATTGTTATATAATCGTAATTCAAAAGAATATTTCTTAAAGGAGATGTTATGCATGGAAGTGAAAATACCCCTTCTGAAACCGACCAAAGATAATTTCAAAGAATTTGGAGAAGTCGTTGAAAAACTTGAAGAACCTGCAGCGACCGCGTCCGAGTATCATGATTACTGGCATGATCTTGCTGACCTCTCGTCCATGGGAGATGAACCAACTCTTGGTTATTTGAAAGTCTACAGAAAGGACAGGCCTTTGGAACTCGATAGAATGGAAAGACATGTCAACACCGTCGAAGTATTCATTCCTATAAACGGCACTGGTATCTTCTTCCTGTGCCCTCCCATGGAAAAACCCGACATAAACAAAGTGAAGGCTTTCCTTGTGGATAGAAGTTGCGCCCTCTCGCTCCATCCAGGTACCTGGCACTGGCTTCCGTTCTCCCTGACAGAGGAGATGGATTTTATCCTCGTTCTCAGAAAAACGACCGTTGAGAGGGATATAGAGATCGTTTCTCTTGATGATGTTTACAAGATCAATCTTGTGAGGGGATAGGATCATGGAACCTTACCTTGAGGTCAGAGAGCCTTTGCCTTCGCCCTATCCAACGGTAAAAACGTGGAAGAAGCTGTCATCATGGCTAACGCAGCAGCAGCCATATCTGTCACAAGGATAGGAACAGCTCCTTCGATGCCAACCATGGACGAGGTGAAAGAGTTCCTATCAGACTAGAGAGAGTGTGAAGGCAAGAGAAGAAATGGTATCACCCAAACCCACGGTGAGTTTTGGTTTTTCTATGACCTTCGTTGGAAGAACAAGGACTCCCTTTTTCTTCAACCCCTCGAAAGCTTCCAAACCGACAGGAGATAATGGAACGTTCATGACTTCTTTAACTTCTTCCGCTTTTTTTATTACCCCATCCCTTGCTTTCTTCCCAGCAGCAAGCGCTGCAAATGCAAGAGCCTTCCACTCCCTTTCTTCATCAACATTCGTTGTATCTATAGATGACAGGTAATATCCCAGTGTGTGAACGTGAACCCTGGACAGGTTTCTACTCTCTCTGAGGTACGTTGCCACTTTTTCTATCTCAAACGGATCGCTGTTAACCACCTTTTCAGGATCTCCAACGCCCAGATCCTCCGCCACCCAGGAGAGTTCCACTTCGTTTATACCCACGCTGTCTGCTATCTCCAAAACGATATCCTCAACACCCCTTCGAACATCCTTTGGCCTGATCGATGCAAACTCCACATGGAAGAAGATATCCGGATTTTCTTTTTTAACGTCTTTCAAAAATTCAACAAGATCCCTTATAATTTCCTCAACTTTCGTTCCATCTGGATAGACATCCTTCATTATGTGAAACCCTGCTATCAGAAAGTGAGAAAAATCTTTTGCCATCTTTGGGTAATATTTTCTGAAGTGTTCGGCTATCCTCAACTTGCTGTTCACGGGATTCCAGGAAGGGATGTACCTGTTATCCCTTGGACAAACGATCTTCTTCTTCAGATTCAAAACCTGTCCTTTTGAGAACTCGAATATCCAGTGTATGGCGAAGATCCCTTCACCTTCCCATGCTCTTCTGGGGTGATCGATCTCTCCTTTTGGTGAAAGAACGTAGATGTTTTCAAATTCCGGAAATAGTTCTGCCAGGTCTTTCGTCAACGGATTTGCGTAAACCAGCACCTTTTTGAAACCGAATGGTGCTAGAGCAACTGCCATGTTCGCAGATGTTCCACCGAGTCTCAGCTTCCCAGGTCCAAATTTCTCCATTATCCATCTGTAGGTTTCTTTATCGAATATCATTATCTGAAGGGCCTTCCCTTTGGAGAAGGCGTAGACAAGCCCTGTGAAGAAGTCTTGAGGTGTTTCTATGAACACAGGGATATCTTCTCTTTCCACCCTTTCTAAGACTTCATCTTCGAACGGTGCGATCTCTTCTTCCACTTTTTTCGTGTCGAGAATCTGAAGGCCATCTATCACCGAGTGAAAACCGAGTGTTACTCCTTTTACTTTCTCTATCTCCTCCAGTCCAAATTCAAAACTTTCTCTGTAGAGTCTTTCGAAATCCATGTTCCCACCTCGTCATTTCATGAGAAGGGATGGAAGCCATGTTGCAAAGAACGGAACGTAAGTTACAAGGAAGAGAACGAGGATCATGGCTATGTAAAAGGGCCAGAGAGCTTTCACAACCTCCTCCATCTTCATCTTTCCAACGATACATCCAACGAAGAGTGTATTTCCAACTGGAGGTGTACACAGACCTATTCCAAGGTTCATGAGCATTATGATACCGAAGTGTATGGGATCAACCCCCACTTTCGTCACGATGGGTAAAAAGATGGGAGTTGTTATCAAAATAAGAGGTGCCATGTCCATTATCATTCCAAGAAGAAGGAGTATTATGTTTATCATCAGCAGAATGACATACTTGTTGGAAGAGAAGGAAAGAACAGCCGATGCGATGGCGTCTGGTATTTTCAAGTAAGCAAGAAGCCATCCGAAAGCGGAGGCAGAAGCTATCAGGAACATGACGGCGGAAATGGTCTTCACGGAATCCCAGATTACCCTCATGAACTTTTTGAAATCCATCTCTCTGTAGAAGAAGGCAGCTATAAGGAAAGCGTAGACAACAGCTATGGCTGAAGATTCTGTGGCTGTGAAAACACCACTCAGAACCCCACCTATTATTATCACTATCGTCAGAAGACCAAGAATCGATTCTCTCGTTATCCTGAGAGCTTCTTTCAAAGACACTCTCTCACCCACAGGGTAGTTCCTCTTCACCGCTATGTAGTAAGATGGTATCAGAAGGAAAAGACCTATTAAAACACCGGGAATGGCTCCTGCAAGGAAAAGACGGGCTATCGACAGCCCACCGGCGGCGTAAGCATAGATTATGGCGTTATGACTTGGGGGGATTATCAAACCCTGTGTTGAAGACGTGACTGTCACTGCTATTGAATAATCCCTGTCGTATCCTTTCTTCACCATCTCGGGTATTAGGATGGATCCAATGGATGCCGTGTCTGCAACAGAAGATCCTGACATACCGCCAAAGAGCATGCTCGCAACTATGTTGACGATGGCAAGACCCCCTCTCATCTTACCAACCAAGATGTTGGAGAAATCAACGAGCCTCCTTGCTATCCCCGATTGTGCCATTATCTGCCCTGCGAGTATGAAGAACGGTATTGCCATCAAAGAGAAATTATCGAGAACATCACACATCTTCTGGACCACGACCATCGGTGGTATCTTGAGGTAAAAGGTCGTTATAAAAGAGGATATGGCCAGTGAAAAAGAAATTGGAACCTTTAAAAACAGGAGTACAAAGAAAGACACAAGGAGAATCACAGCAGCGGTCATGCCCTCTCCCCTTTCATCTCGACGAGTCTTTCAAATGCGAAAAAGAGCATGAGAGCACCTGCTATGGGCAGTGCTGCATACGAATAAGATACTTTTATTCCAGTTGCTGGCAGGATTTGGAAAACAGTGAGTTTCATTATGTTCACTCCATACACTATTTCCATTATCCCCAGAAAGACATAGGAGAGAGTCTCCAAGATATAGACGAATTTCATCGCCTTTTTCATGAACTTCTTCACGAAAACCTCCATGGCTATGTGTATGGAGTGCTTTATTCCCCAGGATCCTCCGATCAAACCGAAATATATCATCAGAAAGCCGATAAACTCCTCCGCCCAGGGCAGAGGAGAGTTGAAAACGTACCTCAGAGTCACCTGGGCGGAGGTGAGGATGACAAGGAATATCAGAAGAACTCCCAGAATGTTTATGATCACTTTATCCGTTATCTCGAAGATCCTTCTCATCTATCACTCTTCTCCCATTTTCATTATCTGTTCTATGAGATCTTTGTACTTGGAAGCATATTTATCGTAGACCGGTTTAACAGCTTCTATGAATGGTTCTTTCTTTGGATGGTATATCTTACATCCTGCTTCCTTGACTTTTTCAAGGGCGATTTCTTCATCTTTGAGCCACAATCTTCTCTGGAGTTCTTGAGCCGCTATAGCTGCCATTTTGATTATCTCTCTATCTTCGGGTGATAGAGCGTTCCACGTTTTGAGGCTCATGAAGAGGAGCTCTGGAACCATGGCGTGTTCATCGAGGGAGTAGTATTTCGCAACCTCGTAGTGGCTGGTCTCGTAGTAACTCGGTGGGTTGTTCTCAGCACCATCTATAACTCCCGTCTGGAGAGCACTGTATACTTCTTCGAATGCCATAGGAACGGGAACTCCTCCCATTGCTTTTACCATGTCCATCATGACGGGACTTTTTTGCGTTCTTATCTTAAGTCCTTTCAGATCATCCGGTGATAGAATTGGCTTTTTGACAGTGTAGAAACTTCTTGCACCTGCGTCCATGTAGGCAAGTCCTACCAGTCCAACTGCTTTGAGCTCTTCCAACATCTTCTGGCCTATCTCGCTCTCAAGAACCTTCCACATGTGTTCTCTGCTCTTGAATATGTATGGAAGGGCGAAAACCGACAGTTTTGGATAAACCGCGGTAAGAGGAGCGATGGAGGTTCTGTTTATATCGATTATTCCCATCTGCGTCTGCTCTATCGTCTCTTTTTCGGATCCTAGGACAGCTCCTGGATAGACCTCGATCTTGATCCTTCCGTTGGTCCACATTTCAACGAGCTTGCTCATAAGGTACAGTCCTTCGACCGTGGAATAACCCTTTTGATGGTCGTCCGCTGCTTTCAGTATTATGACGTCACCTTTCTTCTCCATAGCAAAACTCAGCGTGAGCAACAGCACTACCATAAGGAATACGAAGAACTTCCTCATGAAACCATCCCCCCTCTGATGAAGATGTTTACCTCATTATTTCTCTCAAAAGAGGTTCTTCGAGCTTTTGCCACACCCAATCGGGATCGTCATGAGGCAGTAATATTCTGTTTTCACCGGCGAGAATCCAGAGGTAGTAAACCTGAGACCCCGGAGCCGCAGCGACAGGATGATACCCTTTCTTTATCAAAATGGTGTCGTTTTCCCGAACGACGTACACCTCGTCGAGATCTTCATGGTTGTATATCCTTTGAATACCAAAACCGGTTCGTGGATTCACCTTGAAGAAGTATACTTCCTCCATTCTGTACTCATTCGGTGGATCGTCCACATCGTGCTTGTGTGGTGGCCAGCTCGACCAGTTTCCAGGAGGATTTACAGTTTCTCCCAGAAGGAGTTTTTCCGCTTTGATTCTGTTGTCTATTATGTCTTTTACATCCCTTCTCCAATTCCATATGCCGACACGCCTTATCCTCACATCTTCTGGTTTCACAAAAGCTGGTTCAGCATCTATCTTGGATGGAGCAAAAGCTATCGCTATTTCACTGTCAAATGATGCTTTCAGGGTGACCTTTCTCCCAGGTGGGCAGTAGAAACCCCAAGCTTCCGATGAAAACACATCCTTTCTGTAACCTGTTTCAAATACCTCACCATCAGTCTCTATGGTTATTTTTCCTGACAGAAGTACGAGCCCCATCTCCTCATCTGAAAGCTTTATAACCTCTTCCTCATCTTTTCCAAGGATCAATACACCAAATCTTAGGAATTCCATGTCACCTTTCTTAACGAGTTCATTCCAGCCTTTTTTCAGATCGCCTTTTATCAGCATATTTCACGACCTCCCCAAAATCTTTACACCAGGCCTTTTAACGACTCTTCCAGATACTTCAACCTCCACGATGGGCCATTCACTCTCATCGGTAAAGGTAACGAAGGTATCACCCAATACGAAGGTGTCTTCGGCTTTAGTTCCCGTTATCGTTGGATTCCAGCAAAGAGCCATGTTCTTCTTGAGGATCGTTTTCGAGCCTTCCTTCGCTATCTCTTCCCTTGGGTTGTAACCTATCAGACCTCCTTGATGATGCTTTTCAAATTCCCCGCCGTAGCCGTACTTTTCATATATACTCCTTATCCTTTCAAACATCTCCCCAAGGGTTATCCCTTCTTCCGTTGCCAGGAATATCTCAGAATCTATCTTCAGGTTGTCCAGGTGTTGCTTCATGAAATCTTCGTCTTCTACGAAAGATGCCGTTCTCGTCATTGCAAGAACCAATCCCCTCTTTTCGGCACATGTTGATGCGAAGAATCTTTCTCCAAGCTTTTTATCCCTGAATATGTTGTGCCTGTACTCCTTTCTGGATTCATCAGAGAATATCAGAAGCACGGGAACGTTGAACCCTTTCTCAACGAGTGCTTTTTCAAGAACAGCTGCTGCTTCGTACTCATTCATGTCTGGTTTGAAGGACAGGATTGCTTTCTCAAAAGCTTTTTCCAGCTCTTTCCCGTATTCTTTGTACCTTTTTATCTCCCAGGGAGATAACTCCGACCTTAAAGGAATCATATCTGAAGATATATCCAAAGTTCCGTATGCTCCTGTGTCACTTCCAAATCTATCTAGAGGGAATTTTTTGAAGACCTTCTCATACGGATCCTCATACCACTTGTACTCTAGAGGCTCGAAACCTTCGGGAACTTCCTCTCTCAAGAGTCTTTCCATCTCTATGTTGTTCGCCACAAGGAACAACTCTTTATGTGTCACGACGACACTTGCCACGGACAGAAGGGCTCCCCGAGCCACCCAACCTCTTCCTCCAGCCGTTATCCACGAGAAATCATCGTTCCTCGAGAGTATCACACCTTCAAGATCCTTCTCTCTCATCAAAGTTCTCAACCTTTCCAGTTTCCATTCCATTTCTTCGATCATGGCTATCACCTGTACCTTCCGTACAGAAATCTGAAGCTTCCTTTTTGAATCCTTCTGAGCTGAACGTCTTCAAGGATGTATATGAACATCTCCACAGTGTTGTTGACTGTCCCACCGAAAAGATGCCCTCCAACGAGCTTTCTGTCAGGACCCGCCAGTGCGGTGTGGATGTGAACGAACCTTTCACCGTTTTCCAGAATCGAGATATTCCCACTCAACGAAACGAGTTCATGAGGTGTTGATATAGTCTCTTTTTCGTACTCTTCGCCGTTGAACCATCCTATCGTGAAATCTCGGAGCATCCCTATACCGTTAAGGATTACTCCGGATTCCACGTTGTATTTGTCCAGAATTTCGGAGAGTTTCTCATAGAAATCTTCACCATCGTCCATTCTGACGAATACCAGACCGTTTTCATGTATGTCGAACATTATATCCCCTCCTTCACAAGAGCGTCTTTTCAAAGACTTCCACGAGTTCGTTCAGGTTTTTCCCTCTCTCTTCAAGCATGACTTCCAGTGCATCCGCTGCTCCGAGACCGTTGTGAACAACTTCCCAGATCGCCCTTATTATCGCTCTTGGATCGTCTCTTCCAGGCCACAGGATGTTTCTTCCAACCAGAGTTCCTCTGACGTTTGGAGCGCTGCCCAAAGCCTTCGAAACGTTCTCTATCGTTATTGTGGGATCTCCCGTCGCCTCCCCTCCAAGTATGAGTATCGGAAGCGTTGTGCTTCTTGCTACCTTGTCAAAACTTGGCAGATACGGTATCTTTATCCATGTTCTCAAGGTGCTTCCTCCCATGGCACTCGCTATGTTGACCATCTTTATGATTTCTTCAGGATCCATGATCACTCTGTAAGGTTGATCCTCCCGCTCCCTGGTTACTGGGAGAGGTTCCAGAAACACGGGAAGCCCGTAATCGTTCATTCTTCTCATGGCTTCAGCGCAGTACCTCATCGTTCTTATCGAGAATCTGGAATACCTTCCCGTGTCCAATCTGAAAAGGAGTTTCCCACCATCCAAATTCATCTTCTTTATATCTTCCGGTGTGTAAGATGTTAGATCGTCTTCCATCTCGTAGTACGTTCCAGAAAGGCCAGATCTGTTCATACTGCCTATGACGAGTTTTCCATCGAGGAAACCTTCCTTCCCTGCCTCTTTGAACAGGTGGTTTATTATGGCAAGTTCCTCTATTATGTCAGGAGTTGCCATGACTCCATCAACAAAGCCACTTGCAAGAACCCTCACAACCCTTCCGAGGTATTCCAGCCTGTCTCCCATGGCTGTTGGATCGTTCACAACGCTCGTTACCCTTCTTGCCGGATGATCTGCTGCGAGGAGGACGAGGTATCCATCATCAGTCAGTTTCTTCCTCTTCTTTCTACTTTTCAACTCCTCAATTGCTATCTCTGGATGATTTATCCTTATATCGGTTAACCTGTAGAATGCCCATTCCGGAAAATATTCCCTCGTTGCAAATTTGAACCCACCTATTCCGTATATGACATCCTGCCAGGTTCTCGCGTCATCGAAGAAGGCTTTTGCATGCTGCAGAACAGGAACACTACCTTCCCTATCGTACGGCCTTATCTCAAAACCTATGGGGCCTTTGTATCCCATCTCGTGGAGCGCTTTCACAAAATTTGCGACATCCCTGACTTTCATGGCACCACCGGGATAAGCAAAACTCGCATGGGAATCTCCATACCTTGGATCGTTGGGATCGAGAACACAGTTTCCTATGTGAACGTGAACGAGGTAAGGCATCAGATACTGGAGAACAACGGGAGCTTCGGGTTCTTCGATCTCTTCTTCTACAACTACATTCTTGATCTCCTGAACGTTTTCATCTTCTCCGATCTTTATATCAACCTTCTTTTTCCTTATGTAGTAGTTTCTCAATAGGTACATATGGGAGAGATCGTAGAGAAGTCCGAATTCCGGTATCTCGTATTCGTCCCTGATCCTTCTTGCTATCTCTATGGCTTCGAAAGTTGGTCCGATGAGTTGGTTTGCGAATCTTCCCCTCGGATCGTTTATTCTATCGAACATCTCAAGAACAAGCCTTACAGGTTCTCTTTTGAACTCTTTCGCCAAGTTTCTGGAGTATTCTGCAAGTTCCACGATGGATCTTATGAGTGCAAGTTTTGCAGTTTCCCTCACATCGGGTCCTTGATCCCTCCCACTTATGAAAGCAAAGGACACCGCGCCAAATTGATACGCTTCTTCCAAAGCCCTTTTCAGTCTGTTAACCGCATTCTTTCTTTCAAGCTCGTTTATGGAAGATATATCCGCCGGGTCGTATTTTTCCTCGTTCAAAAGCTGAACAGGTTGAGCTCCAAAAAAGATGGTCATACCGGTTTTGGATAAAAAATCTATCGCTTTCTTCCTGAGGGCGGGATCCTTTATCCTCGTAACCTCTATTCCTTTAAAATAAGGATCATCGGCTATTATCTTCAACGAATTCATGAGGTATCTTTCATCGGGTTCTCCTCTGAGCATGGAATCAGTATTCTGCCTTCCTGGAAAGGCCATGAAGTGAACGACACTTATGATGTTTTCGCTGAGGATCATTTTCTTCACCTCCTAGAGGGACCTTTGTAGAACTTTTCGCATAGGAAATTTTATCATTCATTTATAGATTTTATCAAAGAAGATATCATTTATAAACGTAAGAATTCGAAAGAAATCAGAACATAATCGTTAATAATCGTAAATATCTCGGGAATGAATCACCAAGTCGAATTTTACAATAGTGAAAACTTATAGTATTTTCAAAACGAGTTCAGAGGATGATGGGAGGTGTTAATCGATGAAAGCTGTGAGACTACATGCAGACTGGGATCCCAGACCAGATTTTGTTCTTGGAGACAAAGATATCGAAGGAAAACTCACATGGCTCGGTAGTAAAGTGTGGAGAAATCCAAGAGTTGTAATAGAAGAAGTTCCCGAACCGAAGATAGAAAAGCCCACCGAAGTCATCATAAAGGTCAGAGCATGTGGGATATGTGGAAGCGATGTTCACATGGCACAAACCGATGAAGATGGTTACATGTTGTACCCTGGTCTCACAGGATTTCCCGTAACTTTAGGTCACGAGTTCTCAGGAGAGGTCGTGGAGGTTGGGCCAGAAGCCATAAACAGAAGGACGAACAAGAAATTTGAAGTGGGGGAACCTGTAACTTCTGAAGAGATGTTGTGGTGCGGTCACTGCAGGCACTGTGCAGATGGTTTCCCAAACCATTGTGAGAATTTGAATGAACTCGGATTCAACGTCGATGGAGCTTTCGCAAGGTACATAAAGGTCGATGCAAAATACTTGTGGAGTCTGAAAGAGTTGGAAGGTGTGTACGAAGGTGACAAACTCTTCATGACTGGAAGCCTCGTGGAGCCAACATCGGTTGCATACAACGCCGTTATAGAGAGAGGGGAAGGTATAAGACCTGGAGACTACGTGGTGATCCTTGGAGGAGGACCGATCGGTCTTGCAGCGGTAGCCGTTCTGAAACATGCAGGAGCTGCAAAAGTGATACTTTCTGAACCCTCGGAAGTGAGAAGGAAAATAGCGCTTGAGCTGGGAGCAGATCACGTTATAGACCCCACAAAGGAAGATTTCGTTGAGGCTGTCCTTGAGTACACACGTGGTTGGGGTGCAAAGCTCTACCTGGAAGCAACGGGTGTTCCTCAGATAATATGGCCCGACCTTGAAAAAGTCATATGGAAAGCAAGGGGGATAAACGCAACGGTTGTCATAGTCGCAAGGGCGGACGTCAAGATACCTTTAACAGGAGAGGTTTTCCAGGTTAGAAGAGCAAGGATTGTGGGATCTCAAGGACATTCCGGGCACGGTACTTTCCCAAGGGTTATAAGCCTCATGGCTTCCGGTATGGACATGACCAAGATCATATCGAAAACGATCACCCTCGAAGAAGTTCCAGAATACATAAAGAGGCTTCAAACTGATAAGTCCTTGGTGAAAGTCACGATGCTCAACCCGTGAGGTGATTTGTATGGATAAAGTCAGAGTTGGCTTTGTGGGTGGGGGATTCATAGCGGGGATTCATATGGAGATACTGAGCAGTCGTGATGACGTGGAAATAGCTGGAATAATCGAGCCAGACGAAAACAGGGCAAAGAGTGTTTCTGAGAAATATGGAGCGAAGGTTTTCGAAAAACTAAAGGATATGAAAGACGCGGGAATAGATGCTGTGTACATAACTTCTCCTAACTTCACACATTTCTTGTACGCTTCGGAAGCTGTTGAACTTGGTTTTTCCGTATTCTGTGAAAAACCGATGACAATCAATTACGAAGAAGCCAAAGCCCTTGAAAAACTCGTTGAAGAAAAGGGAGTCATCTTCCAGGTTGGACACAACAGAAGGTTCGCGTACGTTTACAAATTCATGAAAGAGAAGATAGAAAAGGGAGAGGTGACACCTTACTCTTTCCAAATAAAGATGAACAGAGGAGAGCTCAAGAATCCTCCATGGGTTTCTGACAGGAAGTACACCGGTGGATTTCTCTTCGAGACGACTCTTCATCTCTTTGATATGGTGAGATTTCTGTTTGGGGATCTTGAAGAGATGTACGTTTTCGCTAAAAAGAGCGTCTACGACGATTTGGACGATTGGGCAATCCTCATGAAGACAAAAAGTGGTGTCATAGGAACCTTCACGTCGAGTGCCCACACCAGCTGGATGATACCCTTCGAGAGAGTTGAAGTTTACGGAGATCACGTTATGCTTTCAAACGATGAGATGGAAAAGGTTTATTACAGCAAAGGTTTGAATTCAGAAGTTGAGATAAGAGATTTCATGAAGGTCGATTTCAAGGATAAATGGGGATACGTTGAGGAGGACAACATATTCATCGATTGTGTTAAAGAAGGAAAAACTCCCCCAGTCACAGTTCACGATGGTGCCAGGGCCATAGAAATAGTGGATGCGTGTTACAAGTCAGTGGAGAAAGGAGATCCTCACGTGTTTTTCAGGAGGTGATAAGAGATGGGAAAATGGCAGATACCACCTGAAGGAGGACACATGGAAAAGCCAACGGGAGTTTACTACCAGACCATGACGATGAAGGAGATAAAAGAAAGGCTGAGAAAGTGTGATCTCATAATAATACCTGTTGGAAGTACCGAAAATCATGGCCCCAACGCTCCAACCGGAGAAGACACATTCCTCGTGACGAGGATGGCAGAACAGGTCGCCCTGAAAACAGGATGTACCGTTGCAGAACCCATATGGTACGGTTACCATCCGTACCATCACATAGGAATGCCGGGTACGGTTCCTGTAAAGGACGAAGCTTTCATAGATTATCTTGTGAGTGTTATAGCGGGTTTCTGGAACACAGGTTTCAGAAAGCAGATATTGCTCAACGGGCATGGTCAAGAGTTCGTCATACCGGTGGCTATACACAAATTTGCCAAGATTTTCCAGGTACCAGCGATAATAATAAATCTGAACTGGTACCACGCTATCCAGGATAAATTCAAGACCAAAGAGGAAGGTGGGCCGTACGAAACACCTTTCATCCACGCAGACGAAGTGGAAACTTCATGGAGTCTTGCGCTGTTCCCAGAATTCGTTCATCAAGAATGGGCAGTCGATACCCAACCTCAGGGTTTCTTACCTGAAGGGCATATAGACAAAGCGGGAAATCTTCTCCACAGGCCCATAGCATGGTACGGTCATGTTGGGGGAGGACCGATCGAAGTTTCAGCGTATCCTGAAGGAGTCGTGGGGAAAGCTACCCTTGCCGATGCGAGCAAAGCTAAAGAGGGAGTGGAGGCTCTTCTCGATTACCTCGAGAAACTCGTCAGAGATATAATGGATAGATTCCCGCCAGGAAAACTCCCACCGATAGAGAAGATGACGCAAAGACCAAAGGAAGAAGTAGAGGCAGTGTTGAAGGAACCTTTGTCTGAGGGGTGGAGAAACATATATACAATTGGAAATCTTTGGTGATGAAAATCCGGCGCACTCGCGCCGGATAGTCCATCTGAGGGGGGATGCCTTATGAGAAAGTTTTTCCTCGTGATACTCCTGATCGTCGCAATACTTGGATTTTCCAAGTACACGTTCTACCTGGTGTCTCATGGAGGTCCTGCAGATCCATTCTGGGGAGTCGTCATGAAAGGTATGAAGGATGCGGCTGAGAAGTACGGAGTTGAGGCTATCTACTTGGGTCCTGAGAAGTACTCTTTGAAAGAATTCATCGATCTTGTGAACAGTGCCATCGCCAGAAAACCAGACGGTCTTATCGTCACGATAACAAATCCCGTTGCTCTTGATGAACCACTGAGAAAAGCCATAAAGATGGGAATACCTGTTGTCGCAATAAACGTTCCAGACACGAGACCTCCTGAAGAGGCTATACCGTATCTTGTATACGTCGGCATGGATGAGTACCTTGCGGGAGTCTACGCTGCGAGAAGGATGCTCCAAGAATTCACACCAAAGAGAGCCGTCGTTGCGATTCATGAGCCGGGGCATGTGGGATTGGAAGCAAGGGCCAAGGGTATAATGGATGTTCTCTCTGAAAAGAACATACCTGTCGAGAAACTGGACATAACCACAGATCCAACGAAAGCTTTAACGATAATGAAGAGCTACCTCATGAAACATCCAGATACCGACGCGATATTCACTCTGGGGCCCCTTGGGGCACATCCTGCCATACAGCTAGTCGAAGAGGAAGGACTGGTAGGGAAAGTTAAGATAGGGGCTATAGATCTAACAACGAAAATAACGGATGCCATAAAGAAAGGAGTCGTGATGTTCACCATAGACCAGCAACAGTACCTTCAGGGATACCTTCCCGTTGTATTCCTGTACCTCTACAAAGAGTACGGTCTTATACCACATGAGAAGGTTCTAACAGGACCTTCCATTGTCGATAAGACCAACGTTGAAATCGTTGAAAAAACTGTGAAGATGGGATACAGATGAAAAAGAGGGGGAGGCTCTCCTCCCCCTTTTAAATCGGAGGGATTGTGAGTGGGGGCTGAAAAGATAGAAGCTGAGGGCTTCTTGATGAAGATATTGAGGCTCAAGGAGCTTGGTGCCATCATCGGTGTCGGTGTTTTCTTCGTGCTTTTCATGTTCATATCGGAAAGATTTCTCAGTGTTGAAAACCTTGCATCCACCTTCACCATGGCTTCAGAGCTTGGGATAGTCGCCATTGGAATAACGATGTTGATGATCTCAGGTGAGTTCGATCTTTCCGTTGGATCAACATACGCTGTCGTTCCCATGATAATGGCTATAATGATGAATCATGGTGTGCCAAGTGGCTTTTCTCTCTTGATTTCTCTACTTGCAGGTATAGGTATTGGCCTTCTGAACGGTTTTGTAACCCTCAAAACCGGCATTCCGTCCTTCATAACAACGCTTGGAACGATGATGTTCTGGAGGGGGATCCTCCTTGCTGTCACCGGAGGATTTCCCATAATACTCGAAAGGAGTAGTAAGATTTTGAAGTTCTTCGGAGGGAGTCTTGTGGGGGATTTGAGATACTCTGGAGCCTGGTTCATCGTTCTTGCTATCGTTTTTGGTCTCATCCTTGAGAGGACAACTTATGGAAACTGGGTCTTTGCAACGGGAGGAAATCTTGGTGCCGCCAAAGCTTTGGGTATACCAACCGAGAGAGTGAAGCTTGTAAACTTCATGATAAGTAGCCTTCTTGCTGGAATAGCCGGTATAACCACTTTTGGAAGGTTCAAAATGATAGATCCAACCCTCGGACAGGGTATGGAACTTGAAGCCATAGCTTCAGCGGTTATAGGAGGATCACTTTTAACAGGTGGTTACGGAAGTATCTTAGGAACCTTCATAGGTGCCTTCATGATAGGTATGGTGAGAAGCGGTCTTGTTCTTGCAGGTGCTCCCGCCTACTGGTACAGAGCTTTCATAGGAGTGATTCTTGTGATAGCAGCGATAATAAACGCGAGGATAAGAAAGAAGGTGGCGGGATGAGCGAATATCTTGTTGAGATGAGGGGAATAAAGAAGAGTTTTGGTAGGGTCCAGGCTTTAAAAGGTGTCGATTTCCATGTGAAAAGGCAGGAGATAGTGGGGCTCTTAGGAGATAACGGGGCTGGAAAATCAACACTCATAAAGATTCTCGTTGGGTACCATCAACCAGATGAAGGGGAGGTATATTTCGAAGGTAAGAAGGTTTTCTTCAAATCTCCCTGGGATTCTAGAAAGGTGGGAATAGAGACGGTTTACCAAGATCTTGCACTCGTCAATCTGATGCCCATCTGGAGAAATTTCTTCCTTGGAAGAGAGATCATCCGAAAAATCGGACCTGTGAAAGTTCTCGATGTTAGAAAGATGAAAAAGATCGCAAGGGAAGTCTTAAAGGACGTTGGGATATTCATAAGGTCACCCGATGAAACGGTTGCGTTCCTCTCTGGGGGAGAAAGACAGGCAGTCGCGATCGCAAGGGCTATCCACTTTGGTGCAAAACTTCTCATACTGGACGAGCCAACCGCTGCTCTTTCGGTTGGAGAGACAAGAAGGGTTCTTGAACATATCCTGGAAGCTAAAAAACAAGGAATTTCAGTGATATTCATAACCCACAACATATATCATGTTTACGAAGTGGCCGATAGATTGGTCCTTCTTGAGAAGGGTGAAAAGATCGGTGATTACGATAAAAAAGATGTCACACCTGAGAAAGTGATGGATATAATAGCTGCAGCAGCCGGGGTTACCAAATAAGGAGGTGGAAGAATGAAATATTCACTGGTTATATCAACGACGGATGCTTCCTTCGACGCACTCGCTTTCAAAGGTGATCTCATGAAAGGTGTTAAGATGGCGAGAGAATTAGGGTATGACGCCGTCGAAATCGCGATAAGAGATCCTGAAAGTGTCGATGTGAAAACTTTGATGGATCTTTTGGAAAAAGAGGCCATGAAGGTTTCAGCGATAGGTACAGGACAAGCTTTTCTTGCAGATAAACTCAGTCTTTCAAGCCTGGATGAAGAAGTGAGAAAGAGAGCGATTGAAAGGTTGAAGAAGCACATAGATTTTGCAAGGAATGTGGGAGGACATGTGATAATAGGTTTGATAAGAGGCTTTTTCGGAAAAGAGAGAAAAAAGGCCTATGGAAAGCTCGTGGAATCAGTTAAAGAACTCTGCTCTTATGCCAAAGAAAGAGATGTTGAACTCGTTGTGGAACCAATAAACAGGTATGAGTGTGATAATATGAACACAGTTGAAGAAACATTGAAATTCTTGAAAGACGTTGATTGTCAGAATGTTGGACTCCTTCTCGATACTTTTCACATGAATATAGAAGAACCTATAATAGAAGAAAGTATTAAAAAAGCTGGGGAGAGGTTGTATCATTTCCACGTTGCGGATAGCAACAGATGGGCACCTGGATGCGGTCACATAGATTTCAAATCGATAATGAAGGTGTTGAAGGATATAAAGTACGATGGTTTCGTTTCCGTCGAGTGTTTACCCCTTCCAGGAGGTCCAGAGGAATCTGCAAAGATAGCTTTGAAAACTCTGAAAGAATGCGAAGGTGGTTGATCCATGTTTGCAGAAGAGAGAAGAAGAAAGATCGTTGAATATTTAAAGGAGAAGGGAAAGATAACGGTAAAGGAGCTCTCAAGAATATTCAAAACGAGCGAAGTGACTATCAGGAAAGATTTGGAGATTTTGGAGAGCATAGGAGAGCTCATAAGAACTCATGGAGGGGCGATTCTTCCCCATGGAACCAGGGCCGAATGGGATTTTTTCAAGAAGATGTCACAGCACAGGAAAGAGAAGGAAGAGATAGCGAAAAGAGCTGTTAGCCTTTTAAAAGAGGGAGAAACGATCATTCTGGATAGCGGGACGACCCCTTATTACATAGCGAAAACCATTAAAGAATCTGGATTAGAGAGATTGACAATCGTCACGAACAACATATACATAGCGGAATTGATACTTGAATCCAGAAACGAAGTGATACTCCTCGGTGGTTACATGAGAGAGCACAGTCTGTCACTCGTTGGACCGTTCTCGGTGGAGCAGCTTGAGAAGATACATGTGGATAAAGCCTTCCTTGGAACGACAGGATTTTCAGAGAAGGGTTTCATGACACCCAGTATCGTCGAAGCGGAAGTTAAACACAAAATGGTTGAAATAGCAGAGGAAACCTTCATCGTAACGGATTCCAGCAAATTCAAGAGGAAAGCCTTTGCTCTTTTCTGTACGCTGAATGAGATTGATGGAGTCATAACCGATAGTATGGTTCCAAAGGAAGCTGAGAGAATTCTTCTTGAAAGCGGTTTGAGGGTTTTTAAAG